>CAZUVO010000001.1:0-32782 GCA_964623955.1 uncultured Rhizobiaceae bacterium
CCGAAACCGATTTTCACGTCTTCCATCCCGGCGGAAAACTCGGCCAAAGCCTGGTGCGCGTGCGCGACATCATGCATGGCGAAGCGGACCTGCCGCTGGTCGCTCCGGACATGGCGATGTCGGAAGTGCTTATCGTGATGACAGCGAAGCGCTTCGGCTGTGTCGGCGTGATCGACGAGGCGGGCGATCTCCTTGGTATCGTCACGGATGGCGATCTGCGCCGCAATCTCGCCGACGATCTCCTTGAGCGGACGGCCGGCGAGCTGATGACGGGCGAGCCGCAAACCATCCGCGAGGATGCCCTCGCCGCCGAAGCGGTGAGGACAATGAACGCGCGCGAGATCACCGGTCTGTTCGTTACCGACGGCGCGCGGCCGGTCGGCATTCTCCACATTCATGATTGCTTGAGGGCGGGTATTGCATGAGCACCCCGGGGCGATATGGCGGCACGGTGCCGCCGCGCGAAAACGCGCCGCGCTTGGCCGGCCTTCAGGCCCGCAGCCGCGAAGGCGCCGCCGGGCGCGCCGGCGGCTACAGCAATTTCGTCGGCTTCATGCGCTATGCCCTGCCGCTCGGCGCGCTGTTGCTGCTCGGCCTGGTCATCGTCTGGCCGCTGGCGACCGGGCGCGAGGAGGGCTTCCGCATCACCTTCTCCGACGCGCCCGATCTCGATGGCTCGCTCCGCATGGTGAACGCCCGCTATATCGGCGTCGACAACCGCAACCAGCCCTACACGGTGACCGCGGCGGAAGCCAACCAGCCCGATGCCAACTCGCCCCTCATCACCCTGGAAGAAATTTCCGCCGATGTGTTCACCGATGCCGGCGCCGGGCAGTGGATCGCGCTCACCGCGCGCGAAGGTCTCTATGAGCGCGACGCGCGCCAGCTCGATCTCGCCGGCGACGTGTCGATCTTCTCCGACCAGGGGCACGAATTTCACACCGACCGCGCCCATGTCGATCTCGCGGCGCGCACCGCCGACGGCGATGCGCCGCTCTCCGGCCAGGGCCCTCTCGGCCTGCTCGAAGCCGGCAATTTCTTTTTGGACGACAATGCCCAGTCCATGTTTTTCGGCGGCGGCGTAAAGATGACCATATTCCCGAGCGGGCGGAGCTGACGGCATGACTTTTAGATGGATCACTTCCCTGGCCGCGGCCGCATTACTCCTCGCTGCCGCCGTTCCGCCGGCCATGGCGCAGCTCGACCAGCTGAACGACGATCATGACAGCGGCGCGCCGATCGAAATCACCGCCGATACCCTCGAGGTGCGGCAGAGCGAGAATCTCGCGATCTTCCGCGGCGATGTCGACGCGATCCTGGGCGACATGCTGCTCAAGGCCGACATGCTCATCGTGCATTACCGCGACAACAAGGAATCGCCGGACGAGCCGGGAATTTCGCAGATCGACGCGGAAGGCAATGTCTTCGTCTCCTCGCCCAACGAGACCGCCCAGGGCGCGCGCGGCATTTATGACGTCGACAATAAGAAGATCTGGCTGACCGGCCAGGTGGTGCTGACCCAGGGCGACAACATCATTCAGGGCGAGCAGCTCGAGCTCGATCTGGTGACCGGCAAAAGCAAGGTTTTGAGCGCGGTAAACGAGGACGGCGAGCGCGAACGGGTGCGCGGCCTCTTTGTGCCAAAAAAAGAAAATAATTAACCAATCTGGGGTATAAGCAACCTATGCCAGACGGTGAGGATTTGATTATCCCATTGAAGAAGGACGGTGGCGGCGACGGCACGGGTGCCGGCGCGGCGCCACGCTTGGTCGCGGAAAGCACCGGCCTGGCCGCGCACAATCTCGGCAAGCGCTTCAAGAAGCGCCCGGTGTTGCGCGATGTGAGCCTCTATGTGCGGCGCGGCGAGGCGGTCGGCCTGCTCGGCCCGAATGGCGCCGGCAAAACCACTTGCTTCTATGTCATGACCGGCCTGATCGCCTCGGAATATGGCACCGTCTCGCTCGACGGCCACGATATTACCGATCTGCCGATGTATCGCCGGGCGCGTCTCGGCGTCGGCTATTTGCCGCAGGAGGCATCGATCTTTCGCGGTCTCACGGTCGAGAACAATATCCGCGCGGTGCTTGAGGTTGTCGAGCCGGTGCGCGAAAAGCGAGAAACCCTGCTCGACGAATTGCTCGCCGAGTTTTCCGTGACCCATCTCCGCCGCACCCCGGCGCTGGCGCTTTCCGGCGGCGAACGCCGGCGGGTGGAGATCGCCCGGGCGCTCGCCTCGAAACCGAGCTTCATGCTGCTCGACGAGCCGCTCGCCGGCATCGATCCGATCGCCGTGGCGGAAATCCGCGAGCTGGTGGCGCATCTCAAGGATCGCGGCATCGGTGTGTTGCTGACCGATCACAATGTGCGCGAGACCCTCGAAATCGTCGACCGTGCCTACATCCTCTATGAGGGCGCGATCCTGATGGAGGGCGCACCGTCCGATATCGTCAGCAATGAAGAAGTCCGGCGGGTCTATCTCGGCGACCAGTTTCAGCTGTAGGAAGCTTCCCTCCGATGGCGATATCTCCCCGCCTGGATATGCGCCAGGGCCAGTCCCTGGTGATGACGCCGCAATTGCAGCAGTCGATCAAGCTGATGCAGCTCAACAATATCGAGCTCTCCGAATTCATCGATACCGAGCTGGAAAAGAACCCGCTGCTCGAGCGCCAGGACGGCGCACTCGGCGAAAGCGACACGCCGGACGCGCCGGACGGAAGCCCCGCGGACGGCGATCCGCTCGCCTCCGATTCGGCGCTCGAGCGCAATGCCGACATGCCCGAGGGCCAGGATCTCGCCGACATCGATTTGAACGCCGATGACTATTGGTCGGCGGGCGGCACCGCGGGCAGTAGCCCGGGCGGCATGAACGGCAGCGCCCCGGTTGCCCGGCGCGGCACGGGCGATCTCGACGGCATCGATCTCGCCGAATCGGCGCCCGAGACCCTGCGCGAGCATCTCCTGGCGCAACTCGGCATGGAAATCTCCGAGCCTTCCGACCGGCTGATCGGCAGCGCGCTGATCGACATGGTCGACGATGCCGGCTATCTCGCCGGCGATCTCGCCGCCGTGGCCGAGCGTTTCGCCTGCCCGGTGGCGCGCGTCGAGGCTGTCCTCGAGACGCTGCAAGGCTTCGACCCGCCCGGCGTGTTCGCGCGCAATCTCGGCGAATGCCTGGCGATACAATTGCGCGACGCCGGGCGCTTCGATCCCGCCATGGCGGCGCTGATCGACAATCTCGACAGCATGGCGGTGGGCGATGCCTCCGGGCTGATGAAGCTCTGCGGTGTCGACAATGAAGATTTGGTGGAGATGGCGGCCGAGGTCAAAGGGCTCAATCCCAAGCCGGGCCTCGCCTTCGAGCATGATGTGGTGCAGACCATCGTGCCCGATGTGTTCATCCGCCCGCTGCCCGGCGGCGGCTGGAGCGTGGAGCTCAACAATGAGACCCTGCCACGGGTCATGGTCGACACCCATTATTATGCCGAGCTGCGCGAGCTCGCGACCGACAGCGAAGCGCGCAGCTTCATCTCGGATTGCTATCAGAACGCAAACTGGCTGGTGCGCGCCGTCGATCAGCGCGCCCGCACCATCTTGAAGGTCGCGACCGAGTTGGTGCGCCTGCAGGACGCCTTCTTTGCCCATGGCGTGCAGGAGCTGCGCCCGCTGACCCTTGCCACGGTGGCCGAGAATGTCGGCGTGCATGAGAGCACCGTCAGCCGGGTCAGCAACAATAAATATATCGGCACGCCGCGCGGCACCTATGAGATCAAATTCTTCTTCTCCGGCGGGCTGTCGAGCAATGAAGGCGGCGAGGCGCATGCCGCCGAGGCCGTGCGCCACCAAATACGCGATCTGATCGACGGGGAAACCCGCGGTACGGTGCTGTCCGATGACGGGATCGCCGAGATACTGAAGCGTTCCGGCATCGATATCGCGCGCCGGACCGTGGCCAAATACCGCGAATCGATGGGCATTCCCTCGTCGGTGCAGCGGCGCCGGGCATTGGCGAAAGCGGAACACGGATTATAGTATAATCCCTTGAAGTGATTATATAAATATTGAGAGAAGCCGATCCCGGGCGGACCTATTGACTCGCTTCGGAGGTGGAACTATGTTGCTGCGCCTTTCCGAACCGGGGCGGTTAGCCTTTATAATTGGATCATCTGCGCGCCGGGTCGCGTGAAGGGATTTTGCCATGCAACTCACCGTCAAAGGCAGACATGTCGGAGTCAGCGAGCGCTTGCGCGAACATGTGCGCGAACGCCTTGAATCGGCGATCAGCAAATATTTCACCGCCGCGATCGATGCCCATGTGGTGTTCGAAAGCAGCAAGCGTAGTTTCGAGGCGCATATCACCATACATGTCGGTTCCGGAATAACCCTGCAGGGCCAGGGCGAGGCGGACGAAATCTTCGCCTGCTTCGATATCGCCGCCGGGCGGGTCGAAAAGCGGCTGAGGCGCTATAAGCGCCGGCTGCGCGATCATCATCGCGGGCGCGGCGGCCATGGCGAGCCGGTCTCGGCGCGCCAATTCGTCATCGAGGCCGAGGCCGAGCCCGAGGACCATCATGCAGAGGCGCACGAGGAGCCGGATAATCTCGCCCCCGTCATCGTCGCCGAGGCGACCACCGAGATCGCCGAGCTGACCGTCGGCGAAGCGGTCATGCGCATGGATTTGGCGGAATTGCCGGCCCTGATGTTCTTCAATCGCAGCCATGGCGGCATGAATGTCGTGTTCCGCCGCCCCGACGGCAATATTGGCTGGATCGACCCGCAAATTACGGCGGCCGAATAGCGGGCCGGAGAAGAGGCGATGGAAATAGCGGATATCCTCTCGTTGAACGCCGTGCTGGCCAATCTCAAGGCTGGCAGCAAGAAGCAGTTGTTGCAGGAATTGGCTGCCGTGGCGGCGGACGAGACCGGCGTGCATGAGCGCACGATTTTCGACGTGCTGCTCGAGCGCGAGCGTCTCGGCTCCACCGGCGTCGGCAAGGGGATCGCCATCCCGCACGGCAAACTGGGCGAAATCGACCGGCTCTATGCGGTGTTCGCCAAGCTTCCCGCGTCGGTCGATTTCGAGGCGATCGACGAGCAGCCGGTCGATTTGATCTTTCTCCTGCTCGCGCCCGAGGGCGCCGGCGCGGATCATTTGAAGGCGCTCGCGCGCATCTCGCGCCTGCTGCGCGACGAGGATGTCTGCGCCCGCCTGCGCGGCTCGGACAATCCCGAGGCGCTCTACGCCCTCCTCACCCAAACCGCCGAGGCGCCGGCGGCCTAACTTGCCATGACCATAGTGCGGCGCCGCGTTGGATTGACAGGGGACCGGCGGCGTTTCACCCTATGGGCGGCATGCATCTCATTCACGCAACCTGCATCGCTTTAGACGGCGAAGGCGTTCTTCTGCGCGGGCCCTCCGGCGCGGGGAAATCGGATTTGGCGTTGCGCCTGATCGATGGCGGCGCAAGCCTTGTCGCCGATGACCAGGTTCAGTGCCGGTGCGACGGCGGGACCCTCTACGCTTCCGCCCCGCCGGCGCTCGCCGGGGTGATCGAGGTGCGCGGTCTCGGGCCGGTGCGCATGGAACATCTGCCGCGCGTTCCGCTCCGCCTGGTCGCCGATCTGGTGACGCCGGATCGCATCGAGCGTCTGCCGCAACCCGCCACCTGCCACCTCGACGATATCGAAGTGCCGCTGATCGCCGTGGCGCCGTTCGAGGCCTCGGCGCCGGCCAAGCTCGCCCTTGCCTGCCGCATGGCGGCGCGCGGCGAGGCGCCGCTCGTGTATCTGGCGCCGGCCCGGGCGGAGAGCTCATGAGCGTGGCCGCCGAAGCGCAGACGCCACGCCGCCGGCTTCTTCTCGTTACCGGCATGTCCGGCGCCGGCAAATCCACGGCGCTGAAGGTGCTTGAGGATATCGGCTATGAGGTGGTCGACAATTTGCCGCTCTCGCTGCTGCCGGATCTGGTCCGGCCGCGCGGTTCGGCGGTCGGCGATGCCGCCGCGGCCTTCAACCGGCCGCTTGCGCTCTGCGTCGATGTGCGCACGCGCCAATTCGATATCGAGCATTTCGAGCATGATATCGCGCCGCTCCTCGACCGCACCGATCTCGATGTCACCCTCCTGTTTCTCGATGGCGATGACGAAGCGCTGCGCCGGCGCTTCACCGAGTCCCGGCGGCCCCACCCGCTCGCCGTCGACCGCCCGGTAATCGACGGCATCCGGCGCGAGCGCGAGCGTCTCGACTGGCTGCGCCGGCGTGCCGATCTCACGGTCAATACCACCGAACTCGAGATCATGGATCTGCGCCGGCTGCTGGCCGGTCATTTTTCCCATCCGCGGGCGCGCGAGCTCAGCATTTTCGTCATGTCCTTCTCCTATCCGCGCGGCCTGCCGGCGGATACCGACCTGGTGTTCGATGTGCGCTTTCTCTCCAATCCGCATTATCAGGACAATCTCAGGCCTTTGAGCGGCCTGGATTTGGCCGTCGGCCGGCATATTGAGGCGGATTCGGCCTTCGCCGCCTTTTTTGCTAGTCTGAAAGACATGCTCCTCACGCTCTTGCCGGCCTATGAGCGCGAGGGTAAATCCTATTTGACGATTGCGATGGGCTGTACGGGAGGACGGCACCGCTCCGTATTCGTCGCCGAGCGGGTCGCCGAGGCGCTGCGCGAAGCCGGCCGGCAGGTCGGCGTGCGGCATCGCGATCTGGAGGGCGGAACGGAGCACAGCAAAGCCAAAGAGAGCAGCTAGAATTACCCGGCGCGGCGGTTGCGCCGCCCGGTTGAACCGCACCGCCCGCGAGGCGGTGGAATTTGCTTGGGAGAGAAAATGATCGGTCTCGTCTTGGTGACCCATGGCCGTCTGGCGGAGGAATTCGTCGCGGCGACGGAGCATGTGGTCGGCCGTCAGGCCAACACCCGCGCCGTCTGTATCGGCGCGGATGATGATATGGAGCTTCGGCGCAAGGACATCATCGCCGCCATCAGCGACGTCGATGACGGCCATGGCGTGATCCTGTTGACCGATATGTTCGGCGGCACGCCGTCCAATCTCGCCATTTCGGTGATGGACCAGGCGAAGGTCGAGGTCGTCGCCGGCATGAACCTGCCGATGCTGATCAAGCTCGCCAGCGTACGCGACCAGGACAATCTGGCGGAGGCGGTCGCCCTTGCCCAGGAAGCCGGGCGTAAATACATAAACGTGGCGAGCAGACTGTTGGAGGGAGACGAAGCATGAGCGGCCTGTCGGCGATCCGCGCATGAGCGGCGCCGACACGCCCGCGGAAGGGGAGTTCGAACGGCGTTCCTGCCTCATCGGCAACCGCTTGGGGCTGCACGCCCGCGCGGCGGCGAAATTCGTCCGCATGGCGGGCTCTTTCGAGGCCGAGGTCTGGGTCGTGCGCAACGGCACCCGGGTCTCCGGCGTCTCCATCCTCGGGCTGATGATGCTGGCCGCCGCGCCGGGGACGGAAATCACCCTGGAGGCGCGCGGGCCTCAAACCGAAGACGTGCTCAACGCGTTGGTTAAATTGGTGGACGATAATTTCGATGAAGACTGAGACCAAACGCGAAACCCGCAGCCCGCCGGCCCCGCCGCCGGCCGCATCGGCGCGGGCGGAGCTTAAATATTCGGGATTGGGTGTCTCCGCCGGCATCGCCATCGGCCCGGCGCACGTCATGGAGCGCGGCCTGATCGATGTTCCCGAATATTGCGTGACCGATATCGAGGCGGAGCTCACGCGCTTCGACGAAGCTGTGCAGTTCTCGATCAAGCAGGTCGAGAAACTGCGCACCAAGGCATCGACCCTCTCCGAGGCGGCGGCGGAGGAGCTTAATTATCTGCTGGAGGCGCATCTCCAAATGCTCACCGGCTCGCGCCTGGTGCGCGGCGTCGAGGAGCGTATCCGCGTTGATAAGCTCAATGCCGAGGCGGCGGTGCAAGCCGAGCTCTCCGAAATCGCCCACGCCTTTGCGGAGATGGAGGATTCCTATCTCGCCGGCAAGATCCAGGACGTGCGCGAGGTGAGCGCGCGCCTCGTGCGCAATCTTACCAAGGCGGGTTATCAGGCCTTTTCCGGCTTGGCGCCGGGCTCGATCATCATCGCCGAGGAAATCACCCCGGCGGACACGGCGCTGATGGACCCCGCCATCGTCGGCGGCTTCGCGTCGGCCCTCGGCGGCGCGGAGGGCCATACCACGATCATGGCGCGCTCTCTCGGCCTGCCCGCCGTGCTCGGCGTGCCCAGCCTGGTGAACCAGGTGCGCCCCGGCGATTTGGTCGTGGTCGACGGCGTGCGCGGCACGGTGGTGGTCAATCCGAGCGACGCGACCATCGCCCGCTTCGAGCGCCGCCGCGAGGCTCTCGCCCGGCGCCAGCGCCAGCTCGAACGCCTCCGCAGCGTGCCCGCCACGACCCGGGACGAGGTGCGCATTTCGCTGCAATGCAATCTGGAGCTTCCCTATGAGCTCGCCCTGGCACAGCAAGTGGGCGCCGAGGGGGTCGGCCTGTTGCGCAGCGAATTCCTCTATATGAACCGCGACACCCTGCCGAGCGAAGACGAGCAATATGTCGCCTTCAAGGAAATCGTCGAAGGCATGGAGGGCCATCCGGTGACGGTGCGCACCCTAGATGTCGGCAGCGACAAGCTGGCCTATTCCCTGGGCGAACATATCAGCCCGAGCGCCAATCCCGCCCTCGGCTTGCGCGCGATTCGCCTGTCGCTCAAGGTGCGCAAGCTGCTCGAGACCCAGCTCGCCGCCATGCTGCGCGCGAGCGCCCATGGCAAGCTCCGCATCCTGTTGCCGATGATCAATTCGGCGGGCGAGATCAAGCGCGTCCAGGAGGCGATGGACAAGGTCGTGCGCCGCCTTGAGCGCAAGCGCGTCGCCATGTCCGACCCGCTGCCCGAGCTTGGCATCATGATCGAGACGCCCGGCGCCGCGCTCGCCGCCGACAGCCTGGCCAAGGTGAGCGATTATTTTTCCATCGGCACCAATGATCTCACCATGTACACCCTTGCCGCCGACCGCGGCGACGAACAGGTCGCCCATCTCTATGATCCGCTGCACCCGGCCGTGCTGCGGCTCATTAAGTTCGCCGCCGAGGCCGCCCGCAGCGCTGGCATCCCGGTCAATATTTGCGGCGAGATGGCGGGCGAGCCGCGCCTGACCGCGTTGCTTCTCGGGTTGGGCTTGCGCGATCTCTCGATGGCGGCGCCCAATCTGCCGCGCGTCAAGCAGCGCATTTTGGGCCTCGATATCGGCGACGCCGAAAAGCGCGCCGGACAGATCATGGAGCAGACCGATTCCGGCGTCATCGCCACCCTGATCGACGATTTCAACGCGCTCGACTAGCTCGGTTGTGCGCCGCGTGCGGCGGTGTTACAAGGCCGCTCCGCAAATCCAATTCACCCGCCAGTCAAACCGGAGAATCATCCATGTCGGACGCCACCGATTACAAGGTCCAGGACATTTCGCTCGCCGATTGGGGACGCAAGGAGATCGCCATTGCCGAAACCGAAATGCCCGGCTTGATGTCGCTGCGCGACGAGTTGGGCGCCGATGCGCCGCTCGCCGGCGCGCGCATCCTCGGCTGTCTGCACATGACCATCCAGACCGCGGTGCTGATCGAAACCCTGCAGGCGCTCGGCGCCACCGTGCGCTGGTCAAGCTGCAACATCTTCTCGACCCAGGATCAGGCGGCGGCGGCCATTGCCGTCACCGGCACGCCGGTATTTGCCTGGAAGGGCGAGACGGAAGAAGAATATGAATGGTGCATCCAGCAGACCATCGAGGCGCCCGGCGATTGGCAGGCCAACATGATCCTCGACGATGGCGGCGATCTGACCAAGATCATGCACGACAGCTATCCCGACCAGATGGCGGCCGTCAAAGGCATTTCCGAGGAAACCACCACCGGGGTCTTGCGCCTCTATGAGATGGAAAAGGCCGGCACCCTCAAAGTGCCCGCGATCAACGTCAATGATTCCGTGACCAAATCAAAATTCGACAATCTCTATGGTTGCCGCGAAAGCCTGGTGGACGGCATCAAGCGGGCGACCGATGTGATGCTCGCCGGCAAGATCGCGGTGGTGAACGGCTACGGCGATGTCGGCAAGGGCTGTGCCGTGTCACTCCGCGGCCAGGGCGCGCGCGTGCTGGTGACCGAGATCGATCCGATCTGCGCGCTGCAGGCCTCGATGGAAGGCTATGAGGTGACGACGATGGACGAGGCTGCATCCCAGGGCGATGTGTTCGTCACCGCGACCGGCAATCTCGATGTCATCACCCTCGATCACATGCGCCAGATGAAGGACCGCGCCATCGTCTGCGATATCGGCCATTTCGATTCGGAAATTCAAATCGGCGCGCTGCAGAATTACCCGTGGCACGAGGTCAAGCCGCAGGTCGACGAGGTAGAATTTCCCGACGGCAAGCGCCTGATTGTGCTCGCCAAGGGCCGGCTGGTGAATCTCGGCTGCGCCACCGGCCATCCGAGCTTCGTCATGAGCACCTCATTCTCCAACCAAGTGCTGGCGCAGATCGAGCTGTGGCGAAACGGCGAATCCTACGACAACAAGGTCTACACCCTGCCCAAGCATCTCGATGAAAAGGTCGCGGCGCTCCATTTGGAGAAGCTCGGCGTCAAGCTCACCAAATTAAGCGCCGAACAGGCCGATTATATCGGCGTGACCCAGGAAGGCCCGTTCAAGCCGGACCATTACCGTTACTAATCGCCGGCTTCCGCGGCCGTATCGTCCGTGTGGTCCGCAGCGCGCGGGTCGAACATAAGTTTGCGCGCGCAATAGACGATCAACAGGCCGACGATACCGGTCGCCAGCATGATCAGCAGCGGCAGTGCGAGATCCCAAGCCATATTTTCACTCCTCGAATCGTTAAGGACAGCGAATCCGGCGGCGCTTCGATGCCGCGCCACCAATAGTGCCATTCCAGCCGATTGACGCCTTGGCCGCCTTGAGCCAGATCAAAGCGCGGACGCGATCCCTTGTTTGGCGGCTCAATGGCCCCTAACATTCTCAACCAATGACAGTTCATGGAGCTTTCAGCGCCCTGCGCCGCGCAATGGTTGGGGTAATATTTCTCTCCACTGCCTTGGCCGCGAAGAGCGCGTTGGCTGCCTGGCAAGGTGACGATGCGGCGCTGGTCGGTGTGGGAATCGTTGCCTTACTGGCGGTAGCGGCGGCGGTCCACCTGCGCGTCGGCCTGTTGCACGAGCGCGCCAAGGGGGAAATGCTGCAAGCCACCGCGCTCGGCTCGCGGCGCAAGCTCGAAGCCGAGCTCAAAGCTGCCGGAATCCACGTGTTTGACGTGCAAAACAAGGATTCGGCGGGGCAAGAGAGCACCCTGGAGGCGATCTCGGAAATCCTGGCCGCAGAGGATTGCCGGCGAATTCGCGATGTCCTCGGCGATTTGTCGCCCGACGGCAAGGCGCTTGCGATGCGTTGCGCCGGGCGAATTGAAGGCGAGAGCTATCATCTCAACGGCTTTGCCGCCGCCGACGGCGAAATCACCCTGATCTTGCGCAACGCCACGGAGGAAACCGCCCAATCCATTGATTTAAGTTCGGAAATCGAACATTTGCGGACGCTTTTCGATGCCCTTGAGATGCCGATTTGGCAGCGCGCCGCCGATCTCGGCCTGACCTGGTGCAACAGATCCTATGCCCGCCATGTCGATTCATCGCCGCGCCGGGTCGTCCGCGAACATGGGCCCGAATTGATCTCCGGCGTGCCCCAGGAAGAGGCCCGCGCTCTGGCCAATGCCGCGGTCGAGACAAAGAAAGAAAATCGCGAGCGCCATCATGTCGTTGTCGGCGGCGAGCGCCGTTTCCTCGAAATCGTCGAGACGCCGCTCGCCAATGGCGGCGGCACCGCCGGCTGGGCGCATGATATCAGCGATCTCGAACAGGCCGAATCCGACCTCAATCGCCATATCGAGGCTCATGCCCAGGTCCTGCAGTCGCTCAATACCTCGATTGCCATTTATGCCCCGGATACGCGCCTGACATTTTTCAACAGCGAGTTCGTCAAGCTGTTCAAGCTTGAGGAAGGATGGCTCGCCGGCCAGCCCACCCTCTCGGAAGTGCTTGAGTCGCAACGCGAGATGGGCCGCCTGCCCGAGCAGGCCGATTGGCGGCAATATAAAGCGCGCATGAACGACATGTTCACCAGCATCACCGAGCCCGAAGAGGAACTGCTGCATCTGGCGGACGGCGCGACGATCCGCCATATCGTTTTGCCGCATCCGTTCGGCGGCCTGCAATTCATGTCGCAGGATGTCACCGATAGGTACACGTTGGAGCGCGACTATAGCCGCCTCACTGCGGTGCAGCGCGCCACCCTCGACAATCTGTTCGAGGCGGTCGCCGTGTTCGGCGCCGATGGCCGGCTGCAATTGTCCAACCCGGGATACGCGACCCTGTGGGAGCTTGATCAGGGGCAGTTGGACGGCAAGCCGCATATCGCCGAAATCACCGAATGGTCGCGCAAGCTGATCGATGACGGCGAGGATTGGGAGAATTACAAGACCCACCATATTGCGCGCATCTCCGAGCGCGCCCGCTCGACCATGCGCCTCGAGCGGCGCGACGAGAAAGTGCTCGACTGTACCTATGTGCCGCTGCCGGACGGCGCGACGCTGATCACCTATCTCGATATCACCGACAGCTTCCAGGTCGAGCGCGCGCTCCGCGACCGCGCCCAGGCGCTGGAGGCGACCGACCGGCTCAAATCCGAGTTTATCGCCAATGTGTCCTACGAGCTGCGCACGCCTCTGAACACGGTTATCGGCTTCACCGAAATTCTCGCCAACCAATATTTCGGCCAGCTCAACGAGCGCCAGCAGGAATATGTTTCGGGCATCCTGCAGTCCTCGCAGCAATTGCTGTCGCTGATCAACAACATCCTCGATCTCGCCACCATCGAGGCCGGCCTCATGGTGCTCGAGGTCGAATCGATCGATGTTCATGCCACGCTGATGAACATGCTCAACCTCATTCAGGAGCGCGTCCGCGCCAAACAGCTTCAGGTTTCGTTCGAATGCTCCCGGGAAATCGGCCGTATCGAGGCGGATGAGCGGCGGCTCAAGCAGATCGTTTTCAATCTCCTCAACAACGCCATCAAATACACCCCGGCCAACGGGTCCATCAACCTCGGCGCCAAGATCGAAGGCTCCGATTTGCGCGTCTGGGTCGCCGATTCCGGCGTCGGCATCCCGCAGGAGGAACAAGGCCAAGTGTTCGAGCGTTTCTGGCAGGCGGACAATCCCCTGGCGCGCCAGGGCGGCACCGGGCTCGGCCTGTCGCTGGTCAAGAATTTCGTCGAGCTGCATGGCGGCAGCGTGATCCTCGATTCGACGCTCGACAAGGGCACCACGGTGACCTGCGTGTTCCCGATCAAACATCAGGCACAACAAGAGGTCGCGGTTTAAACGCGCTAACGGCTTTCCGCCGCAATGCGGTAAGTTGAGCGATGCCGCCCCATGACGAGTCGCAACCCGCTCAGCTAACCCTCAGCAATCTGCCCGCCACCGATGCCCTCGCGGCGCGTTTGGCGGCGCTCGCCGTGGCGGGGGATATCATCGGCCTCGCCGGCGAGCTCGGCGCCGGCAAGACGACCTTTGCGCGCGCCTTCATCCGCGCCCGGCTCGGCGAGACCGAAGTGCCGAGCCCGACCTTCACCCTGGTGCAAACCTATGAAAACGGCGGCGCGCCGATCTGGCATTTCGATCTCTACCGCCTGCAGAATTCGGAGGAAGTCTTCGAGCTCGGCATCGAAGAGGCGTTCGAGACGGCGATCTCGCTCATCGAATGGCCGGAAAAAATGATCGGCAACGCGCCGCCGGATTGGCTGGAGCTGCGCCTCGACCCTGGCGATGGCGAAGAGGCCCGGCGCGCCACCCTCACGCCGCATGGGCCGCGCGCGGCGAACCTGGTGGCGCGCCTGATGGCGGGCGATGGCTGAGCGCGGCGCTGAGATCGAGCGCTTTCTCGCCGCCCAAGGCTGGACCGATGCGGCGCGGACGGCGCTCGCCGGCGATGCCTCCGCGCGGCAATATTTTCGCCTGCGCCGCGGTTCCGAAAGCGCCGTGCTGATGGATTCGGCGCATGAAGATATCGCGCCCTTCCGCCGCGCCGCCCGGCGCCTGGCGGAACTCGGCCTGAGCGCGCCCGAAATTTTCGCCGAGGACGCCGCCCACCGCCTGCTGTTGGAGGAGGATCTCGGCGATCTCACTTTCACCAATTGTCTCGACGAAGGCGCCGGCCCCGACGCGGCGATCCTTTATGGCGCGGCGGTCGATATCCTGGTGGCGCTCGGCGAGGCGCCGGTGGCGGACGATTTCCCGGTGATGGACGAGGACTATCTCGCCCGGGAAATACGCCTCTTCGCCGAATGGTGGCCACCGGAGGGCGGTGACCTTGCACCGGAGGCGGAGAGCTGGGTCGAAAGCTGGCGCGAAGCCCATGGGTTCGCGCTCGAAGCCCCAACATGTCTCGCGTTGCGCGATTTTCACGCCGCCAATCTGATGTGGCTGGCGGAGCGCGACGGCATCGCCCGAGTCGGCCTGCTCGATTTTCAGGACGCCGTCATCGCGCCGCTGCCCTACGATCTCGTCTCACTTCTCAAGGATGTGCGGCGCGACGTACCGGACGGGTTGGCAGCCGACATGGTCGCGCGCTTTATCGCCGCCTTTCCCGCGCTCGACGCCGAGGCGTTTCACGCCGCCTATGCCATCCTCGGCGCGCACCGTAATCTCCGTATCGCAGGGATCTTTTCGCGCCTCGCCCGGCGCGACGGCAAGCCGGGCTATCTCGAATTTCTGCCCCGCGTCTGGCGCCATATCGAAGCCGATCTCGCCCATCCGGCCCTCGCGCCGGTCGGCGACTGGCTGGACCGCCATTTGCCGGAACGGGGGAGGGGCGCTCCATGAGCGGCGCCATGCCGAGCCATGCCATGGTGCTTGCCGCCGGCCTCGGCAAGCGCATGCGTGCCGCCGATCCCGGATTGCCCAAGCCGCTCATGCCGTGTGCCGGCAAGCCGCTCATTGACCATGCCCTCGACCGGCTCGCCGATGCCGGCGTGCGTTCGGTGGTGGTCAACAGCCATTACCTCGCCGACCTGCTGACGGCCCATGTGACGGGTTATGCCGCACGCCGCCCGGAACTCACGATCCGCATGTCGCCGGAAGAAACCCTGCTCGATACCGGCGGCGGCGTGGCCCAGGCCTTGCCCTATCTCGGCGGTGCGGCGTTTTTCGTGCAGAACAGCGATACGGTTATCGAGGACGGTGCCCGGGCCTTGGCCCGGCTCGCCGCAGCTTGGGACGAGACGCGCATGGACGCGCTGCTCCTCCTGTGCCCGAAGGCGCGCGCGGTCGGCCATGCCGGCGGCGGCGATTTCCGCCTCGGCGCGGATGGCCGACCGGAGCGCGCCCATGGCGCGGCGGACGCGCATATCTTCTGCGGCGTGCAAATGCTCCATCCGCGCCTGTTCCGGGACGCCCCCGCCGGCCCCTATTCGCTCAACCGTCATTATGACGAAGCCGCCGGCAGCGGGCGGCTCTTCGCCGTCGAGCATGACAGTTGGTGGTATCACGTCGGCACGCCCGAAGCCCTCGCCGAAGCCGAACGGCGGCTCGCGTCGGAGGCGGGCGGGTGAGCGCGCTCGCCTCCGCGCCCCGGCTCTTCACCATCGCGCCCGAGCTGCCCTTCGCCGATGCGCTGGTCGATGGACTCCTTCATGGCAATATTCTCGACGGCGTCGGGGAGGACCCCCTGGCGCTCAGCCGGGCGACCATCCTGCTGCCGACCCGGCGCGCCTGCCGAACTTTAAGCGAGGCCTTTCTCAGGCAGTCGGATTCCGGCGCCATGCTGCTGCCGCGCATCCGCCCGCTCGGCGATCTCGACGAGGACGAGGCCGGCCCCGCCGGACTGGCGGAGGGCGGCGAGCTGCCGCCGGCCCTGGCGCCGCTCCGCCGCCAATTCCTCCTCGCCCGGCTCATTCTCGCGCGCGATCCGCAGAGCCATGTCGATCAGGCCATGCGCCTCGCCGAGGAGCTTGGCGCCCTTCTCGACCAGGCCGGGAGCGAGCGGCTCGATCTCGCCGGCCTCAACAAGCTGGCGCCGGAGCGCCATG
Source organism: uncultured Rhizobiaceae bacterium (assembly GCA_964623955.1). GTDB lineage: Bacteria > Pseudomonadota > Alphaproteobacteria > UBA828 > UBA828 > PTKB01. The sequence goes on from CAZUVO010000001.1 coordinate 16,153, forward strand.
CCACCCATTGGCAGAAAGTGCTCGATTTCCTCAAGATCCTGGTCGAGCATTGGCCGGATATCCTCGCCGATAACGAAGCGCTCGATGGTGCGGCGCGGCGCAACGCGGTGCTCGACGGCCTGGCCGAGGCATGGCGCGAAAGCCCGCCCCCGGGGCCGGTGATCGCCGCCGGCTCGACCGGCAGCCTTCCCGCCACGGCGGATCTGTTGGCGGTGATCGCGCGCCTGCCCCAGGGCTGTGTCGTCCTGCCCGGTCTTGATAAAGAGCTCGACGATGAGAGTTGGGGCGGTCTCGGGCCGAGCCATCCGCAGTTCGGCCTAAAGCAATTGCTCGCCCGCCTCGGCGCGGCGCGGGACGATGCCGAGCCCTGGCCGGCGCCTCATACCCCTGCCGGCTCTCCGGCCCGCGCTGCCCTCGTCGCCCAGGCGATGCATCCGGCGGAGACGGTCGGCGCCTGGCGCGATATGCCGCCGGTCGATCCCGAGGCGCTGGAAAATTTCACCCTGCTGGAATGCGCCACATCGAGCATCGAGGCCGGCGCCATCGCGCTCCGCCTCCGCGCCAGCTTGGCGCAGGAGGGCGCGACGGCGGCGCTGGTGACGGCGGATCGCGGCCTGGCGCGCCGCGTCGCGGCGGAGCTCAAGCGCTGGGGCATCGAGATCGACGATTCCGCCGGTGCGCCGCTCGCCAAGACCGCGCCCGGAATCTTTCTCCGCCTCTCCGCCCGGCTCGCCGCCGAGCGCGCCGCGCCCGCTTCTTTTCTCGCCGCGCTCAAGCATCCCCTCGCGGCGGGCGGCATCGCGCCGGAATTTTTCCGCCGCATGGTGCGCGCGGTGGAGCGCGCGGTGCTGCGCGGCGCCCGGCCCGAGCCCGGCCTGGATGGCATCGAACGCGCGCTGCGGGCGGAAGGAGAGGATCAGGCGGCGGACTGGCTCACCGCCATCGCCGAAGCGGCGGCACCCTTCGCGGCGCTGACCCAGGGGCCGGCGGAATTGGCGGCCCTCGTGCGCGGCCATATCGAATTCGCCGAATGGCTCGCCGCGAGCGACGCTGAGCTCGGCGCCGAGCGGCTTTGGGCCGGCGAGGACGGCGAGGCGGCGGCCCAATTCATGGCCGAGCTTGCCGAACATACGCCTCATGCGCCCGGCCTCGACGGCCGCGAATATCCCGCTTTGCTCGATGCCCTCCTCGAAGGCCGCGTGGTTCGGCCGCGCTATGGTGGCCATCCGCGGCTCTTCATTTGGGGGCCGCTCGAAGCCCGCCTGCAGCGCGCCGATGTGATGATCCTGGGCGGCCTCAACGAAGGCAGCTGGCCGCCCGAGCCCGATGCCGATCCGTGGATGAGCCAGGCCATGCGCGCCGAGTTCGGCCTGCCGCCGCATGAGCGGCGCATCGGCCTCTCGGCCCATGATTTCGCGCAAAGCTGCGGCGCGCCCGAAGTGATGCTGACCCGCGCCCGGCGCGTCGAGGGCGCGCCCACGGTGCCGTCGCGCTGGCTCACCCGCCTGAACGCGGTGCTCGCGCCGCAGGGGTTGGATGCGTTCGTCGCGCAGGAATCGCATATCTGGCTCTACTGGCAGGAACTGCTCGACGCCCCCGATACGCCACCCGGGCCGGCCGCGCCTCCGGCGCCCAGCCCGCCGGTCGCGGCGCGCCCGCGCAAACTCTCGGTCACCCAGATCGAAACCTGGCTCGCCGACCCCTACGCCATCTATGCCCGCCATATCCTCAGGCTCAGGGCGTTGGACGAGATCGACGCCGACCCCGGCGCCGCCGACAAGGGCACGGTCATCCACGATATTCTCGACCGCTTCATCGCCGAGCTGGGCGGTGGCGCGCCGGACGACGCGCTGCCCCGGTTGCTTGCCCTTGGGCAGCGGGAGTTCGCGCGCTTCGAACGCATGCCGGGGGTGATGGCATTTTGGTGGCCGCGCTTCGAGCGCATCGCCCGCTGGTTCGTCGGCAATGAAATCGCCTGGCGCGCCGCCGCCATGCCGCTGGCTTCCGAAGTAAGCGGAAATATAGTGTTCGACGGGCCGGAAGGGCCGTTTACCCTCACGGCCAAGGCCGACCGCATCGACCGCCTGGAGGGCGGCGGCCTCGTCATCATCGATTACAAGACCGGCACGGTGCCGAGCGAAACGAAGGTCGCCGCCGGGCGCTATCCCCAGCTTCCTCTGGAAGCGTTGATCGCCGCAGCCGGCGGATTCCTGGGCGTTCCCGCCGAAGAAGTGACGGCGCTCGCTTATTGGCGGCTCACCGGTGGCGAACCGCCGGGCGAGCTCAAGCCTCTGAAAAAGGATGTGGCGGAGCTTACCGAGGCGGCGCGCCAGGGCCTGTCGGAGCTGATCGCGAAATTCGACGATCCAACGACGCCCTATCACCCACTGCCGCGCCCGGAAGCCGCTCCCGCCTGGAACGATTACGAGCATCTCGAACGGGTCCAGGAATGGTCCGCCGGCGATGGGGAGGAAGCGCCATGACGCAGGCGCAACAGGCCGCCGCCGATCCCTCGGCCTCGGTCTGGGTCACAGCCTCCGCCGGCACCGGCAAGACCAAGGTGCTGACAGACCGGGTGCTGCGTCTCCTTCTGAGCGGCACCGAGCCGGGGCGCATTCTCTGTCTCACCTTCACCCGCGCGGCGGCGGCGGAGATGGCGATCCGCATCACCTCCACGCTCGGCCGGTGGACCACCGCGGCTGACGATATTCTCGACGGTGAACTCAACGAGTTGGTCGCGGATGAGACCAAGAATGTTAGTCTCCGCCACGCCCGAAGCCTGTTCGCCCAGGTGCTGGATACGCCGGGCGGCATGAAGATCCTCACCATTCACGCTTTCTGTCAGTCCCTGTTGCGTCGTTTCCCCTTGGAAGCCGGCATTGCGCCCCACTTCGCGGTGGCCGACGAGCGCACCCAGCGCGAGCTCCTCAAGGAAGCCCAGAGCCGCCTATTCCGCCATGCCCGCCAGGGCCAGGACGAGGGTCTCGCCACGGCGCTCGCCACCATCACGGCGCAATTGGGCGAGGACAGATTCGCCGACCTGATGGGCGAGTGGACCGGCGCGCGCGGCAGGCTTGCCGGCCGAGGCGGCGGCGAGCACCTGGCTGCGGCGGCCGCCCGCCTGCTGGGAGTCAAAAAGGGCGAGAGCTTGGAAGCGATTGTGCGCGCCGCCTGCGCCGACGGCGCCTTCGCGCGCGACGGGCTTGTCCGGGCCGCCGAGGCGCTCGGCGAAGGCGCCAAAACCGATATCGCCCGTGCCGGCCTGATTACCGATTGGCTGGCCGGTGACGAGGCCGCCCGCATGGCCGGGATCGACGCTTATTGCCGCGCCTTTCTGCGCCAGGATGGCGGACCGCTGGCCCGGCTCGCAACCAAAGCCGTGCAGGAGGCGGCGCCTGACGTGGCGGATGTGTTGGCCGAGGAACAGTCCCGCCTGCTCGCCGTGCAGGAACGCCTCAAGGCCCTTGCGGTGGCGGAAAACAGCGCCGCGCTGATCCGCTTCGGTGCGCGGCTGCTGGGCTATTTCCGCGACGAGAAAACCGCTCGCGCCTTGCTCGATTATGACGATCAGATCATGGAGACCCGCAAGCTTCTGGCCGCGCCGGACATCGCCCCCTGGGTGCTGTTCAAGCTTGATGGCGGGCTCGACCACATATTGGTCGATGAATCGCAGGATACCAGCCCAGTGCAATGGGCCGTCATCGCCGCCCTGGCGGAGGAATTCTTCGTTGGCGACAGCGCCCACGAGGATAAGCGCGAGACGGTGCGGACGATCTTCTCCGTCGGCGACGAGAAACAGTCGATCTTCAGTTTTCAGGGCGCCGATCCGGCGGCGCTGGCGGAAACCCGCGAGAATTTCCGCCAGCGCATCGAGGCGGCGCGTCATCAATGGCGCGAAGTGCCGCTCGAACGCTCGTTCCGCTCGACGGCGGCGGTGCTGGGTGCGGTCGATGCGGTGTTCGCCCAGCCGGAAGCGCAGGCCGGAGTGGTGCGCCCCGGCCAGCAGCTTCATCACGAGGCGGCGCGCATCGGCCAGGGCGGGCGGGTCGAATTATGGCCGGTGGCGGTGCCGCGCGAGGCTCCGGAAGATGCGCCTTGGAGCGTCCCCACGGAACGCCGCGGCGGTGACGATCCCGCGCGCCGCCTTGCCGGCGCAATCGCCGACAAGATATCCGGCTGGCTGACCGGCGCGCCCGCGCCGGGCTCGGACGGCTGGCTCGAATCGGAGGGTCGGCCGATCCGCGCCGGCGATATCCTGGTGCTGGTACGTCAGCGCGGCGGGTTCGCCGCCGCCCTGGTGCGTGCGCTGAAGATCCGCCGCATCGAAGTTGCCGGTGTTGACCGCACGAACCTGACCGAACAATTGGCGGTGATGGATTTGATGGCGCTCGGCGATTTTCTTCTCCTGCCGAGCGACGATCTCACCCTGGCCGCATTGCTCAAGGGACCGTTCATCGGTTTCAGCGAGGAGCGCCTGTTCGATCTTGCCCACAAGCGCGAGCATCCCAGCCTGTGGCAAACGCTGACCGCCCGACGCGGCGAAAATGAGGATTTTGCCCGCGCCAATGAGGTCCTCAGTGCGCTTCTCGCCATCGCCGACTACAAGCCGCCCTTCGAATTCTATAGCGAATTTCTCGGCGCCGCCGGCGGCCGCAAACTGCTTCTTCAGCGCCTCGGCGCGGAGGCCGCGGACCCGATCGATGAGTTCCTCTCCGCCGCGCTGACCTATGAGCGTCAACATCCGCCCTCGCTGCAGGGCTTTCTCCATTGGCTGCGCGCCGCCGAGACCGAGCTCAAGCGCGATCCCGAGCAGTCGCGCAACGAGGTGCGGGTGATGACTGTGCATGGCGCCAAAGGGCTGCAGGCGCCGATCATCTTCATGCCGGACACCATGTCTCTTCCCGGTGACCGGCGGGCAATTCTGTGGGCGGAAGGAGACGTTCCGCTGTGGCCCGGGCGCCGCGCGCGGGAGGAGCGGGTAAGCCAGGGCTTGCGCGAAGCTGCCCGCGGGCGCGATCTCGACGAATATCGCCGCCTCCTCTATGTCGCTATGACCCGCGCCGAGGACCGGCTCTATATCACCGGCTGGCAGGGCGCGAAGGAGCCGCCGGACGGCTGCTGGTATCAGTTGATCCAAAATGGCTTTGCCGGGCTCGATGGGGCGGAAGAAATCGAGCTCGGCTTTGCCGGCGCCGAGGGCTGGTCGGGCGGGGGATTGGCGCTCTCCTGCGGGCAGACGGCCCCGGTCGTACCGCCCGCCCCGCCGCCGGAGAAGGACGAGACCGAAGCCCTGCCGGCGCATTTCCTCGAGCCCGCGCCGCCCGAGCCGAAGCCGCCGCGCCCGCTCGCGCCGTCGCGCCCCGCCGGGGCTGAGCCGACCGTGCGCGGGCCGCTCGCCGATGACGGCGCCAGCGCTTTTCTGCGCGGGCGGCTCATTCACCGCCTGCTGGAAGTTCTGCCCGAGCTCGACGCAGGCGCGCGGGCCGAGGCGGCGGCGCGCTTTCTCGCCCGCCCGGCTCATGGGCTGACGGCGGAGGCCCAGCAAGAGGTCGCGGCGGAAGTACTGGCGGTGCTCGACGCGCCGGCGGCGGCGGCGCTGTTCGGGCCGGGCAGCCGGGCGGAAGTGCCGCTCGCCGCGGTGCTCGGCGAATCGGTCATCTCCGGCCAGGTCGACCGTCTCCTCATTGCCGAGGACCATGTGCTGGTAGTCGATTACAAGTCGGGGCGCCCGCCGCCGGCGGAGGATTCGGCCATTCCGGAAGCCTATCTCGCGCAGATGGCGGGCTACCGCGCGGCGCTCCGGGCGATCTTTCCCGGCCGCGAGATTCGCACAGCCCTGCTCTTTACCGATGGCCCGAAGCTGGTCTGGCTGCCGGATATTTTGTTGGACATGCACGCGCCTTGACGCTCCGCCACCCCGCACCTAAATTGTATTTATCCCATTGCAGGAGAAAATCATGACCATTACCCATGTCACCGACGCCGAATTCGAGGAAAAAGTTCTCAACGCGCCGGGGCCGGTACTGGTCGATTTCTGGGCTGAATGGTGTGGCCCCTGCAAGGCCATCGCGCCGGCCCTGGAAGAAATCTCCGAAGAGATGAACGGCTCGGTCACCATCGCCAAGGTGGATGTCGACAGCAACCCCTCGACCCCGTCTAAATATGGCGTGCGCGGTATTCCAACCCTGATCCTCTTTAAGGGCGGCGAGGTTTCCTCGATGAAGGTCGGCGCGCTGCCCAAGGCCAAATTGGCCGAGTGGGTGAAAGACTCCGTCTAGCATCGCAAGCCGTGAGCGGCGCGCGACAAAGCCCGGAATTCTCCGACCAAACGGTCATCGTCACCGGCGCGACCAAGGGAATCGGTCGCGCCACGGCGCTCGCCTTCGCCAAGGAAGGCGCCCATATTCTCGCCTCCGGCCGTACCGAAATCGAGCTCGCCAGCCTGTGCGCGGAAATCGAGGAGGCCGGGAGCAGGGCCGTTCCGCTGACCGCCGATCTCGCGCTCGACGAGAGCCCCGGGCGCATCGCGGAGGCGGCGATGGAAGTCTTCGGCCGTATCGACGTGCTGATCAACAATGCCGCAGTCATCCATGATTCCTACGATCTGGCCGAATTCGAGCCGGCGCTTTGGAAGCAGGTGATTCAGGTGAATCTCGTGGCCCCGGCGATGCTCACCCGCGCCGTGCTGCCTCATATGATCGCCAAGGGCGCCGGTAAGATCGTCAATATGTCGAGCATTGGGGGGACGCGCGGCGGCGCCGGGCGCTCGGCCTACCGCGCCGCCAAGGCCGGGTTGATCAACCTCACCCAAAGCACCGCCGCCGAGGTGAAGCACCATGGCATCGATGTGAATTGCATCTGCCCCGGTGCGACCGACACGGAAGGCTTCCGCCATGCCTTCGACCATAAGGGCCGGGCGCAAGACAGCAATCTGATGGTACCGGAGGAAATCGCCGAACTGGCGCTGTTCCTCGCCTCGCCGAGATCCTCCGCCGTCACCGGCACGGCGATCAACGCCTTCGGCGCGACGAACCCGATATTTCAGTCGGGTGCGGCGAAGGGCAAGGCTTAGAGCATTTAGCGTTCACTTGCGTTCAGGCGAACTGCCCTAGCCCTTTTTGATTCAAGCAAATGCGTCGTCGCAGGTGATTCCACCTGCTCGGGATTTGCTCCAAACCGCCTCTATTTGACGCCCGAGACTGTTATCTCCCGCACCGAGAAGTCGCCGCCGCGATTTGCCAGCGCGACGCCGTTGAACGGGTCGCGGAAGCTTCTATCGGAGACGTCGATCACCGCCGCGCCGTCGACGGTCACCACCATGCCGCCGGTTTCGTCGCGCATCAGCAGAATGCGGTGGCGATAGCCGTCTTCCAACTTCATCGCTTTCTTATGGGTCGCGATGCGCCGCTCGCCGCTGCGCCCGAAGCGGAGCAGTTCGAAGGAAGGCGTCGCCCCCGCATTATAGGCGAGGCGGTAGCCGGCGGTGCGCTGATAGCCCTGGAACACGTCGAGCTCGAAGCGGCCGTCGCGCTTGCGTGACTGCACGTCCATCTGAACGCTGAAGGCATTGGATATGATCACCCGGGTGAAAAGCTCTGCCCTCGCGTTCGCCCGCGCCGCCGCCTCCGCCTCCTTGGCGGCCCGTTCCTTGGCGATCGCTTCCTCGGTGTGCTCGATCTCCTCGCCGACCGGGATGGCCGGCTTGCCGGAGAGAATGGCGGATTGAACGAGGGTGAAGCGGCCTGAGTTGTCGCGGATTTCCTCCAGTTCGGCGAGGCGGCCCTCAAGCGGGCTCGGCCCGCCGCCGGCCTTGATCGCCGCCTCGACGCGCTCGATCTCCTCGCCGACCGGCACATAGGGGTTGTTCGCCAGCGTCGCGGACTTAACCAGCGTGAAGCGCCCCTTGTCGGCCCGCTTGGCCTCGAATTCCTTGAGCTTCGCTTCGAGCATATCGGTCTCGCTCGGCTCCGGCTTCTGCGGGATGCTGAGGATGCCGCGCTTGCCGTCCACCGTGAACTCGCCCTCGCCCTCGCGCCACCGCGGATTGCGCGTGAAATTGCCGTCGCGGAAATCGTCATGCATCAGTTGGACGAGCTTCGGCCCCTCATACTCCTCAAGCGCCTGGCGCAATTCTTCGAGAAATTTCGGGTCGGCCGCACGGGCGCGCTCCGCCGCATCGATCAATTCGGTGAGGTCCTCGACCAGTTCTTCGCCTCAGTCCGATGCCTGCGATTGTCCGGCCCAGATCGCCTGGCCGGCGGCGACAAAACAGACGGCCGCCAACAATAAGCAAATCGTTCTGATACGGATCATTATTCTTGCTCCCTGTGTATTCCCTCTACGATAAGCCATTCGCGATCTTTGGCAACAGCAAGCTGATTTTGCCTCCCTCGTTCCACCTTTGTCATGGACGCCGGGGGACCGAGTATGATGTGATCACAGTTGAGCCGGCAAATTATCGCGGCGCCGGCGGCCGAGAGGTTTTTTATATGGGCTATCCCGATCCGACATCGCGCTCGGCTGAGTTAAGCCGGCGTGCCGAGACCGTCTATCCCGGCGGCACGACGCGCGGGCAGGCATATTACGCGCCCTATCCGATCTATGCGGCGAGCGCCGAGGGCTGCCGCGTGACCGATGTGGAGGGCGTCTCGCGCATCGATTTCGTCAATAATTACACGGTCCAGTTTTTCGGCCATTCGCATCCCGACATCGTCGCCGCGGTGCAGGATCAGGCGGCGCGCGCCATGTGCTTCACCATGCCGACGGAGCTCGATATCGAGCTTGCCGAGATGATCCTCGCCCGCGCCGCGTCGTTCGATAAGCTGCGCTACACCAATACCGGCACCGAGGCAGTCATGCACGCGGTCAAGGGCGCGCGCGCCTATACCGGCAAGCCGAAGATCGCCAAATGCGAGGGCGTCTATCACGGCGCCTATGATTACGCCGAGGTCAGCCTCGATTCCGACCCGCAAAGCTGGGGCCAGGAAGATCCGCTCTCCGTCGGCCATACCCAAGGCGTGCCCGATGGGGTGACCAGCGACGTGGTGGTCATCCCGTTCAACGATGTGGCGGAATCGGAGCGCATTCTGGCAGCTCATGTCGACGAGCTGGCCGGCGTGCTGTTCGATGCGGTGCCGTCGCGCTGCGGCGGTATTCCCGCCAGCCCCGACTATATCAACATGCTGAAATCCTTCACCCGCGCCCATGACCTTGTGTTCATCCTCGACGAAGTGGTCACCTGGCGGCTCGATCATGGCGGCGCCCAGACCCGCTACGGCATCGAGCCCGACATGACGACGCTGGGCAAGGTGATCGGCGGCGGCATGCCGATCGGTGTTGTCGCCGGGCGCGACGAGGTGATGGCGGTCTATGATTCAAGCGCCGGCAAGGCGGCCTGCTCTCATTCCGGCACCTTCTCGGGCAATCCGGTTACCATGGCGGCGGGCATCGCGGCGATGAAACTGCTGACCCCGGAGGCGGTCGAGCGCCTCAACCAGTTGGGCGAGCGCGCCCGCTCAGGGTTGCGCGAGGCGTTTCGCCAGGCGGATGTCGACGGTCAGGTCACCGGCGAGGGGTCGATGATCCTGATGCATTTTTCGTCCGAGCCGCTTGGCGATTACCGTGCTACCTATCGGGCGCATACCGAGAAGCGGGCAGAGATGCTCGACGATCTGTTCCGCTGCCTGCTGAACCGGGGCGTTTTGTTCAGCACCTGGGGGCTCGGCTGTCTCTCCACCCCGATGGGCGAGGCGGAAGTGGATCATCTCGCCGAAGCGGTGTTGGACAGTTTGAAAGAAATGAAAGCACAAGAAGGAAAGGCATTGGCATCATGAGCAGCAGCACGGCGAATTCGGCCGGCGCACGCGCCGTCGAGAATATCCTGCATGGCTACAGCAATCTTGCGGCGCTGGAGAAAACCCCGCCGCTCGTCGTCACCGGCGGGCGCGGCGTCTACATCATCGATGAGGACGGCAAGGAATATATCGAGGGCGCCGCCGGCATGTGGTGCACCTCCTTCGGCTTCAACGAGCAGGAGCTGGTCGATGCCGCGATCGCTCAATTTAAGAAGCTGCCCTATTATCACAGCCTGGTCGACAAGACGACGGAGCCCATGGGCGAGCTGGCCGAGCGCCTGAAGGCAATTGCGCCGGGGCCGATGTCGAAGGTGTTCTTCGCCAACTCCGGCTCCGAGGCGAACGATACCGCCGTCAAGATGATCTACTACTACAACAATGCGCGCGGCCGTCCGGAGAAGAAGAAAATCATCGCCCGCGAATTCGGCTTCCACGGCGCGTCCCTCGCGGCGGCCAGCATCACAGGTATTCCCGCCATGCATGCCGGCTTCGATGTGCCGCTGCCCGGGTTTCTCCACACCGATTTTCCGCACTATTACCGCAATGGCCGGGACGGTGAATCGGAAGAACAATACGCCACGCGGCTGGCCGAGAATCTGGAGAAGATGATTCTCGACGAAGGGCCCGACACCGTCGCCGCGTTCGTCTTCGAGCCGGTGATGGGCGGCGGCGGCTGCGTGCCGCCGCCGGCGACCTATTTCGAGAAAATCCAAGCCGTCTTAAAAAAATACGATGTGCTGGTAATGGCCGATGAAGTGATCACCGGATTTGGCCGCACCGGCAATATGTTCGGCTGCGATACCTACAACATCAAACCCGACATCATGACTCTGGCGAAGGCACTCTCCAGCTCCTACCTGCCGATTTCCGCACTTATGGTGACGGAAGAGATCTACAGCGTGGTGCGCGACCACAGCGAAAAGATCGGATTTTTCGGTCATGCCTTTACCACCACCGGCCATCCGGTCGCCGTTGCCGTGGCCAACCGCGCCCAGCAACTCATGGAAGAGCGCGATATCGTCGGTCACGTGAGGCGCGTCTCGCCGGCTTTTCAAAACGGCCTACGCGCTTTTGCGGATCATCCGCTGGTCGGCAATGTGCGCGGCGTCGGCCTGATGGGCGCCGTGGAGTTGGTGGCGGATAAGGCAAGCAAGCGCTCCTTCGATCCGTCCTTCAAGGTGAAGGATTTCCTCCGCCACCGCGCCCAGGAGCATGGCCTCATCGTCCGCGCGGTGTTGCAAGGCGACACCCTCGCCTTCTCGCCGCCGCTGATCATCACCGAAGCGGAAATCGGCGAAATGATGAAACGCTTCGGCCAGGCCCTCGACGAAACCACCCAATGGGTCGAGGAAAACGGCCTGAGGGACAAGAAACCCGATTGAGCGGGGTGAAACCGCGCCCGGCTTAGCGCCTTTCCCTTTCCCACTTGCCGCGTATAGTTTGCGATATAGTTATTCGATTATCGGTTGTGGTTACGCGACGTGATCGAATGGGGAGGGTTTCATGGCGAAGATTATCGTCGGAATTCATGGCTTGGCGAACAAGCCGAAAAAGAGCGACCTCGCGAAGTATTGGCGACAGTCGATCGCCGAGGGCCTAGAAAAGAACAGCGGAATTGCAGCTCCGAAATTCGGCTTGAAGATGGTCTATTGGGCCGACCTCCTCTACAAGTACCGGCTACACGACGACGAGTTTTTCGATTTCGACAGGCTGTACAATCGCCAGCCCTATGAGGCTGGCCCGGACAAACTGCCGGCCTATCGCGACGGTTTGGTCGATGTAATTCGCGCTGAAATATTCGGTGTTGCCGGCGCGACCTTGGACTTTTTCAAGCAGAAATTCGGCTTGAGCGAATTCGCCGATTGGGTTCTTGAAAAAACCCTGAAGGATTTGGCGTTCTATTATTCCGAAGACCGCGAGATCGGCGACCGGTCGAAACCGAAGCGGAAAATGGTTTTGGCTCGGAAAGTACTACAGGACGAATTACGGAATGTCCTGTTGCCGCTCAAGGGCAACCGGGTCATGTTGATCGCCCATTCGATGGGCTCGATCATCGCCTATGATGTGCTGCGCGATATCGGTCAAGAAGACCCGTCCTTCGAGGTGGCGCAGTTCGTCACCATCGGCTCGCCGCTGGACCTGCCGCACGTCAAAGCTAAGATCATCGAGTTGCGGACCTATGACCGGAAAAAGAGCGAACGCGTGCGCACGCCGACCATCGTAACCGAGAGCTGGACCAACTATGCCGACCGGCGCGACAAGGTCGCCTTGGACAGCCATCTGCGCGATGATTTCGGGCCGAATAAACGAGGTATCAGCGTAACGGACGATCTCGTCGACAACAGCTATCTAAGTCCGGGCGGCGAGCCCAACTATCACAAATCCTACGGCTATCTGAGAACGCCGGAGCTGTCGAAACAGATTGAAGAGTTTCTCGCGCCCTGACGCGGGGTTTCAGTGAGATTCCCGCGGCACCGCCGCGCCGCGCTGGCCGACGAGGAAATCGAGATCGACGCCTTCATCGGCTTGCAGGACATGGTCGAAATAGAGCCGCTGATAGCCGCCGGTCATGGGTGGCTCGGGTGGGGTCCAGGCGTCGCGCCGGCGCGCCAGTTCTTCGTCCGACACATCCAAGTGGAGCCGGCGGCCGGCGACGTCGAGCTCGATCATGTCGCCGTCCTGCACCAGCGCGAGCGGGCCGCCTGCGGCCGCTTCCGGTGCGGTGTGCAGCACCACCGTGCCGAACGCGGTGCCGGACATGCGCGCGTCCGAGACCCGCACCATGTCTTTAATACCTTTTTTCAGGACCTTTGGCGGCAGGCCCATATTGCCGACCTCGGCCATGCCGGGATAGCCCTTCGGCCCACAATTCTTCAGCACCAGCACGCAGCTCTCGTCGACATCGAGATCGGGATCGGCGATGCGGATCTTGTAATGGTCGATATTCTCGAACACCACCGCGCGGCCCTTATGCTGCATCAGCTCCGGCGTCGCGGCGGAGGGTTTTAGCACCGCGCCCTTGGGTGCCAGATTGCCGCGCAGCACGGCGATGCCGCCATTCTCGGTCAGCGGATTGTCGAGCGCGCGGATTACTTCGCTGCTGTAACACGGTGCCTCGGCGCAGTTTTCGCCGATCGTTTTGCCGTTCACCGTCAGCGCGTCCTTGTGGATCACATCGCCGAGCGCGTGGATCACCGCCGGCAGGCCGCCGGCATAATAGAAATCCTCCATCAAAAACCGTCCCGACGGCATGAGGTCGACAATGGTCGGGATGTCGCGCCCGAGTGCGTCCCAATCGTCGAGGCCGAAATCGACGCCCATGCGCCGCGCGATGGCGATGAGATGGACCACCGCATTGGTCGAGCCGCCGATCGCGCCATTGACGCGCACCGCGTTCTCGAACGCCTCGCGGGTGAGAATTTGCGAAATGCACACATCCTCGCGCACCAGATCGACGATGCGCCGCCCGGCCTCCTGGGCGAGCACGTTGCGCCGGGAATCGACCGCCGGGATGGCGGCATTGTGCGGCATCGCCATGCCCAGCGCCTCCGACATACTGGCCATGGTCGAGGCCGTGCCCATGGTCATGCAATGGCCTGGGCTGCGCGACATGCCGGCCTCGGCATCCATGAAATCGGCGAGCGACATTTCGCCCGCGCGGACGGCCTCGGAATAGCGGAACACGTCCGTGCCCGAGCCTACCTCCTTGCCGCGCACGCGCCCGCTCAGCATCGGCCCGCCGGAAACCACCAGGGTCGGCAGATCGCAGCTTGCCGCGCCCATCAGGAGCGCCGGCGTCGTCTTGTCGCAGCCGACCAACAGCACCACGCCGTCCATCGGATTGGCGCGGATCGATTCTTCCGCGTCCATGCTGGCGAGATTGCGGAACAGCATGGCGGTGGGGCGTAGGTTGGATTCACCCAAGGACATGACGGGAAATTCGAGCGGCAGCCCGCCCGCTTCATAGACGCCGCGCTTGACCCGCTCGGCGATGCCGCGGAGATGCGCGTTGCACGGGGTGAGTTCGGAAAACGTATTGCAGATGCCGATCACCGGGCGGCCGTCGAACTCGTCCGCCGGAATGCCCTGGTTCTTCATCCAGCTTCTGTGCAGGAAGCCGTCCTTGTCCGCCTTGCCGAACCAGGCCTGCGAGCGCAGCTCCTTATTGTTCTTCTTCTTCGCCATCGCGCGTCAATCCAAATGTTTGAGATATTGGCCGACGAAATCATGATCGACATAATCGATATAGGCGTCGGTGATGCGTTTGGTGATCGGGCCGGGGATCGCGCCGTCGCCAATCTCTATGCCGTTGAAGTTCTTAACCGGCACGATACAGAAGCTGGTCGAGGTGATGAACGCTTCGTCGGCCGTATAGGCGTCATAAAGGTCCAAATCCGTGCGCACCACTTTTAAGCCCTGCGCCTCGGCCAAATCGATCGCCGTTTGACGGCTCACTCCACACAAGACGTAGCGGTCCTCGGGCGTATAGATCACGCCGTCGTCGACGAGAAAGATGTTCGAGCCGACGCCTTCCGAGAGATTGCCGTTGACGTCGAGGAGGATCGCCCAGGCATTGGCGTTCTGCCGGCGCGCCTCTTCATGGGCGACCATGAGGTTCATGTAATTGTGGGTCTTGGCCCGGGGCGTCAGCGAATCCGGCGAGGTGCGGCGCAGCGAGGGCACGATCACCTCCATGCCGTCGCGGAAATAATGCGCCCGCGCCTTGAACGGCAGCGGCGTGCATTCGACGATGACGGTCGCCTCGGAGGCCTCGTGAATATCGCCGCCGACCGGCTCGACGCCGCGCGAGACGCGCTGGCCGACCCAGTAATCCTCGCCCTCATTCAAGAGATGCAGATTACGCGCCAGCACTTCCTCGCTGATCTCCTTCATCTTCTCCGGGCTCATGCCCGGATCCATCTGGAGATATTTGAGCGATTTATAGAACCGCTTGAGATGCTCCTCGAGCTTGAAGATGCGGTGGCCGAAGGTGCGCGTCATGTCGAACGCGCCGTCGCCATATTTAAAGCTGCGGTCGCGGAACGAGACCATGGCGCGGCTCTCGGGCACGATCTCTCCGTTGATATAGACGACTCGCTCGTTGGCCAAATCGCTCATGTCGCTCTCCTGTTCAATTGGGCTCGACGCCGTAATCGCGCCGCGCGCCTTCCGGCGTTATATAGCCTTCGCGCAGATCTTCCTCGATCATCGACCGCTCGCGCGCCGACGGCTTGCCGTAGCCGCCGCCGCCCGAGACGCTGAGGCGCACTCGGTCGCCGGGCATCAGGCTGATATTGGAATATTTGCTGCTCGACGCCTTGCCGAAGGCCTCGGTCACCGGGCGCCAATCGTCGCGCCCTTTCTGCTGCACCAGCGTCGCGCCGTTGGCGCCTTCCTTGCCGCCAAACAGCGCCCAAGTCTTGACCCGGTGGCGGTCGGTGCATTGGCTGGCGGTGATTTCGGTGGTGGTGGCGCGCAGCGTCTTCTGATAGCCGAGACCGCCGCGATAGGCGCCGGCGCCGCCCGAATCCGGCATCATGGCGAAATCCTCGACATGGAACGGAAAGCGCGTCTCGAACACCTCCACCGGGTTGAAACGGCAATTGCCGTTGATCGCGATGACGCAATCATTGCCGTCGGCATAGCTGCGCCCGCCCCAGCCGCCGGACATGAGATCGTAACAGGCGAAATATTCGTCATATTCCGGATGGTAGCCACCGAACACGAAATTGCCGCCCGTGCCGCTTTCCGATGCCATGGCGCGCTCCGGCATGCATTCCGCCAGCGCGCCGATGACGATGGCGGCGAGACGCGGATGAGTCTCGGTGTTGCCGGCGACTTCGGGCGCGGGATAGTCGACATTGGTCACGCTGCCGGGCGCGGCGACGATGCGGATCGGGCGGAAGCAGCCGGCATTTTTTGGGATCGACGGGTCGGTCATGTGGAACATGGCATTGTAGGTGGCGCTCCAGGTGACGCCGAGGGTGGCGTTGATCGGCCCCTTGGCCTGGCTTGCGCTGGCGCTGAAATCGGCCACCACCTCGTCGCCCTGCACAAACACATCGACGCTTAGCAGATAGGATTTGTCCTCGATGCCGTCATTCTCGACCGTGTCCTCGAAACTATATCGGCCGTCCGGAAAAGATGAGATTTCCGCGCGCATGCGGCGCTCGGAATATTCCATCAGATCGTGGCAGGTGGTCTTGAAGGTCTCCTCGCCATAT
The DNA here is from genome assembly GCA_964623955.1 of uncultured Rhizobiaceae bacterium. GTDB lineage: Bacteria > Pseudomonadota > Alphaproteobacteria > UBA828 > UBA828 > PTKB01. The sequence goes on from CAZUVO010000001.1 coordinate 32,231, forward strand.
TTCGCGAGGAGCTCGGTCATGCGCTGTTCGCCGAGGTCCAAGACGCCGATCATGGCGCGGAGATCGCCATAATTGTAGCGCGGCGTCCGCACATTCGCGAGCATCAGCTTCCACACCGAATCGACATCCTTGCCGGCCTTTTTGATTTTGATCGGCGGCACCCGGAGGCCCTCGTGGAAAATCTCCGTCGCCTCGCCGGCAAAGCCGCCGGGCACCATGCCGCCGACCTCGGCGATATGGCCGATACAAACCAGATAGCCGAGCGGCTTGCCCTTGTGGAAGAAGGGCTTGAACAAGGTGTGCTCGGGCACATGCAAGCCGCCGCGATAGGGATCGTTGTGGATCAGCACATCGCCCTCGTCGAGGCTCTCAATTGGAAATTCCTCGGCGCAGGTTTTGATCAGAAGTGGCATGCCGCCGATCTGCGCGGGGCAGAATTCCGCGACGGCGATCATATCGCCTTTGGTGTCGGCCAGCGCGCAGGTGAAATCGAGCCCCTCGTTGAAGATCGTCGAATAGGACGTCTTCATCAGCGAGATGCCCATCTCGCGG
>CAZUVO010000001.1:32868-49523 GCA_964623955.1 uncultured Rhizobiaceae bacterium
TGCCGGAATGCAAAATGCATTCCGGGAGGTGGTTCCTTCTGACAAAATCGTGGGTGCCATGTTATGGAGGCGCATCGGCCCGTGCAACGCGCATATGGCGGCTTTCAAGCCAGGGAGACAATAAATGGCGGCCAGCGACGAACTTCTCGAAAATGCAAGAAACAGCCTCTATACGGCGGTGATTTCCGACACCCTCGACGAAATGGGTCTGTTGGATCAGGCCCTGCCGCCGAGCGTGCGCCCGCTCGACGAAAGCCTGGTTCTTTGCGGCCGGGCGCGCACCGGCCTCTATATGCCGGTCTATCACGACGATGCCGAGCTTGACGTTTACGAGCACGAAATCGCCCTTGTCGACGATCTCAAGCCGGGCGAGGTGGCGGTCTTTTCCTGCGCCGGCAACAGCCGCATCGCGCCCTGGGGCGAGCTCTTGTCGACCGCCGCCAATGCGCGCGGCGCCGTGGGCTGCGTCACCGACGGCCTGGTGCGCGATGTCCGCCTGATCCGCGAGATCGGCTTTCCCGTCTTCGCCGGCGGCATCGGCCCGCTGGATACCAAGACCCGCGCCAAGATGATGATGGCCGATGTGCCGGCCGAGATCGGCAAGGCGCGCATTGAACCGGGCGATATTATGTTCGGCGATGTCGACGGCGTGGTGGCGATCCCCAAGGCGCGCGCGGAAGAGGTGCTTAAGATCGCCATGGAGAAGGTCGCGAGCGAAAACAGCGTGCGCGACGAGCTCGCTGCCGGAGCTAGCCTGAAAGACGTATTCGATAAATACGGCATCCTTTAATTTCGAATCTGGAGAGAAAAATGACCGGGCGACTGGAGAACAAAACCGCGCTGGTGACTGCCGCCGGCCAGGGTATCGGGCGCGCCACGGCGCTCGCCTTCGCCCGCGAGGGCGCCAAGGTGTGGGCCACCGATATCAACGAAGAGACCCTCGCCACCCTCGCCGATGAAGCGCCCGGCGTTGAGGTGCGGCGGCTCGACGTGACGGATGGGGACGCCATCGCCGCGATCATGGCCGAGGCGCCCGCCTTCGACGTGCTGTTCAATTGCGCCGGACATGTCCACACCGGCACCATTCTTGATTGCTCGGAAGCGGATTGGGATCTTTCGTTCGACATCAATGTGCGCGCGATGTACCGCATCATCCGCGCCGCGCTCCCGGCCATGCTGGAGAATGGCGGCGGCTCGATCATCAACGTCGCTTCCGTCGCCTCCAACGTCAAAGGCGTGCCCAACCGCTTCGCCTACGGCGCGACCAAGGCGGCGGTGATCGGCCTGACCAAGGCGGTGGCGGCGGATTTCACCGGCCAGGGCCTTCGCTGTAACGCAATCTGCCCCGGCACCGTACAGACCCCCTCATTGGACGAGCGCATCAACGCCTTCGACGACCCCAAAGCCGCCCGCAAAGCCTTCATCGCGCGCCAACCCATGGGCCGCCTCGGCACGGCGGAGGAGATCGCGGCGCTCGCGCTTTACCTCGCCTCGGACGAATCCGCCTATACGACGGGCACCGAAGCCATCATCGACGGCGGCATGACGGTTTAGACGTCAAGCCCGGCTTTGCGCAGGCCGTCCACATAATGTTCGGCATCAGCCGGTTCCTTGAGTGGTTGAAATTTGATTGTGTCGATCAAATTTGGTGACACTCTGAGCGCTTCCTCGAGCGCCTTGTTCGCGCGCTCAATCTGGCCGAGCTGAGCGCATGCCATCGCCAGGATGACATGGCCAAACAAGAAGTCCGGATATTTGGCCGCCATTGCGCTCGACGCTTCGACACTGGTTTCATAGTCGCCAGCCAAGTAAGCACCGAAGGCCACGATATTCTCAGAACCAACCAAAAAGGAGTCCCGGGGGCTCAGGCGTATGGCCGCGCGCCCGTCGGCCAATCCCTCTTGGTGGCGTCCGGAAAAGACGTTCACAAAACTCCGCACACAATAGCCGAATGCCAGATTGGGATTGAGATCGAGAGCGTGCTCCGCCTCCGCAGCGGCCATTTCATGCTCACCGCGAAACAACAATGCGAAGGCCAAGAAGGCGTGGGCTGTCTCGTTGTTCAGGTCGAGCTCAACGGCGCGTCGTGAAGCCTCGAACGATTTCTGTTGCGACAGCTGAGGGTCTTCGGCCCATCCAAACACAGATTCAAGATTATGCACCCACCCCAGGCACGCGTGCGCGTTCGAAAATCTTGGATCGAGGTCGATGGCTTCCGAGAACGATTTTTTGGCCTTGATCAATCCCGTACGGTTTATGTCCATCCAATGACCCAAACCTTGCGCATACAAACCATAGGCATCGAGATTTCCGGGCCGTTGGCGTTTGGCCAAATCAATCTCGGCCGCCAGGATGCCGCTGCCGACGGCGGCGGCGGTCTTTGCCGTTAGCTCATCCTGGAGATCGAATATGTCCTCGGTCTTGCCATCGAAGCGCTCCGCCCAGACATGGCCGCCGGTGTCGGCGTCGATCAGTTGCGGGCCGATGCGTACCCTTCCTCCGGCCCAGCGAACGCTGCCTTCCAAGATGTAGCGAACACCCAATTCGCGCGCGATCTCCCGGACATCGCCCGCCTTTCCCTTGAACGCAAACGCGGAGTGACTGGAGATCACGAATAGATCGCGGTAGCGCGACAGCGCCGTCGTGATGTCCTCGGTGAGAACATCGGCGAAATGGTCTTGCGCGGCATCGCCGCTCATATTGTTGAACGGCAGCACCGCGATGGAGGGTTTTGACGGCAGCGCCGGTGCACCGTCGTGCGTAATTTTGTCAGAGCTGGGCTCGGCTGCCGGCGCATCCGCTTTGATCTGCTCGTAAAGCGCTTTCGTTTCCCCGTCCGGCTCGATGCCGAGTTCCCGGGTCAAATCCTCTCGGCATTTATCATATTGTTTGAGCGCCAGATCGCGCCGCCCGGCGTTCGCATGAAGCTGCATCAGCGCGCGGTGCGCCGCTTCGTTGGCGGGATCGAGCGCCAGCAGGCGGTTGGCGCTTTCCGGCGCATCGTCGTGATCGGCGCGGACCCGCTCGTGCAGGGCGGCGACGGCGCGCATCCGGAGGCGCTCGCGTTCGCCCCTCAGCCAATCGTCGAAACCCTCCTGGTTGGCTTCCAAACCGGCCAGCAATTCGCCGGTATACAGCGCGGCGGCCTCCGCATCGCCGGACTCCAAACTGCGTTCGAAATTAACGATATCCACCTCGAACAGGCTGTCGTCCAGCCCCACGCTCTCTGCTTCCAGAACAAACCCGTCCTGCACTTCCTCTGGAAACAGCCCGCGCAGGCGGTAGAGCTCCTGGCTGAGGCTGCGCCGCGCCTGGCTGTCGCCGCGGTCGCCCCAGAGCAGCGCCGCCAATTCATCGCGCGGTTTCTGTTGGCCCTGGGCGAGCGCTAGATAGGCCAGCAGGCAGCGGCCCTTCTTCGAGCGGATGGCGATGGTGGAACCTTGACCGTCCGTCAGCTCAAAGCCGCCGAACAGATTCAGACCGTAGGATGACACCGAGCGCTTCTCCCCAGTAGCGCAGACAGGCACGTGCTTTATTTCGTCTCGTCTTGAACATAGTGCAACTGCGAGGCGGTGGGTAGTTTTCTGGCCGCGACACTCGCCTCACGTATCGCTTGTGGCCTGCGCCTAGCGAGTGGCTCCGGCGTTGGCGATCCACTAGTCTGGGCGGTTATGACTCTGCCCGCTTCCGCGCCCGGCAGCTCGCGCCTTCGCGCTATTTTTTATATGTGCCTGGCGACGGTGCTGCTGTTTCCCATGCTCAACGCCACGGTGAAATATCTCGGCGACGATTATTCCGTGTGGCAGATCATCTGGGTGCGCTCGATCATGCATATCCTGGTGATGGTGGCGCTCTGCGCGCCGGGTTACGGCCTCGTGCGCGTGTTCAAGACCAACAAGCCCGTCCTCCAGCTTGCCCGTTCGACCCTGCAGATCGGCGCGATGTATTGCTTCATGACCGCGCTGCTCACTCTGCCGCTCGCCATCGTCACGTCGATCACCTTCACCGCCGCCTTCATGGTGGTGGTGCTGTCGATCCCGATGCTGGGCGAGCGCGTCGGCCCCCGGCGCTGGCTCGCGGTGCTGGTCGGCTTCGGCGGCGCCATCGTCATCATCCGCCCGGGCGGCGAGATCGCCGGCTGGCCGGCCTTGCTGGCGCTCGGCGCGGCGCTTTGCTATGCGCTGTTTCAAATCCTCACCCGCAAGCTCGCGCCCTATGACGACAGCCGCACCACGGCGGTCTATACGGTCGCCGTCACCCTGGTGGTGTCCTCGGCCATCGCGCCGTTCGGCTTCGATTGGCCCGACGACACCAACACCTGGTTGCTTTTTCTTGCCCTCGGCCTGTTCGGCGGCATCTCGCACTTTTTCCTCATCAAGGCCTATGAGACCGGCGAGGCCTCGATGCTGTCGCCGTTCGATTACGGCCAGCTTGTCGGCGCGACCGTGCTGGGCTATCTCATTTGGGGCGATTTCCCGGATGGCTGGAGCTGGCTCGGCGTTGCCATCATCATCGCTTCGGGCATCTATATCGCCCACCGGGAAACACGGCGAAAGCCGGCTTAACAGGGAGCGGATCACAGGCCATGACGGCGGATATCCTTGAGCGGGACGAGCTCGGCGCCTTTTGCCGCGAGACCCATGTCGCGCTCGCCGGCGCGGCCAGCGGGCCGCTCGACGGGCTCGACTTCGGCGCCAAGGATGTGTTCGACATCGCCGGCCACAAATCCGGTTGCGGCAATCCCGACTGGCTCGCCAGCCATCCGCCGGCCGAAGCGACCGCCTCCGCCGTGCAGCGCTTGCTCGATGCCGGCGCCGATCTCGCCGGCAAGACCCAAACGGACGAGCTGACCTACAGCCTGATGGGTGAGAACGCCCATTACGGCACGCCCATTAACGTCAACGCGCCGGGCCGCATCCCCGGCGGCTCGTCGAGCGGCTCGGCGGCGGCGGTGGCGGGCGGGCTGGCGGATTTTGCCGTCGGCACGGATTGCGGCGGCTCGGTGCGCACGCCGGCCTCGTTTTGCGGCCTTTACGGCTTTCGCCCGAGCCATGGCCGCATCGCGCTCGATGGTTGCATGCCCTTGGCGCCGAGCTTCGACGTGTTCGGCTGGTTCGCGCGCGATGCCGGCACCTTGGCCCGCGTCGGCGAGGTGCTGCTCGAGGAAACGCCGCGCGCCATGCGTCCCAAACAATTGCTCATCGCCGAGGACGCTTTCGAAGCCGGCGGGCCGGAGGTGGCGGCGGCGCTTGCCGTGGCGCTTGCGAGTGTGCGCTGCTTTATCGGCGCCGAGCAGACCGCGGTGATCGCCGGCGACGGGCTCCAAGCCTGTTTCCAGATCTTCCGCACGCTCCAAGGCGCGGAGATCTGGGCCAGCCACGGCGATTGGATAACCAGCACCAAACCCAATTTCGGCCCCGGCATCCGCGAGCGCTTCGAATGGGCGGCGACGGTTTCGGAAAGCGATGTGGCCGAGGCCAAGAAACGCCGCGAGATGTTTGCCGAGCGCGTCCACAATATGCTGTCGGACGGCTCGGTATTGGTTATGCCGACAGCCCCCGGCATCGCGCCCAAGCGCGGCGCATCCGGCGCGGAGCTCGACGATTTCCGCGCCCGTGCGCTCTGCCTGCTCGCGACCGCCGGCCTTGCCGGCCTGCCGCAAATCAGCCTGCCGCTCGCCAGCCTGGAGGATTGCCCCCTGGGGCTCTCCCTGGTTGGCCGGCGCGGCTCGGATATGGAACTTTTGACCCTGGCCGAGGATTTGGCCGCCGAATCGTAATTGGGAGACATAACATATGCTCGAAATACCGCCGATCCTGACCATCCGCCGCAATTTCGATCGCCCGGATCCCGCCCTGGTGGCGAAGCTCAAAGGCGCGCTCACCGGCAATGTCGCCGACAGCCTGGGCGGGCGCGCGGCGCTCGATCCGGCGATCAAGCCGCTCACCGGCTGCCCTGATTCCATGCGCGAGGTCGTCGGCCCGGCGATCACCTGCCAATGCGCGCCGTCGGATCATCTCGGCGCCATGGGCGCCCTCGCCCATGCCGAGCCGGGCGATGTCATCGTCGCCGCCACCGAGGGCTATCGCGGCGTCGCGGTGATGGGCGATCTGATGCTCGGCATGGCGCGCAACAAAGGCCTCGCCGGGCTGGTGACCGACGGCCCGGTGCGCGATGTCGAAGGCATCTTCGAGGTCGGCCTGCCGGTCTTCTGTACCGGCATCAATCCGGATTCGCCCTCCGGCCTCGGCCCGGGCAGTGTCGGTGAGCCGGTGACCATCGGTGGCGCCACCGTGGAATCCGGCGATGTCGTCGTCGCCGACGTGAACGGCGTGGTGATCGTGCCGCAGGCGAAACTCGCCATGCTCGTCGACAAGCTGCAAGAAGTGCGCGCCGCCGAGGCGGAGATGGAGGCCAAGGTCGCGGCGGGGCTGAAATCCCCCGATTCCTGGCAGACCCTGTTCGCCTCCGACAAAGTGAAATATCTGGATTGACGAGATGCGCTGGTTCGCCGCGATAGCGCTCGGCGCGTTTCTGCTGGCGGCGGTCCCCGCCGCCGCGTTCGAGCTCACCATCCTTCATACCAACGATGTGCATGGCCGTCTCGCGCCGACACCGCCCTTTGGCTCGGAATGCACGCCAGAGCATATCGCCGAGAACAAATGCCTCGGCGGCGCCGCGCGGCTGGCGAGCGCTATCGCGGCGGCGCGCGCCGAAGGCGGCCTGGTTCTTCTCCTGGATGCCGGGGATCAATTCCAGGGCACGCTGTTCTACACCCATTACAAGGGCCAGGCGGCGGTGCAGGTGATGAACCGCCTCGGCTATGACGCCATGGCGGTCGGCAATCACGAATTCGACGACGGGCCGAAGAATCTGGCGCGCTTCGCCGAGGCCGCCCAATTCCCGCTATTGGCCGCCAATATGGATGTCTCTGCCGAGCCCGCCCTCGCCGAGCTGGTGGCGCCGTGGGTCGTGCTGGAAGCGGGCGGCGAACAGATCGGCATGATCGGCCTGATCACAGAAGAGACGCCGAGCATTTCCAGCCCCGGCGCGAATATCCGTTTCTCCGCCTTGGCCGGCGCGCTCAGGCGCGCGGTCGCCGAGCTGGAAACAAAAGGCATCGACAAGATCATCGCCCTCGGCCATGTCGGCTATTGGCGCGATATGGATTTGGCGCGCGCCGTCGATGGCGTCGACATCATCGTCGGCGGCCATTCCCATACCTATTTGTCGAGCGACGACCCCGCCGCCGCCGGACCGTATCCGACCGTGGCGAAATCGCCCGGCGGCGAAACCGTGCTGATCGTCCAGGCCTATCAATGGAGCCGCTATCTCGGCCGGCTCGATGTCTCGTTCGACGAAGCCGGGCGCGTCAGCGCCTGGAACGGCGCTCCGGTCCTAATGGACAATGCCGTCGCCGAGGCGCCCGGGATGGCCGAACTGGTGGCGCGGCTCAACGAGCCCCTACACGAAATCAGAAACGAAGTGGTGGGGCGGTCGGACGCCGTGTTTGGCAATGGGAGCTGCCGCCAGAGCGAATGCGCGCTCGGCAATCTCGTTGCCGATATCATGCTGTGGCGCACCCGGGGCGAAGGCAGCGAAATCGCCCTCGCCAATGGCGGCGGCATCCGCGCCGGCCTGCCCGCCGGGCCTGTGACGCGGGGCGATGTGCTGCAGGTGATGCCCTTCGGCAATACCTTGGCCACCTTCGGCCTCAAGGGCGCCGACCTCTTAAATGCGTTGGAGCATGGATTGGTGCGGCCCGGCGCCGGCGGGTTCTTGCAGGTGGCGGGAATGCGCTTTCGTTGGGACCCGTCGCGCCCGGCGGGTGCGCGGGTGGTTTCCGCCGAAGTGCGTGGCAGCGATGGAAAATTCGCGCCGCTCGACAAAGCGCGAATCTACCGGCTGGTGAGCAACAATTTCCTGCGCCGCGGCGGCGACGGCTATAACGTGCTGCGCGACAAAGCGATCGATGCGTACGATTTCGGCCCGGTGCTGGCCGACGCGGCGGTCGCCTATCTCGCCACCCACGCGCCCATCGCGCCCGGCCTGGAGGGCAGAATTACGGGCGTGAAGTAGAGACGGTGATTCAGTCCGCCGGAATGGATTTCAAGAGTTTCTCGGCCTCGCCCTGCAGCACTTTTTGAAACGCCGTCTCGGCGGGAAGCGCTAGGGCCGTGTCGAGCTGCTTGCGCGCGAGTTCGGCATGATCGTCTTCGTCGAGCTCGAGGACGGCGCGGGCATATTCCACCCGGATCTGCACATCCGCCGGGGCGGTCTTCAGCGCCTCGGCATAATGGGCGAACACTTCCTCTTCCTCGGCGCCATAGACCATGCGGCCGATGAAGCCGGCATTGTTGATGATCGCCGCGTGCCAATTGGCGAGCAGCATATGGGCGGCGGAATTGTCCGGCTCGATAATGAGCGCCGCGTCGATTTGCTCGCGCACCTGGTCCGCCAATCCCTCGCCGATCGCCTCGATGACTCCGATCTGTTGGGAGTAGCGGCCGAGCGCATGGGCGTTCTGCACCCGCACGAAGGCGTTATTCGGTTCGATCTCGAGCGCCGTCGCCGCCATTTCCACCGCGCTTTCATAGAGCGCGAGGCGGTCCTCCTCGGGCGCCAGATAGCGGCTGTAATAGCAGGTGATCTGCGTCGCCAGCGCCAGGCCCTCCGCGCTGCCGTCGGCAAGCGCCTTGTCGGCTGCCGGTAGATAGTCGCCGGCGGCGAACAGCGCCCGCGCCTCTGCCAGCGGGTCCGCCTCGTCGGCGCGCGCGAATGTTGCCGTCGAGACAAATAAGACGATAATTGCCGAAGCGAGAAGAATCTTGCGCATGGCGTCATGGTAGCAGCAATTGCCGGCGCGACGCCAACAGGGAGAGATGATTATGCGGTTTTTGTGGCGTTGGTTGGCAATAGCGGGATTGGGGATTGGACTCATGGCATCTGATGTGACGGCGGGCGATCTTGAAAACACGATCTATCTCGATCTCGAGGACGGCCGCGTGGTGATCGAGCTGCGCCCGGACCTCGCGCCCAATCATGTGGCGCGGATCAAGGAGCTGACCCGCGAGGGCTTTTACGACGGTCTGAAATGGCACCGGGTGATCGACGGCTTCATGGCCCAGACCGGCGACCCGAAGGGGCTCGGCATCGGCGGCTCCGGCCAGAATATCAAGGCGGAGTTTTCCGCCGAGCCGCATGTCCGCGGCACGGTCTCCATGGCGCGCTCGCAAAAGCCCGACAGCGCCGACAGCCAGTTCTTCATCGTCTTCGCGCCGTCGGCCTGGCTCGACGGGCAATACACCGTCTGGGGCCAGGTGACCGACGGCATGGATTATGTCGACCAGATCAAGAAAGGCGCCGGCCAGAGCGGGCGCGTGAAGGACCCGGACATCATCGTCAAGATGCAGGTCGCCGCGGACGCTGATTAGCGGCGGCGCCTAGTTCGGTCAGAACGCGCCGGGGAAGCGGCCGCCGTCGATCAACAGATTCTGCCCGGTGATGTAGCCCGAATTGGCGCCGCACAGAAAGGCGCAGGCTTCGCCGAATTCCATCGGATCGCCGAAGCGCTTGGCCGGCACCGCCGCCGCCCGCTCGGCGATGGCTTCTTCGAGGGTCAGGCCGCGCTCATCCATCGCCTGTTTCCACGCCGCGTCATGCCGCTCGGTCAGAAAAAATCCCGGCTGGAGATTGTTGATCGTCACATTGCTGGCGGCATATTTGGGCGCGACCCCGGCGAGAAAGGAGGTCAGCCCGGCGCGCGCGCCGCTCGACAGGTCGAGCCCGGGGATCGGCATCTTCACCGAAATCGAAGTGACATTGACGATGCGCCCGAAGCCGCGCTCCGCCATGCCGTCGATGATGCTCTGGATAAGCTCGATCGGTGTGATCATGTTCATGGTGACGCCGGCGACCATGGCCTCGCGGTCGAGCTCCTGAAAATCCCGGAACGGCGGGCCGCCATTATTGTTGATGAGAATGTCCGGCGCCGGGCAGGCGGCGAGCAGCGCCTGCTGAATTTCCGCCGTGCCGACATCGCCCGGCACTTGCGTCACCTCGACGTCTGAAATCTCGGCGATGTCGCGCGCCGTCTGGCCGAGCGCTTCCTCGCCGCGCCCATTGATCACCAGCGAGACGCCGTTTTGCGCCAGAGATATGGCGCAAGCCCGCCCCAGCCCCTTGCTCGATGCGCAGACGATCGCCCGCTTGCCGGAAATACCGAGATCCATATACCGCTCCCTAATGTTCGTTGTCAGCCGCCCGCCTGGGCGCGGTCGAGCGCCGCGAGGGCTGCGTTCAAATGGGTCGCTTCCGCATAGTCGCGCACCCGTTTCAATTCCGCCCGCGCCGCCGCGTCTTCCGGATTCTGGCCGACAGCGGCGATGGCGCGGGCGCGGTCAATATAGAATGTCGCGTAGGGCAGCGGGTCTTCCCCGACGAATTCCGCCAAGGCCGCCGCGTGGCGCTCGACGCCGTCCCAGTCGCGCCGGTCGAGGCAGGCTTCCATTCCGTCGCGATGGACCCAGTAATAATTATGCCCGAGGCAGCCTTTTTCGAGGATCGCTTCGGCTTCCGCCATCGCGGCCACACTCTCCTCCTCGGAATCGCTCGACAGCGCGAGCAGGCCGAGCACGCCGGGGCCGCAAAATCCCATGCCGGTGTCGCGGCAAATCTGCACCGCCTCGCGCGCGCTTTCGGCCGCCGTCGCCCGCTCGCCGAGAAAATACCGGCAGCGCGAAGCGTTTAAGAGGCCGATCGCCTCGAAGCGTTTCATCTTGAGGTCGCGGGTGAGCTTGAGCGCATTGTCGATCGATTTGAGCGCGACGTCGTAATCCGCGGTTTCAGTGGATATCCAGCCGAGCGCGAGGCTCGCGAACATCTCAAAGCGCTGGCTGCCGATCTGTTTGGCCGCGTCGATAACCGCGCGGCATTCGTCGCCCGCCGCATCCCACTCATTTTGATAGATCCAGGTCCTCAGGATCATATTGCGGTTGGCGGATTCCAGTGTGCCCAGGCCGAGGCTGCGGCAGAGATCGAGCGAGCGATTGAAATAGTCATGCGCCGTGGCGATCTTGCCGCGCGCGTAATAGGCGTCGCCCAAACCGCTCAGTGCATGGGCCTGCCATGTGGGCTCATCCGCCTGTTCGGCATAGTCGAGCGCCATTTCCTGTTCGCTGAGACAGCCGGCGCGGTCGCCCGCGGCGAACAGCAGGCTGCCGCGGTGATAATGGGTTTGCGCCAGGGCGGATTTGAGCTCTGCCGCCTCGGCGAACGCCTCGGCGCGGGCGAGAAGCTCCATCGCCTCGTCGCGCCCGCCGGTCAGGCGGAGACCTGCGGCCTGACCGATCAGCGCCTCCGAGCGCGCGATATCGTCCTGTGCCAGCGCTTCGGCGTCGCGGTAGGCATCGACCGCGCCCTCGCCGCGCCCGATCGACATAAGCAATTCGCCGCGATGTTGCGCGAGGGCGAATTTGTCCGCTTCCGGCGACAGTTCGAGCGCCCGGTCGAGAAGGGTGAGGGCCTGGTCGTAACGGTATTGGCCGGCATTTTCCTGGGCGGCGGCGAGATAGGCGGCGCCGGCTTCCGCGCTGGCGCCACGGTCGAGATGCTGGGCGTGCAGCACCGAATCGCGCTCCGCATACCATTCCGCCGCCTTCAGGTGCAGCTCCTCCTTGTTGGATTGCAGGAGCGATTCATAGGCGCCGTCGCGAATCAGCGCATTGGCGAACACGAAACTCGCGCCGTCTTCGCGCACGAGAAAATTTTCCACCAGGCCGGCGCCGTCATAATCCGGCGCGCCGATCATCTGACGCAGAATATCGAGGGTGAAGCGCTGACCGATTACCGATGCCGCGAGCAGCGCCCGCTTGTCCGCCGCGTCGAGCCGGTCGAGGCGCGCCAGCACGATGCTCTGGATCGAATCCGGAACGTCGGTGGGTTGCATCGTCTGGGCGTTGATCAGGAGCTGCTCGAGGAACAGGGGATTGCCCGCCGCGCGCTCGATACAGTCGAGAGTGTATTGATTGATCTTGGCGAGATGGGCTTGCGCCAGGGCCTTGGCGTCATCCTCGCGCAGCGGCCCGACATTCATCGTCGTCATCGCCGTGTCGCCGATGCGGTTGTGCCAGGCCTGATCGAGCGGGTCGCCGCCGCGCCGCGCGGTCATCAGCAGAATGACCGGCTGGCGGGCGATCACCGACGCGATGGTCGCCAGATCGTTGAGCGTGTCTTCGTCGGCCCAGTGAATATCGTCGACCGCGATCAAGACGGGCGAGTTCTGCGCCGCGCCTTCGATCAGGGCCGCCAGCGCCGCCTGGCGGCCCTGCTGCAGTGCCTCGTGATCGAGCGCGTCGAACATGGCACGCAGATGGGGCGGCTGCGGCACGTCGATCAGCGTGTTGATGAAGGCCGCGTGCGATTGGCCGTACAAGCCGTCCTGCAGCGCCTGTTCCGCGGCCTGGCGGCGCAGATCCTTGACCGTCCCCGGCGGGATGCCGAGCAGCCGGCGCGCCAGGGCGGCGATCGCGTCCTGCCCCTTGCCGACGCCGAAATCATAGACCGCGGTTTCGTGAATGGTGAGGTTCTGTTCGCGTGCGATGGCGCAGAACCGGTTGAGGAGGGTCGTCTTGCCGATGCCGATATCGCCGACGACATAGACGATTTCGCCCTGGCCGTTGCCGAGGCAATCCTCCACCGCGCCGCGGAATTTCCGGAGCTCCGGCTGGCGGCCGACAAAGGCCGCCGATTCCGTGCCCGGCTCGCCCGCATGCAGGCCGGTTAGTTGATAGGCGGTGACCGGCTCGTCGAAGCCCTTGACCGTGACCTCGCCGATCTCCCGCGTGGTGATCATTTTGCGCGTCGCCCGGTAGACCGCTTCGGATATGTAGCTCTCGCCGCCGCGCGCCATCTCCTGCAGGCGCGAGGCCAGATTCACAGATTCGCCGGTCACGGTATATTCCCGGTGGCTGTCGCTTCCCGTGCCGCTGGCGACCACCCGGCCGCTGGCGATGCCGATATGGACGGTGAGCTCGCGGCCGGTCTCGGCGCTCAGTTCCTCCATCGAGGCATGCACCGCAATGGCCGCGCGGACGGCGCGCTCCGGGTCGTTGTCATGCGCCACCGGCGCGCCGAACACGGCCATCACCGCGTCGCCGATGAACTTGTCGATGGTGCCGCCATAATTGGTGACGACGCCGTCCACATGGACGAAAAAATGCTGCAACAGCGCGTGCACTTCTTCGGCGCCGAGCTCGTTCGAGAGCTTGGTGTAGCCGGAGAGATCGATAAAGAGGATCGTAACCTGGCGCCGTTCGCCGGCGGGCGCGCTCTCCACCACGGGCGGCGCGGGCGCGGCGGGTTGCGCCGGCGCCGGCTCCGCGGCAACCGCTTGCATGGATGTGCCGCAACCGGGGCAGAATTTAGCGCCTTCCGGCAGGGCTGCGCCGCAATTGAAGCAGAATTTGGCTGTTGTGCCTGTCATCGTCCTCTCGACCCCTGTGATGAGGACAGGCGTCCTGCCGATATCATGGAGGATTGGCCTAGGCGTGACTAGCCCCTAGGTTATATATGGCGAAAACGTGATTTGAGGGGGAGCGATGCGAAATCTTGCGGCGGCGTTATTGGTCTTGGCGCTGGGCTTGGCCCTCTCCGCGCCGCTATCGGCCGGCGAGGTGGATGTGGTGGATGCCAAGGCGCGGTCCGGCGGCGACGGCAGCTACCGTTTCAGCGTCACGCTCCGCCATGACGATACCGGTTGGGAGCATTATGCCGACCGCTGGGATGTCTTGGCGCCCGACGGCACCGTGCTGGGGACGCGCATCCTCGCCCATCCTCATGTCGACGAGCAGCCCTTTACCCGCAGCCTCTCCGGCGTCGCGGTCCCGTCCGGGGTCCGGGAAGTGATCATTCGCGGCGGCGATTTGGTGCACGGCTATGGCGGCGCGGAGCTGCGCCTGACATTGCCGGACTAATTCCGCCGCTCAGGCGTCGTGACAAGGAGAGAGAAGGGTGAAACAGGGCGCTTCGCCGACCGAGGGTTGGTTAACGCGCCACTGATCGACGATGCGTTTGGCCCGCGAGCGCGATAACGCGTCGAACAGGGTTGTCGCCGGGGCGAGAGAAACGCCGTCCATGGTCGTGGCGGAGCTGAGCGCGAAGGTCTCCAGGGCGCTACGGCTGAGGCCGAGCGAGCGGCACAGCACGGCAAGCGCGGCGATATCCGGTGTCGTCAGAAAGTCGGAGATGAGTGGCTTCGGCAGGGCCGAGATATCCGCGAGATAAGCGGCGACCGGCGCCAATACGTCTTTCTTTTCGAAGAAGAGGTCGCGTTCCGCCGGCGTGCTCAGGACCGGCCAAGGCGGACGGCGTGAGGTCAAACTGCGCGAGAATTTCCTGAAATCGTTCATACCGCCTCCCAAACCATATCGCTTCATCCACTCCCTATGGGAGCAACGATAAGGTTAAAGGGGAGAATTTCATGTGATGGAAATCACACGAAAATTGTATCTATCGTAACGATTCCTCGTCGCCGTCGAGCGCTTCGGTCATATCGCCGAGCCGCTCCATATCGTGGATATGGAGCGTGCGGCCTTTGCGTTCGACGATTTCGGCCCGGGTCAATTGGCCAAGCACGCGCGCCACGGTTTCGCGCGAGGTGCTGGCGCGGCGCGCGATGTCGCGCTGGGTCGGCAGCGGGCGCACGAACATGTTGCCCGTATCGCCGTCCTCCTCCGCCAGGCGCAGCAGTTCGACATAAACCCGCTGCACCGCCTTCAGGGTACTGAGATCCATGATGCGGTCGTCGGCGGTGCGGATGATATGGGCCAGGCGGCGCAGCACCTGCATCGCCGCCGTCGGGTTGTGGGTGAGAATCTCGGTAAACACATCCGGCGGCACGACGAGTACCAGGCTGCTTTCAACTGCGACGATATTGGCCGAGCGCCGGCCGCCGTCGATCGCCGACAATTCGCCGAAATAGCCGCCCTCGGCGACATGGCCGAACGCCACCTCGCGGCCCGAAATCGAGTAATTGACCACCTCGACACTGCCTTCGACGACGAGAAAAACATCGCGCGATTCGCTGTCGCGGTCGAGAATCTGCTCGTCGCGGGCATAGCGCCGCCAGCGGCTGCGCTTCTCAAGCGATTCGATCACACCGCGGTCGAGCTCCTCCAGCAAGCGCACGTGCGAAAGGCTCTCGATCAAATCCTGGGTCACGCCGATTTCTCTTTCCGTTGCCCCCTCAGGCCGGCGGTTATCCGCCGAGCGTCTTATTCTTTCCGTATTAACACTTCATTTGTGTCCGCCGTCAATCCGAGCGCGGGGCTCGGCTATAATCGAAGGCTGCCAAGCGCGGGCGCTTTGCGATACATTTCCGGCAAGAACAATGTGTGCGTGCCGGCGCGCGCGGAGGGAGACGGATGGAAAGTCTGACGCAGAGCTATGTCCACGGAACGAGCGACCTGGCGCTTCTGGGCAAGACCATCAGCCAGCAATTCGACGAGACGGCGGCGCGCCATGGCGAGCGCGACGCGCTTATCGTGTGTCATCAGGATGTGCGCTGGACTTATGCCGAGATGAAGCGCGAGGTCGATGCGCTGGCCGCCGGCCTCCTGACCCTCGGTCTCGAGACAGGCGACCGAATCGGCATCTGGTCGCCCAACAATTCGGAATGGGCGGTGAGCCAGTTCGCCAGCGCCAAGGCCGGCCTGATCCTGGTCAATATCAACCCGGCCTACCGCTTGGCGGAGCTCGACTATGCCCTCAACAAGGTCGCGTGCAAGGCGCTGATCGCCGCCGAATCCTTCAAATCGAGCCGCTATCTCGACATGATCCGCGAGCTTGCGCCGGAGATCGATGAGGCGGCGCCGGGCGCGCTTAAGTCCGAGAAACTGCCGCATCTGAAAACCGTCATCCGCCTCGGCGAGGAGAAGAGCGCCGGCATGTTCAATTATGGCGACATCGCCGCCCGCGCCGGCGACGAAGAGCGGGCGCGGCTCGATGCGCTGCAGCCGCGCCTGCAATTCGACGACGCCATCAACATCCAGTTCACCAGCGGCACCACCGGCTTTCCCAAGGGTGCCACGCTCACCCATCACAACATTCTCAACAATGGCTTTTTCAACGGCCAGGCCCTGGGTCTGACGGAGGATGACCGGGTGTGTATACCGGTGCCGCTCTATCATTGTTTTGGCATGGTCATGGGCAATGTGATGTGCGCCGCTTACGGCGCGACGATGGTCTATCCCGGCGAGGGCTTCGATCCCCTGGATGTGCTGCGCGCCATCGAGGCCGAGCGCTGCACCGCGCTTTACGGCGTGCCGACCATGTTCATCGCCGAGCTCGACCATCCGGAGTTCGATAGCTTCGATCTCTCAACGCTGCGCACCGGCACCATGGCCGGCTCGCCCTGCCCGATCGAGGTGATGAAGCGGGTGATCAGCGATATGAACATGTCGGAAGTGACCATCGCCTACGGCATGACCGAGACCAGCCCGGTGAGCTTCCAAAGCTCGGCTGAGGATTCGATCGAGCGGCGGGTCTCCACGGTCGGCCGCGTCCACCCCCATGTCGAAGTCAAGATCGTCGACGAGGAGGGCCGCATCGTTGCGCCGGGGCTGCCGGGCGAGCTGATGCCCCGGGGCTATTCCGTC
>CAZUVO010000002.1:0-24648 GCA_964623955.1 uncultured Rhizobiaceae bacterium
ACCCACCGCCAGCTCACCGAAGAGCAGCGCATCGCCGCCGGCGCCGGGCCGGACGTGGTGCGGCTTTCGATCGGCATCGAGACCCTCGACGACATCATCGCCGACCTGGACCAGGCGCTGGCGACGATCTAACCCGCGCCCTGGCGCGGCATCCAAAGCGCCCTATCCTCTGTGCCATAGGCAATATGCTCGGACGGGCGGCGGCGCTGGCGTGAAATCCACGCCGCGCCCACCGGCAGATTGTAATAGGCCCGCGCGCACCAGGCGGGCCAGGGAATGAGCGGCCAGGTGATCTTCGACCAGCGCTGGGTATGTTCGGCGAGCGGCCGGTGGCGTGCTTCCCAGTGGCGCAGCACGGCCTCGATATCGCTGTTGTCTTCGAGCATGTTGGCGAGCGCCAGGGCATTGACGATCGAGGTGCCGCAGCCCTGGCCGAGGCCGGGCGACATGGAATGGGCGGCATCGCCGAGGATGGCGACGCGACCCGCCGACCAGCGCTTGAGCTTGGTCGTCACGAAGCGGTCGTAACGTCCCTCGTCGCCGAACCGGTCGATGATCGCTTCGAGATGCGGGAAGGTTCGCTTCCAGACATCCTTGCGCACGGGAATCTCCGCCGCTTCCTTGTCCTTCGCCGCCATGGTCAGGCAGACATAGAAGACCTCCCGGTTGCACGGCGTGTAGAGGAAGCGCCGGTTGCCGCGCCACCATTCCTTGATGCGGACCGATTCCTTGTCGTCATATTCGCTCGCGACATGAGGCACCAGCAGGCGGATCGCGCCGTCGATATGGCTGTGGCGGTGCGACACGAGATTGAGCGAATCGCGCGCCTTCGAGTTGACGCCATCGGCGGCGGCGACAAGGTCGGCTTGATGGGACTTTCCGTCGGCGGTAACCAGTTTGCCGTCCGGCTCCGCCGCCACGGCTTCCGAGGCGGTGACGATCTCGGCGCCGGCGCGCTTCGCGGCGGCGAGCATCGCCTGCAAGAGCTGTTCGCGCGGCAGGCAAAATACGCGCGAATAGGGCCGGCCGAAGGTGACATTGTCGATCAGCTTCCCGCGCCTGTCCCAGCTCCGCCAATCCGGCGCCTCGGTGCATCCGGCAAGCGCCTCGTCCGCCGCGCCGATCGCATCGAGCACGCGAACGCCGTTCTCCCACAACCAGATTCCCGCGCCAATCGCCCGGATCTCGGGCGAACGTTCATGCACGCGGACCGACCAGCCGCGCTGGGCGAGCGCCGCCGCGAGGGTCAGCCCGGTAAACCCGCCGCCGGCGATTTCCGCATGATGCTTTCTATTCACGCGGACCAGGCGCTTCCCCGCCTTGCCTTAAAGATCGCGGGCGTAGCACACCGCCTCCGCCACCGCGACGCCGGGATAGGCGGCAATCGGCGCGAAATCCAGCGCGCCATAGAGCGACCGGGCTGCGTGCCAATCCGGCAGGGTGTGGAGCACCATGCGCCGGTAGCCGGCCGCCGCCGCCTCCTCCATCACGCGGGTCACGAGGGTGCGGGCGATGCCGCCCCGGCGATATTCCGGGCGCACATAAAGCCGCGCCATCTCCGCGAGATCGCCATCGATTCGGGCATAGGCGGCGCCGCCGGCGAGGGAATCGCCGTTTACCGCCAGCAGATAACCATTTCCCGGCCCGTCATAGGGATCGGGAAGCGTGCTCAAACCCGCCTCGACCTCTTCGCGGCAGGCATTGAGGTCGATCGAAGCGATATATTCGCCGATCAGCTCGCGGATCGCCGGGGTATCTCCAGGAAACTGAGCGTTTCGAATGGTTAATTCCGACATTTTCATGCTCAAGAGTAGGGCTTGCGAAGCATATCATAGCCAATTCCCCACAAAAATGCGGGCTGTTCGCCGATTGCCGCCAACCTGGGAAGGGGCTAAATTCGTGCCTGAACTTGTCACCATGACGGGCCCCGGCTACAAGGGCCGAAGGGAAATGCCAGGAAGCGGAACCAGCCGATGCAGGTAATTTTAGCGGAACCGAGGGGCTTTTGCGCCGGTGTCGAGCGCGCCATCGAGATCGTCGAGCGTGCCATCGAGGTCTATGGCCCGCCGGTCTATGTGCGCCACGAAATCGTTCACAACAAACGCGTCGTCGCCGAGCTGCGCGAAAAAGGCGCCATCTTCGTCGAGGAAGTGAGCGAGGTGCCGGAAGGCGCGGTGACCATCTTCAGCGCCCACGGCGTCGCCGAAAGCGTCGAGATCGAGGCGCGCAAGCGCGGCCTGCCGGTGATCGATGCCACCTGCCCGCTCGTCGCCAAGGTGCATGTCGAGGCGCAGCGCTATGAATCGGATGGCGACGAAGTAATCCTCATCGGCCATGAGGGCCATCCGGAAGTCGAAGGCACCAGCGGCCGGCTGTCGAAAGGCCCGCAGATCGTCGCCACGGCGGAAGAGGTGCAATCGGTCAGCGTCTCCAATCCGGACAAGGTGGCCTATGTCACCCAGACCACCCTCAGCGTCGACGATACCCGCGAGGTGATCGAGGCGCTGAAAGACCGCTTCCCGAAAATCTCCGGTCCCGACGTCAAGGATATCTGCTACGCGACGCAGAACCGCCAGGCCGCCGTGCGGGCGCTGGCCGAGGACGTCCAGCTCATTCTCGTGGTCGGCGCGCGCAACAGTTCGAACTCGAACCGCCTGCGCGAGATCGGCGAGGAGATGGGCGTGCCCACCTATCTCGTCGAGGATGCCACCGATTTGAACCATGGCTGGTTCGAAGGGGTCGAGCGGGTCGGTATTACCGCCGGTGCGTCGTCGCCGGAGCAGTTGGTGCGCGAGCTTTACGAGAAGCTGCGTGAGTTCTCCGGGGTCGAGCTTAAATTCCAAAACGGCATCAAGGAGCGGGTGCGCTTTAAACTGCCGGAAGAACTGGTGCGCGCGGGCGAAGACGGCCGCACCCCTGGCCACGACCAGATCACCGCGCCCTAAGGCAGCTTTTATTTATGTCCGTCCCCCTTATTCAACAAATCCGCGTCGGCGCCTATGTGCTCTCCAAGCGCCTGAGCCGCACCAAGCGCTATCCGCTGGTGCTGATGCTGGAGCCGCTGTTCCGCTGCAACCTCGCCTGCCCCGGCTGCGGCAAGATCGATTATCCGCCGGCGATCCTCGACCGCCGTCTCAGCAAGGAGGAATGCCTCGCCGCGGTCGATGAGTGCGGCGCGCCGGTGGTCTCCATCCCGGGCGGCGAGCCGCTTATTCATCCCGAGATGAAGGAGATCGTCGAAGGCATCGTCGCGCGCAAGAAATTCGTCTATCTCTGCACCAACGCCCTCCTCCTCGCCAAGAAGCTCGAGCAATATACGCCGAGCCCCTACCTCACCTTCTCAATCCATCTCGACGGGCTGGAAGAGGCGCATGACAAGGCGGTCGATCAAAAGGGTACCTTCAAGCGCGCGGTCGCGGCGATCAAGGAAGCGCGGGCGCGCGGCTTCCGCGTCAATGTGAACTCGACCCTCTTCGACGGCCACGCGCCGGAGGAAGTAGCGGAGTTTTTCGATTTCGCCACCCATGACCTCAAAATCGACGCGATCACCGTCTCGCCGGGCTATTCCTATGAGCGGGCGCCGGATCAAGAGCATTTCCTCAACCGCTCCAAAACCAAGGCGCTCTTTCGCGAAGTCTTCCGCTTGGGGCGCGGCAAGAAGTGGCGCTTCAGCCAATCGAGCCTGTTCCTCAATTTCCTCGCCGGCAACGAGACCTATGAATGCATGCCGTGGGGCAATCCGACGCGCAATATCTTCGGCTGGCAGAAGCCCTGCTATCTGTTGGGCGAGGGTTTCACCGCGACCTTCCGCGAGCTTATGGAAGACACGGAGTGGGACAAATACGGCACCGGCAAATACGAAAAATGCGCCGACTGCATGGTGCATTGCGGTTATGAGGCGACTGCCGTCGACGATACCCTGTCGAACCCGCTAAAGGCGTTCTGGGTGTTTATGCGCGGCGTCAATATCGACGGGCCGCTCGCGCCGGAGATCGACCTCGCCAAGGCGCGGCCGGCGGAATATCTCTTCGAATCCCATGTCGATAAGATGCTGCGCGAGATCGATGAAGGCGGAGATACGCCACCCTCACCCGACGGCGCCAAGAAGCGGAGCTCCCCGGCGAGCCACGCGGCGTAACGCGCCGAACGCGATCCGCGCATCGAGCGCGAGCGCGATCAAATCGAATATTTCCCACGGTCTGAGCGCTGCGGCGCGCATCACGGCGCCGGCCGATACGCCGCCTGATTCCGTCAGGCCGGCCAGGGCCGCGTCCGGAATCGCCCGGTGCGACGGGTCGGAGACGATGCGAAGCGCAATAAACGGAATGCCGGCCTCGCGCGCGACTTCGGCCACCGCATGGCTTTCCATGTCGCACGCCGTGGCTTCGGTTTCGACGAAGAGACCGAGTTTCTGATCGGGGGTGCGGACCGGCTGATCGACGCCGAGCAGCGTGCCGCCTGATATCTTGTCGCCGAGCAGTTCAAGCAACCTCCCCCGCATCGCCGCGTCCGCCGTGAACCTGTCCCGCGAATCCTCCGGCTCTTCGATCGGCTCGCCGGGGTCCTCCTGGCGGATCGTGCCGCGGGTGAGATCGTTGAGGCCCTGGCGGAAGGAGCGCAGCGCGCCCTTGGGCAAGGGGCGGCGCCAGGCGACAACATGTTCGGCAAGAATGACAGCGCCCGGGCCGGCGCGCGGATCCAACCCGCCGGCGAGGCCAAAGCTGATCAGGGAATCGGCGCCCGCCGAAATGAGCTCGCGCGCGGCGCGGCCCGCCCGCGCCGACTGCGCACCGGAAATCGCAACCCGGTCGTGAATGCCGACGGCGGCGAGGCAGGCGGCCTCGTTGTGCAAACCGCAGACGATAGCGGGATTGCGAAACCCCTCCGGCGCCGCCATGCCGCTACATTCCGTATTGCGGGCGCGGGTCGTTCTTGTCTTTCAAGGTGCGGTAGCGCGCCAGCGCCCAGAGCGGAAAATAGGCGCTATAGCCGTGATAGCGGAGGTAAAAGACGCGCGGGAAACCGACCGCCGTGTACTCCGTCTCATCCCATTTCGCGCCGGTCCGCTCGGCGCGGAGAAGATAGGCGATGCCGCGCTTTACCGCACCACTCTCAACCTCCCCCGCAGCCAGCAAGGCGGTTTGCGACGGCGTGCTCAGCTTGGTGAAGGAGTTTTCCGTCCGCTCGGGATAGTAGCTGTCGCCGGTCTCGCCCCAGCCGCCATCCTCGCGCTGCTTCTCCTCGAGCCAGGCGACCGCCTTCTGCATGGCGGGCGCGTCCGTCGCCACGCCGGCAACGGCAAGCGCGCACAAGGCCGACCAAGTGCCGTAGATATAATTCGTGCCCCAGCGGCCGAACCAGGAGCCGTTCGCCTCCTGCTCGCGCATAATATAACCGATGCCTTTTTTCATCGCCGGATGATCGTCGCCATAGCCGATCTGGGCGAGAAAGCTGACGCAGCGCGCGCTGACATCGACGGTCGGCGGGTCCAGGAGCGCGCCGTGATCGGCGAACGGGATGTGGTTGAGATAATATTTCTCGTTCTCGGCGTCGAACGACCCCCAACCGCCGTTCGAGCTTTGCATCGCTTCGATCCACTCAGCGGCGCGGCGCACCGGTTTGCTGTATTTCTCCCGGTCGGCGCGGTCGAGCGCCATGGCGACCACCGCCGTGTCGTCGACATCCGGGTAATGATCATTGTTGTATTGAAATGCCCAGCCGCCGGCCGGCGCATCCGGGCGCATAACGGCCCAATCGCCGTCGACTTCGGTGATCTGGCGCTCTCGCATCCACTCATTGGTCGCGCGCAAGCGCTCTCCGTCCGGGGCCTCGCCGGTCTCCATAACCGCCAGAGCCGCGAGCCCCGTATCCCAGATCGGCGAGACGCAGGGCTGACAATATTGGCTGCCGTCCTTGGGCTCGGTGAGCAGCAGATCGAGCGAGCGGCGCACGGTCTTGCGGGTTTCGTGCTCGCGCGGATAGCCGAGACTGTCGAGCGCCATCAGCAGATTCGCCATCGGCGGGAAGATCGCGCCGAGGCCGTCCTCGCCATTGAGCCGTGTCATGCACCAGGAAAGCGCCTCGTCGACGCCGCGCCGGCGGAGCGCCATCGGCATGATCTTCTCATAGCCTTTCAGCACCTTGTCGATGCCGAGAAAGACCCGCCCCATGCCGCGCTGCCCCTGAAAATAGCGCCGCTCCTGCTCGGGCGGCGTCACGAACAGCTCGCGGATCGTCACCCGGCGCGGATTGCGCGCTTGCGGGCGGAGCGTCATGAGCATGAGCAGCGGCACCAGCGTGGTGCGCGACCAATAGGAAATTTTGGTCAGGTGAAAGGGAAACCAGCGCGGCAGATACATGATCTCGATCGGCATGGAGGGCACCGCGCGCCACGGCACCTCGCCGAACAGCGCGAGCGTGGTGCGGGTGAACACATTGCAGCGCGCCGCGCCACCATGAGCCAGCGCGGCTTCCCGCGCCCGCTTCATGTGCTCGGCATCCGGATCGTCGCCGGTGAGCTTCAAGGCGAGATAGGCTTTGACCGTGCAGCTCATGTCGAACTCGCCGCCATGAAAGAGCGGCCAGCCGCCATGCGCGCCCTGGCGCGAGCGGATATAGGCCGCAAGCCGCGCCTCGACCGCATCGTCGATCTCGTCGAGAAAATGATTGAGCAGAATATATTCGGCGGGAATGGTCGCATCGGCTTCAAGCTCGAACAGCCAATGCCCGTCGTCGCGCCGTTCATCGAGCAGCTTGCCCGATGCGTCTTCGATGATGCGGTTTAGCTCGGCGTCGGAAAAAGAACCGGGCGGCGGCGCGGTGCGAGCGTCCGCGCCCGACGTCTCAATCTCGGCGTTATCCGACAATTGCGGGATTTGCGTCACGATTGGGCCGTGCCCGGACCGCGCGCTCAGACCCTCAAATCGGCCATCGCCGAATTGCTGCCAAGCGTCGCGAGCGCCGTGTTGACGATGTCCTTGGCCGCGAGACCGGCATCTTCATACATGCCCTGGGGAGAGCCATGGGCGACGAAGCGGTCGGGCAAGGTCATCGGGCGGATTTTCAGGCCATTGTCCAAGAGCCCGTCCTTGGCGAGGAACTGCAGCACATGGGCGGAGAAACCGCCGATCGCACCTTCCTCGATGGTGATCAGCACTTCATGCTCGCCGGCGAGACGGCGAATGAGATCCTCGTCGAGCGGCTTGGCGAAGCGTGCGTCGGCCACCGTGCAGGAAAGGCCATGGTTACGCAGCTCGTCCGCTGCATCGAGGCTGTCCTGTAAATGGGTGCCGAGGGATAGAATGGCGATCGAGCTGCCTTCGCGCAGGATCCGCCCCTTACCGATTTCGAGCGGCTCGGGATTTTCCGGAATCTCCGCCCCAACCCCCTCGCCGCGCGGATAGCGGAAGGCGCACGGCCGGTCGTTGATCTCCACCGCCGTCCTGACCATGCGGGTCAGCTCCGCCTCATCGGCCGCCGCCATGAGGACGAAGCCCGGCAGGGTGCCGAGATAGGTAATGTCATAGCTCCCCGCATGAGTTGGGCCGTCGGCGCCGACCAGGCCCGCCCGGTCGATGGCGAAGCGCACCGGCAGCGACTGGATCGCCACGTCATGCACGATCTGATCATAGGCGCGCTGCAGGAAGGTGGAATAGATCGTCGCGAACGGCTTGAGCCCTTCGGTCGCCATGCCCGCCGCGAAGGTGACCGCATGCTGCTCGGCAATGCCGACATCGAAGGCGCGGTCCGGGAAGGCCTCGGCGAATTTATCGATGCCCGTGCCGCTCGGCATGGCGGCGGTGATGGCGACGATATCCTTGTCGCGCTCCGCTTCCTTGATTAGCGCCTCGGCGAAGACGTTGGTATAGCTCGGCGCCTTCGCCTCGCCTTTCTTCTGCTCGCCGGTCACCACGTTGAACTTCGCGACGCCGTGATATTTGTCGCTCGAGGTTTCCGCCGGCTCGTAGCCCTTGCCCTTTTGCGTCACCGCATGGATCAGCACCGGACCGGGCGTCTCGTCGTCCTTAACGTTCTTCAGGATCGGAATGAGATGATCGACATTGTGGCCGTCCACCGGGCCGACATAATAGAAGCCGAGTTCCTCGAACAGGGTGCCGCCGGTGACCATGCCGCGGCCATATTCCTCCGCCTTGCGCGCCGCCTCGCCCATCGGGCGCGGCAGCTTCTTCGAGAACTGCTTGGCGATCTCGCGCAAGGAGCGATAGGAGTGGCTTGAGAGGATGCGAGAGAAGTAGGCATTGAGGGCGCCCACTGCGGGCGCGATCGACATTTTGTTGTCGTTCAGGATAACGATCAGCCGGGCATCCATCGAGCCGGCATTGTTCATCGCCTCATAGGCCATGCCGCCGGTCATGGCGCCGTCGCCGATCACGGAAATCACGTTGCGTTTGGTGCCGCCCAGGTCGCGCGCCACGGCCATGCCGAGGCCGGCCGAGATCGAGGTCGAGGAATGCGCCGTGCCGAACGGGTCGTATTCGCTTTCGGTGCGCTTGGTGAAACCATAGAGTCCGCCGGGCTGGCGCAGCGTCCTGATGCGGTCGCGCCGGCCGGTCAGGATTTTATGAGGGTAGGCCTGGTGGCCGACATCCCAGATCAGCCGGTCGTCGGGGGTGTCGAATACATAATGGAGGGCGACGGTCAGCTCGACCACGCCGAGGCCGGCACCGAGATGCCCGCCGGTGGCGGACACTGCGTCGATGGTTTCCGTACGCAACTCGTCGCAGACCTGTTTGATCTCCTTGATCGACAGGTCCTTCAGATCCTGTGGTGTGTGCACACGATCCAGCAACGGTGTCTCTGGCATGCTTTGCACCCCCCTCCAATTAGCGCGCGGGACCTTCTCGGTCTTTGTTTTCCGCGACTCCGCTCAGTGGCTAAATTACACCCTTTCCAGAGACGCGCAAATGCCTTTTGCCCGAAATCTGTGGAGAACTTTGTGGTTAAGCTGTTGAAATAACTTAAATACGGTAGGTGTATCGCAGTCCGAACGTGTCCAGCCCTTCATTATTCTCGTCGATGCCGGCGTTCGAAATATGGTCCAAATGGAGCGAAATACCGTGATGCTGGCCGATGCGGAAGCCAAATTCGGCTGATTCCCGGAAAAGCACCGGAAGTCCCAATTCCTTGCGGTCGAGAGAGTCGGTATCGGTCTCGCCGTCATGTACCGCGATGCTGAGGCTGCCGCCGGCAAAAAAGCCCCAACCGAGATCGAACATCCAGGTGCCGCCGAAATAGAGCTGGTTGGTATTGCCGTCCGTATTGTAATGGCCACCGATATGGGGCTCCGGCGATTGCAAAATCTCCCAAAGCCAGCCATCGAAAGGCGTGAATCTGATTTCCATATTGATATCGGCGCCGGATTCCTTTTTGCGGCCAAAAGCGCCGACATCATGCCCGCCGGCGCCGATGACGAAGGCGGCGAGGCCGAATTCCTTGCGCATCATGGTCTCGGGCGCGGCTGCGGGTTGCTCGCGGACGGCGGCGGCCGCCTGTGGCTCCGGCTTTGCCTGTTGTGCCTCCGCGGTCGCGGTGCGCACCAGGCGCGGCGCCTGCTGCGGCGCGCCGGCTTCGCTGAGCGCGAGCTGGCGGTATCCGGGAAAGGCGTCGCCCACGGCCTTGGCGATATAATTGCGGTGGCGCGGCGCGGCGTTATTGGCGGTACGGAGTATATCGGTCGCATAGCGCGGATGCTCCGCCAGGGCCGAAATCACCGCCGCGCGCAGCCGGGCCGCCGCGGCGCGGCGCTCGAACAGCTGCGAGCTCGCATCCAACTCCGCCTGGTTCGCGGCATATCCGGCCTCGGCGATAGCATTCAGCGCATCATGCGGCACCGAACTCTGCTGCGCCGCCGCGCCGCCCGCCAGCGCCGCACCCAGCCACAACACCCCCACCACCAATATCGCTCGCCCGATCGCCGTCATGGGATTATCGCCTCCAAAATGAACTGCTTCGCTTTTAGCGGGTCATCGGTGCGCACGCAATGAAGGTTCTCTGGTGAGGGAATTCGGTATTTGATACGCTTTCGCGCGCGAAAGGAAATCAATGTCCGGCGACATCGCACAGTGGCTGAACGGGCTCGGGCTCGGCGAATATGCCGAGGCCTTTACCGAGAACCGCATCGACACTGAAATTCTTTCTTCCCTGACGAGCGACGACCTCAGGGATATCGGCGTTCTGGCGGTTGGCGACCGCCGCAAAATTCTGAACGCTGCCCGCGCCGAGACCGAGGATAACGCCGCACCTGAAAGCGCCGCTGCTACCGGAGATGCCGAGCGGCGGCGCATCACGGTGATGTTCTGCGATCTCGTGGGGTCGACCGAGCTTTCCCGCCGGCTCGATCCGGAAGACTACCGCGCCCTGATTACGTCGTTTCAGGAATCCAGTTCGGCCGCGGTTCGCCGCTATGACGGCCATGTCGCGAAATATCTCGGCGACGGCGTGTTGGTCTATTTCGGCTATCCCCAGGCGCATGAGGACGATGCCGAGCGCGCGGTGCGCGCCGGGCTCGACGCGGTAGCCGCCGTAAAGGCGCCGGGTGGCGGGGCGGAACTGCACGCCCGAGTCGGCATTGCTTCGGGCCTGGTGGTGGTCGGCGACATCGCCGGCGACGATGTCTCCGAGGCGGGCGCGATCTCGGGCGACACGCCCAATCTGGCGGCGCGCCTGCAGGCCATCGCCCAGCCCGACGAAGTTGTGATCGGCGAGCGTACCCAGGCGCTGCTCGGCGATGTGTTCGACTGCGAGGATATGGGGCCGCAGCGGCTCAAGGGCGTGGAAGCGCCATTCCGCGCCTGGAAGGTGATGGCCGAGCGGCGTTCGGAAAGCCGCTTCGAGGCGCAGCGCTCGGGAACACTCGCCACCTTTGTCGGTCGCGAGGCGGAGCTGGAGATGCTCAAGGCGCGCTGGCGCCAGGCGGAATCCGGCGAGGGACAGGTGGTGCTGATTTCCGGCGAGCCCGGCATCGGCAAATCCCATCTCGCGCGCGCCTTCGACGAAAACCTGGCCGGCGAGACGCACACCCGCCTCCGCCTGCAATGCTCGCCACATCATCTCAACAGCGCCTACTATCCGCTCATCTCGCATCTGGAGCTCGCCGCCGAATTCGTCCCGGGCGATAATGCGGACGACCGGCTCGACAAGCTGGAATCCGTGCTGGCGCGAGGGTCCTCGGATTGGCGCGCAACCGCGCCGCTGTTCGCCGACCTCCTTTCCATTGCCACCGGCGAGCGCTATCCGCCGCTCGACCTCTCGCCGCAACGGCAGAAGGAGATGACCATCCGCGCCTTTTCCGACCAGCTCGCCGGGCTGGCGGAAAACGCGCCGGTCCTGCTGATCTTCGAGGATACCCACTGGATCGACCCGACCAGCGAGGAGGTGTTGGAGCAAATAGTCGCCCGCGCGGAGAACGGTCGCGTGCTCGTCATGGTGACGGCGCGACCGGAATACGAGCCGGGCTGGCTGGGCCAAGCGCAGGTGACCTTTCTCGCGCTCAATCGCCTGGGGCAACGCCATTGCACCGCCCTGGTGCGGGACGTGGCGGGCGGCACGGGTCTGTCAGACCGGATGATCGAGGATATCCTCGCCAAGACCGACGGCATCCCGCTCTTCGTCGAAGAATTGACCCGGAATATTATCGAAAGCGGCGGTGCATCGTCATTGTCGGAAACCCATGCGGTGCCCAGCACCTTGCAGGCGTCGCTGCTCGCACGCCTCGACCGTCTGGAAAGCGCCAAGGAGATCGCACAGGTCGGAGCTGTGATCGGGCGCGAGTTCGGCTACGGATTGTTATCGTCAATCTCGCAGACGCGGGGAGATCAATTGATCCGCCACCTTGAGCAATTGGTGGAATCGGTGCTGGTGCAGGCACGCGGCGCGCCGCCCGACGCCATTTACGTTTTCAAGCACGCCCTGGTGCAGGACGCGGCCTATGGATCGCTTCTAAAAAGCCGGCGGCGGGACCTGCACAACGCGATTGCGCAAACACTTGAAGAGACATTTTCCGGCGTTGTCGAAGCGCAGCCGGAACTTCTTGCCCATCATCATCAGAGGGCCGGGCATATCGAAACGGCAATCACCTATTGGGAAACGGCGTCGCGTACGGCGCTTGCACGTTCCGCCGAGGTTGAGGCCGAACGCTGCTTACAAAGCGCCATAAAACTCATCGGCGAGTTTGAGACCAGCCAAGCTGTAGAGCTCCGTGAACTTGAATTACAGCTCACCTTCGGAGCTGTGTTATTTGCGACCAGGGGCATGTCCTCGGACGCGCCACTTCCGGCATATCGACGCGCATTGGACCTGGCGGAACGTGTCGGCACGCCACAAGATCAGGTTCATGCGTTGGTAGGTTATGGCGTGGGGCATTGGAACACGATGGCCAAGGCCGAGCCGATCCTGCGCCGTGCCCTCGAGCTGGCTGAATCGTCAAATCTCCCCAATGAAGCCGTCTATTGCCGAGCCTATCTCGGAATCTGCGTCTATCTCATGGGACGTTCCGAAGAGAGTCTTGAAATCAGGGAGAAAGGTTTTGCGGCCTATCGTCCGGAAGCGGTTCACCGCAACCATATCGACGATCCCGGCGTCCTCTTGGACGGTTTTAGGGCCGTTGACCTAACAATACTCGGATACGGCGACCGGGCGCGCCAAATCAAACAGGCCGCCATCGAAGCTGGCAGGGTCAATCCGCATGCCTATTCGCGTTGTTTTGCCCACATCATCAGTAGCGTGTTTCATTGCTACCGGCGCGAAGGTGAACTCGCCCTCGACGATGCCAAGGCGGTAATGGCGATCGCCAATGAGCACGCCTTCGGATTCTGGATACATCATGGGGCTCTATACGAGGCATGGGCGCTCACCATTCAGGGCCGCGGAGCAGAACGGATAGACGCGCTCCGCAACAATATTCAATCCCTACGGCACAAGAAAATGGACCTCGCCCGACACCTTTTATCAACCGCGCTCGCCGAGGCTCTAATGCAAGTGAACGATCCGGACGGGGCGATTGAAGCCGTGGACGAAGGTCTGGAGATTATCCGCGCTACCGATTGCCGCATATGGGAGCCCGAGCTTCTTCGTTTTCGCGCCCGCGCTCTTCACGCAAAGGGAGCGGCGGCCTCGGAGATAGATGCGGTGCTCGAAGGCGCCATCCAGATCGCGCAGCAGCAGAACGCCCGCATGTTGCATCTCCGCGCCGCGACGGATTTGGCGCGGCTGTGGCACGGGCGCGGCGACGGCGGCAAGGCGCGCGCCCTCCTCGCCCCGGCTTACGAATGGTTCACGGAAGGCTTCGGCACGCCGGATTTGCTTGCCGCGAAATCTTTGTTGGACGAACTCTCGGAAGGCACGGCATGACGAATCCCGTTCTTCTCTACATCACCACGCCGAGCAAGAAGGAGGCGGAGAAGATTGCGTTTGCGCTGATGGATGCGCGGCTGATCGCCTCCGCCAATATGCTGTCGGGCGCGACGTCCTTCTATCGCTGGGAGGGTGAAGTGATACATGCGGAGGAGACGGTGATGATCGCGAAGACGCGGGAGGATCTGGCGGCGGATGCGGTCGCCATGGCCGAGGAGCTGCACTCCTATGAGTGCCCGGGCATTCTCGTGCTGCCGATCCAATCCGGCAGCCAGGCCTATCTCGATTGGATCACCGAGGCGACCGGCGACGAGAAATAGCCGTTCTCGGCGAACCAGGTGACCGCGTCCTTGAGCGCCTCCTCCGCCGGGCGGGTCGTGTAGCCCAAGGCCCGCGATGCCTTATCGGACGAGAAGAACATCATCTTGCGCGCCATCTTGAGGGAATCGACCGTCAGCCTGGTGTCCGAGCCGGTGAGCCGCGCCCAGCCCTCCGCTGTGTAGGCGAAGGGCATGAGCAGGCGGTTGGGGAGACGCAGGCCCGGCGCGGCGCGGCCGGTGATGCGCCCCAGGACGATGAGGATTTCGCGCAGCGTCATGTTCTCGCCGCCGAGGATATAGCGCTCGCCCACCGTGCCGCGCTCGAAGGCGAGCAGATGGCCGCGCGCGCAATCCTCGACATGCACCAGATTGAGGCCGGTATCGACATAGGCCGGCATGCGGCCATTGACGAAATCGACGATGATGCGCCCGGTCGGCGTCGGCTTGATGTCGCGCGCGCCGATCGGCGTCGACGGATTGACGATCACCGCCGGCAGGCCGTCCGCCACGACCATCTCACGCACCGCCTCCTCGGCGAGATATTTCGAGCGCTTGTAATGGCCGACCATATCGCCGAGGCCGACCGGCAGATCCTCGCGCGCCGGCGTGCCGTCCTTGGAAAGGCCGAGGGCGGCGACGGAGGAGGTATAGACGATGCGCGGAATGCCGGCCTCGAGAGCGGCCAGCATCAGATTGCGCGTGCCTTCCACATTGGCGGCGTAAATCTCTTCGGGCTTTGGGATCCACAGGCGGTAGTCGGCGGCGACGTGATAAAGCGCGTCGCACCCGGCGACCGCGGCTTTGAGCGAGGCGGCATCGGTCAGGTCGCCGGTGACGCGCTCGACATCGAGGCCGTCGATATTGCGGCTGTCGGCATTCGAGCGGGTAAGGACGCGCACCGCCCTGCCCTCATCCAGCAGCAGCCGCGCCACGGCGGAGCCGACGAATCCCGTCGCGCCGGTGACCAGGGTGGTCATTCGTTTGCCGGCTTATCGGGTGAAAATATTTCGCGGCGGTAGCGGATCAGCGCCCAGATGCCGAACAGCGGCGCGCCGGCGGTAGCGAGAATCAGGATCGGCACAAGACCGCCGCCCCAGATCGCCGGGCTGATGAGATACATCACGTCCTCCACTTCGAAGCCGGCGATGCGCGGCAGGCCCGCCTGTTTCTGCCCCATGCGGTTTTCGAGATATTGAAAGAGGGCGAAGAGGCCGGCCACCGAAATGCCGGAGACGATGCCCATGACCCAGGCCGCGTCACCGAGCCAGCCATCGCTGAGGCCGATGCCGATCGAGACGAACAGGAGAATATGAACGATGACGTCGGAGACGATATCGAACAGGTGGCCGAAGCGGCTCGTCTTGCCGCTGAGCCGCGCCAGCTCGCCGTCCATATGGTCGATGAAATTGGAGATGACGAACAGCCCCGCGCCCCAATGAATGAGCGGCGTCTCGCCGTAAGCCAGGCAGCCGCAGGCGCCGAGCCCGGTGAGGAGACGCAGCGCGGTGATGTGGTTGGGCGTAACCGGCGTATGCACCAACGGGCGGACGAGAAAGCGCGCGATGCGCTGATCCCACGGCCCCTTGCGGGGTTTGGGTTTCTTGTTTTCGTCGCTATGGATTCGGTCCGTCATGCGGGTTCGGGCGATTCGGTTGCGCCGTGGAAGTCGGTAAGCTATGAGCCTGAGCCATGATTATCCGCGAAGCCTATCAGCCGCAACAGCTTCCTCGCCGCCGGTCCGTGCCATGCGCGCGGTGATCCTCGCCGCTGGGCTCGGCCGCAGGCTCGGCGGCGCGGCGGAGGGCGTGCCGAAAATCCTGCTTTCCTTTGCCGGCAGGAGCCTGCTGGAACGGCATCTGACCATGCTCCGCGCCGTCGGCATCGATGAGGTTACCCTCGGGGTCGGTCATGGCGCGGATTTGATCGAGGCGGAGCTTGCGCGGCTCGGTGAGAGCGGCGTCGAGCTGGTGCACAATCCGGACTACCGCGAAGGCAGCGTCATTACCCTCTCGCTCCTCGGCGAAGCGATGATTCGCGGCGGCGATATTCTGCTGATGGATGGCGACGTGCTGTACGACCGGCGCATGCTGCAACGGCTTACCGAGAGCAGGCAAAAAAATCTCTTCCTGCTCGACCGCGATATCGAGCCCGGCGAGGAGCCGATGAAGCTCGCCATCCGGGGCAACCAACCGGTCGATTTCCGCAAGACTCTCGAACAGGAGTATGACTTTTACGGCGAGTCCGTCGGCTTCTTCCGCTTCGACGAGCAGGTGGCCGGCGAGCTCGGCGACGCGGCGGCGGAAATCATCGCCGCCGGACGGCGCGACGATTATATGGAGGAAGCGATCCGCGACGTGCTCCTTGCTTCAGAGCCGGGCCGCATCGGCTTCGAGGACATCACCGGCCTGCCCTGGATCGAAATCGATTTCGCCGAGGATGTGGAACGCGCCGAGAGCGACATCCTGCCCCGCCTCGTCGCCGAGGACCGCTAATTTAGAACGTCCGCAAGAAGGACGAGAAGACCAGCGAGAGTTTCTGAAACTTGCCGAACTTGACGCGCGGGCCATCGACGCGGAAGCCCTGGGCTTCGATGCGGTCGAGATAGGGCTCGTAGACGCCGCGCATGAGAAGCGCGGGGCGCATGTTGCGGCGCTCGGCGGGCGGCAGCGCGCGGCTCGCCTCGTCGAAGCGCCGGCGCGCCATGGCGCCGATCTCGGCGCAGACCTTCTCCACGCCCGGCGCGCGGGTGATCTCCTCCGGCGACGCATTTTCAAGCCCGTGCTTGGCGAGCAGTTCGGCGGGGAGATAGATGCGCCCGCGTTCGGCGTCCTCGGCCACGTCGCGCAGGATATTTGTGAGCTGGAAGGCATGGCCGAGATGAACGGCGAACTCCGGAATGGCCTTGTCGCGGTAGCCGAATATCTCGACCGAGAGCAGGCCGACGCAGCAGGCGACGCAATAGCAATAGCGCTCCAACTCGGCCAGGGTCGGGCGCAGCATGGCGCCGGAGCGGTCCATCTCGAAGCCTTCGAGAATGTCGAGGAAATGTTTCTTCGGCAGATTGTAGCGGCGGATCGGCTCGGCCAGCGCCAGGCTCACCGGATGGCTCCCCCGGCCGTCAAACAGCGCCTCGATCTCCTCGCCCCAGGCCTTGATCAGCGCCGAGGAGAGCGCGTCATCCTCGATCTCGTCGGCGACATCGTCGGTCTCGCGGCAATAGGCGTAGAGCGCCAGCATGGCTTCGCGGCGCGGGCGCGGCAGCACACGCATCGGCAAGGAAAAGGACGAGCCCGAGGCGCGCGTGACTTCGGCGACATAGCGCTTGGGATCGTCGGTCTCGGGGATCGGCAGGCCGGTGAAACCGGCCGGCGCGGCGTCTTGCGCGCTTACCATGCGCCGAGAATGCCCTTGAGGCCGCACAGCAGCCAGCCCGCCTTGCTCACCTTGACCGTTTCGGCCATCGGATCCTGGCGGCGCAGCCGTTTGGCCAAGGCCCAGGCGAGATTAACGATGAAGGCGCTTTCCCAGCGCAGACCCCTTCTCCGTACGCTCCGCGGCATGCGCTCGGCACGCCGAAGCAGCGCCTCGGTCTCGTCGAGGCAGCGGTCGATTACCGCGCGCACGGCGGGGGTGGCGCGGTCGAGCGCGAGATCCTCGACGCTGCCGCCCGCCTCGATCAGCCAGGGCTCCGGTAGATAGACCCGGTCGAGCGCGAGATAGTCTTTCTTGCAGTCCTGCAAATGGTTGAGCACCTGCAGCGCGCAACAGAGCGCATCCGAGCCCTCGATGTCGGAATCTTTTTCGCCATGGATATCCATCATCACCCGTCCGACGGAAGCGGCGGAGCGCATGCAGTAGTCCATCAGATCGTCCCAGTCGCGGTAGCGCAGCTTGGTCGCGTCCTGGATGAAGGCGGACAGGAGATCGCGGCCATTCGCCGGGCCGTTGCCTTGTTCCAACAGGCTCTTGTGGTAGGGCACCGCCCAGTCCGGCAGGGCCGATTCGTCGACCGTGAGGGCGCGCTGCACGGCTTCCAGCCGCGCCACCTTCTCCTCGGCCGGAATGTCCGGCGCATCGGCGATATCGTCCGCCTCTCGTGCGAAGATGTAGAAGGCATGGACATGCGGGCGAAACTCGCGCGCGATAAGAAAGGAGCCGACGGGAAAATTCTCGGTATTTTCGTCGATCAATTGGCGCGCGCCGCCGCCGGTCTCGATACCGCCCGCCGCCTGCCCTGTCATATCGCTGCCAGCCAATTCAGCCGCCATTTATGCATTGGATGAGAAAGTTATTATTACACACTGATAATATTATAATTTATCAACGTTTTCCGATGCGATTTTGCGCGTCTCCGCATCGATATTCATAACCGTCTCGATCGAATTCACCTGCCCCGCCGCGACTTTATCGAGGCAGCGCTCGACGAGGCGCGGAATATCCATAAAGCCGATTTTCTTCTCGAGGAACGCCGCCACGGCGATTTCGTTGGCGGCGTTGAGGATGATCGATGCGGCGGCGCCGGCATCGAGCGCCTCCTGGGCAAGGCGGAGACAGGGGAAACGCTCAAGATCCGGCGCTTCGAAGGTGAGCGTCGCCATTTCGGGGAGGTCGAGCTTGGCGCTCGGCGTCGAGATACGCTCGGGCCAGGCCAGGGAATAGGCGATCGGCGTGCGCATATCCGGGGTGCCGAGCTGCGCCAGCACCGAGCCGTCGATATATTCGACCATGCTGTGGATCACCGATTGCGGATGCACCAGCACGTCGACCTGCTCCGCCGCGACCGGGAAGAGGTGAAAAGCCTCGATCATTTCGAGGCCCTTGTTCATCATGGTCGCCGAATCGACGCTGATCTTCGCGCCCATATCCCAATTGGGATGGGCCACCGCCTGCTCCGGCGTGGCGGCAAGCATGGTCGCCATATCCGCCTCGCGGAACGGGCCACCTGAAGCGGTGAGGATGATCCGCTCGACGCTCGAATCGCGCTCGAAATCGAATACCTGATAGATCGCGTTATGCTCGGAATCGACCGGCAGCAGGGTTGCGCCGGCCCGCGCGACCTCGCCGATCATCAGATCGCCGGCGCACACCAGGCATTCCTTGTTGGCAAGCCCGACGATGGCGCCACGCTTGACCGCCGCCAGAGTGGGACGCAGGCCCGCCGCACCGACAATGCCGGCCATGACGAAATCCGCCGGCATGTCCGCCGCTTCCGCCACCGCCTCGGGCCCGGCTGCAACACTGATATCGGTGTCCGCCAGCGCGTCCTTCAGCTCCTCATAGCGGCTGGGGTCGGCCGTGACGGCGGATTTCGCGCCGATCTTTCGCGCCTGCTCCGCCAGCAATTCGATATTGCTGTTGGCGGTCAGTGCCTCGACGGTGAAGCTCTCGCGGTGACGTTCCAGGAGGTCGATGGTGTTGCAGCCGATTGAGCCGGTGGAGCCCAGGATCGTTACGCTGCGCGGATCGGCGTCGCGCAACGGCAGGCTAACGCCATCCGTATCGCCGGCAATTTTGGCCGCTGCATCCATTAAGCCCGTTCCCCGTGACCGCACCCGTTTCGGCCTTTTCCCGCAGCCGATTCCCGAGAGTCTCTCAACAGCTTACCTGCGAAGCAACAAAAAATGCCCTAATATGCCGTTTGGAGGAGGAGACGATATGGACGATCTGACGCAAAAAACCTGTGTTCCCTGCCGCGGCGGCATCGACCCGCTGGAAGAGGCGCCGGCGCGCCAATTGCTGACCAGCACGCCGGGCTGGGAACTGCTGGACGGGGCGACCAAGCTTCGCCGCGATTTCACGCAGCCGGATTTCGCCGCCACGATGGACTTCGTCAACAAGGTGGGCGCGCTCGCCGAGGCCGAGGGTCATCACCCGGACGTCACTTTCGGCTGGGGCTATTGCAACGTGATTTTCTACACCCACAAGATCAAGGGGCTGCACCAAAACGATTTCATCATGGCGGCGAAAGTCAACGAGTTGGCGGAAGCCGCCGGCTAGAATCTTATTCGGCCGCCGCCCGCTCAAGCATGCCGGCGCGGCGCAACACCCCGTCGAGGCGTTTTTCCAGCGCCTTATCCGCCGCCATCATCGGCAGGCGGTGTTCGTTCGCCGGGATGATACCAAGGCGCTTCATCATATATTTCATCGGGATCGGGTTGGTGTCGAAGAAGATCGCCTTGTTGAGCTCCCAAAGCTCGAAATGGAGGCGCCGGCCCGCCGCGAGGTCGCCTGCCGCCACCGCCTCATAAAGCGCCGCTACCTTGCCAGGCGCGAGATTGCCCACCGCGTTCATCATGCCGCAGGCGCCGATGCAGAGCATCGGGAAGCTGAGATCCTCGAGGCCGACGAATACTCGAAATTCCGGGCCGAATTCGGCCAGCGCGTCGGAGAGGAGCGCGAGATCCAGCGAGGCGTGTTTCATGCCGACAAAGTGCGGCGTCGCCCCTGCGATCTCGCTGAGGGTCTCCAGGCTGGCGGTGAACGCCGTGCGGCCGGGTATGTGATACATCAGCAGCGGCTTTTCCGTCCGCTTGCCGAGATCGTTGAAATAGGCGGCGACGCCGCGCTGCGGCGGGCGGATGTAAAAGGGCGTCACGATCATCACCGCATCGACCCCGGCCTTCTCGGCGTGTTCGGTCAGTTGCGCGCTTTCGGCGTGGGATTGCGAGCCGGTCGCGGCGACCACGGGCACCCGCCCGCCGGCCGCTGCCATCGCCACATCGACCATCTTGTTACGCTCGGCGATGGTCAGCGTGCTGGGCTCGGACGTGGTGCCGTTAACGACGATGCCGTGACTGCCTTCACGAATTTGGAATTCGACGAAGGCGGCATAGGCGTCGTAATCCACCTCGCCCGCCTTGAACGGCGTGATCAGCGGCGGGTAGGAGCCTTTCAGGAACCCTTCGTCGAGGGCGATCATTCGTTGACGGCGCTCTTGCGGTTGGTGCCGAAGCCGGGCTCGGCGCCCAAGAGCGCCGCCGGCAGTTTGAGGTCCTCCTGCCAGAGCAGGCTTTCCATGGCGATCTGCAGCGGCTGGTCCTGAATGGTCAGCTCATGCACCGGCTCGTCATGGGAGGCGTGATTGTGAATTGCCCAACCGGGCGCCGAGAGCATCAGGTCACCCGCCTTCCATTCGATCACTTCGCCTTCCACCGTGCTGCGCCCGCTGCCTTGAAAATAGTAGTTGATGGCGGCGGAGGTGTGGCGATGCGGCCGGTCGACGATCTTGGGCGGGCGGATGGTCATGGCGGCGAAGAAGCTCGGCGAGCAGCCATTGAAGCGCCCGGTCATCGGATTGTAGAGATTGTAGAGCCGGCGCCCGACATAGTCCTTGCCGAGGTTTTCGAGCTTGGTGAGCTCCTCTTTCACCCGTGCCCAGGGCCAGTGCAGCGCGGGCGATTCCACGCTCGCCGGGTTGATCAGCTTTTCATAGG
This sequence comes from uncultured Rhizobiaceae bacterium, assembly GCA_964623955.1. GTDB lineage: Bacteria > Pseudomonadota > Alphaproteobacteria > UBA828 > UBA828 > PTKB01. The sequence continues at coordinate 21,125 of CAZUVO010000002.1, forward strand.
GCATCACCCAGGCGCCGTCGTCGGTCAGCTCGAAGGTGCCGTAGCGGCTTTTCTTGCGCGGGTCCTCGCCCCGGTCCTTCACCTCCTCGGCGACCGGCGGGTCCTCGTCGACCCGGTGGACATTGAGCTTTTGCAGGAGTGCCGCGTTGGAATAGGTCAGGATCACGGTCAGCGCGTCGGAATTGTTGATATGGCGGTAGGCGGTATAGGACGGGTGGTTCCACACATCGAACAGGCGGAAATCGATGCGCTTGCCGCCGACCTCGGTGCTTCCCTCGCCCTGGATGCAGAAATTCACTTCGGTCGCGTTGTGGCGGAACAGCTTGGTCTGTTCGCCGGGATTGAGCACATTGAGGCTGACCGTAATGCCGGGCGCGAGGCCGAGGCCGGGCTCGGTCGCGCGGGGATGGACGATCAGGCTCGTGCGCCGGTTGTTCGCCGGCATCGCCAGGCCGGCCAGGCGGGCGATCTCGGCGTCGATCTCTTCCTTCGGGATGACGAGAGAGGGCCAGAGATCGACATTGGTCTCCTGCGATTTCCCGGCCTGATCGACAAACAAGATTTTTTCGCTGCTCATCGCGCTACCCTCAAATCCGTTCGGTCATGCAATTTCCCGGGATAATAGCCGAATTTGGACGCCCCGAAGACTCATATATCCGAGGCCGGATCGAAGACCGACGGCACGGGAGAGCCGATTTCCAGACTGTTGACGATCAGCGCATGGCTGACATAGCGGCCGAGCACCATCAGCAGGGCCACCGCCTGCTCCGGGCCGAGCGCCTCGACCACCGGCGCCAGCGCCTGGGGGGCCGTGCCGCGCCCATGATTGTCCACCGCATCGAGGACATAGCGCTGCACCAGCTGCTCGGTCGCATCGAGATCCGCCGCCGCGTATTCCGGTTCGAGCCGCTCGACCTCGGCGATCCACGATTTGCCAAAACCGAGGCGCACGCTGAGCCGTTCATGCTGGTGGCGCTCATATTCATTGTCGAGCCGGGTCGCGACGGTCAGCGCGACAAGCTCGACGATTTTTTCCGGCAGCGCCCCCTTGGCGGCGTCGGTGAAATCGATAAAGGCCTTCAGCCCGCGCGGCTGGGGGCCCATGCATTGGAAGAACTCGCCGAGATAACCCAGGCGCTCATATTTCTCCGCCAAGGCGGCGGCGACCTCTTCGTCCAATTCTTCGAATTCGAGGCGCGGAATACGGTCGGTCATTTCGGGGCTCCCATTATTTATTCGCTCATTTCATGTAATACGCTCAGCAAGCGGCGGACGCCGTCCAGGCGCTGCTCCGCCACAGGCCAGTTGCGCGTGATGACGAGTTTATGGTCGGGGCGTAGACGCAGGCCATGGCGTGGATTGGCAATATGGGCGATCAGCTTCTCGGGCGAGATGGTGGAATCCTCGCGCAGGGAAAGCACCGCGCCCTTGGGCCCGGCATCGATGCGCTCGACGCCGGCGGCGCGGCACAGACGCTTGATGGCGACGATATCCAACAGGTGCCGCACTTCCTCCGGCGCCGGGCCGAAGCGGTCGGCGAGCTCGTCGATAAACTCCTCGATCTCGCCCGAATCCTCGAGGCGCGCGGCGCGGCGGTACAGCGCCAAGCGCACATCGAGATCCTCGACATAGCTTTCCGGGATCAGCACCGCCGTGCCCAGGCTGATCTGCGGCGACCATTCGGCAACCGGCGCCTCGCCGGTGCCGTCCGCCTCGGCGCGTGCCTGAGCGACCGCCTCTTCCAGCATGTGTTGGTAAAGCTCGATGCCGACCTCGCGGATATGGCCGGATTGCTCGCCGCCGAGCAGGTTTCCGGCGCCGCGGATATCCATGTCATGGCTCGCCAGACTGAAACCGGCGCCGAGGCTGTCGAGGCGGTGGATCACTTCGAGCCGCTTGCGCGCGGTCGTCGTCATGCGGTGCGCCGGCGGCAGGGTGAAATAGGCATAGCCCCTCAGTTTCGAGCGGCCGATGCGCCCGCGCAGTTGGTAGAGCTGGGAGAGGCCGAACATATCGGCGCGGTGCACGATCATGGTGTTGACGCGCGGCAGGTCGAGGCCTGATTCGATGATCGCGGTGGAGACCAGCACATCGAACCCGCCGTCGTAGAAATCCGCCATGACCGCTTCCAGCTCCGTCACCGGCATGCCGCCATGGGCGATGGCGACCTTGACCTCCGGCACCAGCTTGCGCACCCGCTCGGCGGCGCCGTCGAGATCGGCGATGCGCGGGCAGACGTAAAAGCTCTGGCCGCCGCGAAAATGCTCCCGCATCAGCGCCTCGCGCATAATCACCGGATCGAACGGCATGATGAAAGTGCGCACCGCCAAGCGGTCGACCGGCGGCGTGCCGATGATGCTCATATCGCGCACCCCGGTGAGCGCCATTTGCAGCGTGCGCGGGATCGGCGTCGCGCTCAGCGTCAGCACATGCACCTCGGCGCGGAGCTTCTTCAGGCGCTCCTTATGGGCGACGCCGAAATGCTGCTCCTCGTCGACGATAAGCAAGCCGAGGTCGGCAAACTCGATCTTCTTGCCGAGCAGCGTATGGGTGCCGATGACGATATCGATCTCGCCATTCTTCATGCCGTCTCGCACTTCCGCCGCCGCGCCCGCTTTGACCAGGCGCGACAATTGCGCGACGCGCACCGGCAGGTTTTCGAAACGCTCGCTGAAATTCTGATAATGCTGGCGGCAGAGGAGCGTGGTCGGCACGAGCACCGCGACCTGCTTACCGCCCATCGCCGCCTGAAACGCGGCGCGCAGCGCGATTTCCGTCTTGCCGAAGCCGACATCGCCGCAAATGAGCCGGTCCATCGGCCGGCCACTGGCGAGATCGGCCATGCTGTCGTCAATGGCGCTCGCCTGGTCGTCGGTTTCGCTATAGGGAAACCGCGCACAGAATTCCTCGAACGGCCCGGCTTCCGCGGCAAGCACCGGCGCCTTGCGCAGGGTGCGCTGGGCGGCAATCTTCATCAGCTCACCGGCCATCTCCTTGACCCGCTGCTTGAGCCGCGCCTTCCTCGCCTGCCACGCCGCGCCGCCGAGCTTGTCGAGGGAGACCGGCTGGTCAGCAGAGCCGTAGCGCGACAAGAGCTCGATATTCTCGACCGGCAGGAGCAGCCTATCGTCGCCGTCATAGAGCAGGCGCAAACAATCATGCGGCGCATTGTCGACATCGAGGGTGACGAGACTGTCATAACGCCCAATGCCATGGTCGGCATGGACCACGAGATCGCCCTGGCTGAGCTCGGAGACATCGGCGAGAAATTCCGCCGGCTTGACCCGGCGGCGGCGCTGGGCGCGGTTGAGCCGGTCGCCGAGAATATCCTGCTCGGCGATTATCGTCAGCGTGGGTGAAACGAAGCCATGCTCCATCGGCAACACGGCGAGGGATAGAGTGCCCACGGGCAGCGACTCGGCGGCGGGCCAGTCCTCGACCGGCACCGGCGCCTCGACGCCGTGATCGGTTAGGAGACGGGCGATACGCTCGCGCGTGCCCACGCTCCAGCCGGCCAGCATCAC
>CAZUVO010000002.1:24665-48996 GCA_964623955.1 uncultured Rhizobiaceae bacterium
ATGGTCCTCGACCGCATCGAACAGGTCGCCGGTTGCCTGGCTGCGCTCGGCGGTGAAGGCGCGCCCCTGTTTGCCCCCGGCATCGAAGCTGCGCCGCTCTGCTTGCGCCTCGGCGGTGAAGGGCGAGAGCAGCGCCAGCGCGTGGCTCTCGGCGCGGCTATCGCGCTCCTCGCGGGTGAGATAGAGCATCTCCGGCGGCAGCGGCTTGTAATCCTCGGTGGAAAATTCCGCCGCCGCGCCTTCCGTGCGCGCCCGGTAATAGTCGTCGATCGCTTCCCAGCGGTCGCTGCAGGCCTGCTCGGCCAGCGGGTCGAAAAAGATCGCTGCCTCGGGCACATAATCGAAGATCGTTTCAAGCTTGTCGTGAAAGAGCGGCAGCCAATGCTCCATGCCGGGATAGCGCCGCCCGGCATCGATCGCCTCGAACAGCGGGTCTGAGCCGGTGACGGCGCCGAACTGGCCGCGATAGCCGGATTTGAAACGCTCGATGGTCGCGGGATTGAGCACCACTTCGCTCACCGGCATGAGGCTGAGGCCTTCCAGGGTGCCGATGCTGCGCTGGGACACGGGGTCGAAGGTCTTGATGGCTTCCAGGCTCTCGCCGAACAGGTCGAGGCGCACCGGCTCCGCCGCGCCGGGTGGGAAGATATCGACGATGCCGCCGCGCACCGCGTAGTCGCCCGCCTCCATCACCGTACCGCCGCGGCTGAAACCGTTGCCTTCGAGATAGGCGAAGAGCGCGTCGAGCTTGAGCTCCTCGCCACGGCGGAGCGCGAAGGAGGCCCCCGCCAGGGCGTCGCGCGGCGGCACGCGCTGCAACAGAGAATTGACCGTCGCCAGCACCACGGTCGCCCCGCCGCCGCCCGCCGCCAGGGCGACGAGGGAGGAGATGCGCTCGGCGATCAGATCGTTGCGCGGCGAGATGCGGTCAAAGGGCAGACAGTCCCAGGCGGGGATCGCGAGGCAGGCGATATCCGGCGCGAAAAAAGCCAGGCAGCCGCGCATATTGGCGAGGCGCGCATCGTCCGGCGCGACATAGAGCAGCGGCGCGGGCGCGGCCTCCTTGGCCAGCCGGCCGAGGAGGAGCGCGTCATAGCCCTCCGGCGTGCCACCGATGGCGACGGCGCCGGGGCGGTCGAGAGTGAGGGCGCGCAGATTGATATCTTCGGGATTCAAGAGCGGGACCGTTCCTGGACGAAGGCGATGAGGCGCGCCGTTGTCTCGTTCTGGAACTGTTCGGGCAGCGCCGCGCGTTCGGTAATCCAATCGAGAATATCGCGGTCGTTGGCGCCGTCCATCAGCGCCTCCAGCGCGCCGACCGCCTGCGCATCGAGCTCATCGACATGCCGGGAGATAAAGCCGCCGACCAATATATCCGTCTCCCGCGTGCCGGTGTGGCTGGTGCGGTAGCGCAGGCGCTTTCGGCGGGTCTCGAGGCTGTGGGTCATGAAGGTTCCGGCGGTCGTTCAGGCGCGGGATAATAGGAGAGGGTCGCGCGCTTGTCAGCCATTGCCGCTCCGCAATGACGGGGGTAGCCTCAGAACGATATGCGCCCGGAAATCCTCAACCCGCTGTTCGTCTCCGTCGAAACCCTGCCCGGCGTCGGACCACGCATCGCCAAGGCGATCGAACAGTGCGCCGGGCCGCTCATCGCCGACTTGTTGTGGCATTTGCCGAGCGGGTTGATCGACCGGCGCTTCTCGCCCAGTGTCGCCGACGCACCGGCGGGGGTGATCGTCACTCTCAGGCTGCGCGTCGAGTCCCATCACAAGCCGCGCACCCGGCGTCTCCCCTACAAGGTCCGCTGTTCCGACGAGAGCGGCGCGCTCAATCTCGTCTTCTTCCATGCCCATGAGAAATATCTGCTCGAACAATTGCCGGTCGGCGAGATCCGCATCGTCAGCGGCCGCAGCGAGACATATGGCGACGAAATCCAGATCGTGCATCCGGACCATATCGCGCCGGAGGATGAGATCGAGAGCGTGCAGAGCGTCGAGCCGGTCTATCCCCTGACCGCGGGGCTTAATCTGAAGCCACTCTCCAAGGCGATCCGGGCCGCCCTCGACGAGACGCCGGAGCTCGCCGAATGGTGCGATGCGGCCTATCTCGCCCGGCAAGGCTGGTTGGCCTGGAAACCGGCCCTTCTAGCGGCGCACCGGCCAGAGGAAGAGGCCGATCTCGCGCCCGAAGCGCCGGCGCGCCAGCGCCTCGCTTATGACGAGCTTCTCGCCAACCAGTTGGCCCTTATGCTGCTGCGCGCCTCCTTGCAGCGCGCCGCCGGGCGGGCGACCACGGGCGACGGAAGGCTGCGAAAGATCGTGACCGAGCATTTGCCTTTCGCCCTCACCGCCGGGCAGGAACAGGCGATTGCGGAGATCGAAGCCGATCTCAAGGCGCCGCACCGCATGCTGCGCCTGTTGCAGGGCGATGTCGGCAGCGGCAAGACGGTGGTGGCGTTGTTCGCCCTTCTCGTCGCCGTCGAAGCGGGCGCGCAAGGGGCGCTGATGGCGCCCACCGAACTGCTCGCCCGCCAGCATCACGCTACCTTGCAAGCCTTACTGGCGGAAAGCGGCGTCTCCACCGCGCTCCTTACCGGGCGCGGCAAGAAGAGCGAGCGCGAAGCTGTTTTGGCGAAACTCAGCAAAGGCGAGATCGATATCGCGATTGGCACCCATGCGCTGTTTCAAAGCGGCGTCGAGTTTGCCGATCTCGCCGTCGCGGTGGTCGACGAGCAGCACCGCTTCGGCGTGCATCAGCGCATGACGCTGGCCGCCAAGGGCAAAGGCGTGGATGTGCTGGTGATGACGGCGACGCCGATCCCGCGCACCCTGATGCTGACCGCTTACGGCGATCTGCAAAGCTCGCGTCTCACGGAAAAGCCCGCAGGCCGCGCGCCGGTGGCGACGCGGGTCATGCCGCTCGGGCGCCTCGACGAGGTCGTCGCCGGCGTTCGCCGCGCCGTCGAATCAGGCGCCAAGGTCTATTGGATCTGCCCCCTGGTCGAGGAATCGGAAGCGGTCGACCTGGCGGCGGCGGAGGACCGTCACGCCGCGCTGGAGCGGCTATTCGGCGCGCGGGCCGGCCTCGTCCATGGCCGCATGAAAAGCGACGAGAAGGACGCGCGCATGTCGGCCTTCGCGGAAGGCGCGCTCGATATCCTCGTCGCGACGACGGTGATCGAGGTCGGTATCGATGTGCCCGACGCCACGGTGATCGTCATCGAGCATGCCGAGCGCTTCGGCCTCGCCCAGCTGCATCAGCTGCGCGGCCGCGTCGGCCGGGCGGAGAAGCCCGGCAATTGCCTGCTGCTTTACGCCCCGCCGCTCGGCGCCACGGCGCAGGCGCGCCTCGAAATTCTGCGCGAGACTGATGACGGATTCCGCATCGCCGAGGAAGATCTCAAGCTGCGCGGCGCCGGCGAACTGCTCGGCACACGGCAAAGCGGCCTGCCCCAGCTCCGCGTCGCCGACCTCGCCAGCCATGGCGAGTTGCTCGCCACCGCGCGCGACGACGCCCGTTTGATCCTCGAACGCGATCCGGATCTGCAGTCGGCGCGCGGCGAAGCCTTGCGGGCGCTGCTCTATCTCTTTGAACGGGATGCGGCGGCGCGTTACTTGCGCTCGGCCTGAAGTTCCTCTGCCTCGCCTTCCGCTTCAACCGGCAGCTCGTCGCGGTCCGGCGGCGAGACGATGCCGCCCGAGATCACCAGCTTCACGCCCTCCTCCACGGTCATATGCATTGTGATGCAGTCCTTGCGCGGCACGAACAGGAGGAAGCCGGAGGTCGGGTTGGGCGTCGTCGGCAGGAAGACATTGACCATCTCGTCCGGCGTCACCCGCTGCACCTCGCCCTGGGTGGTGCTGGTGATAAAGCCGATCACCCAGATGCCCTTGCGCGGATATTCGACCAGAACGACCTCGCGGAAGGCGCCTTCGGATTGCGCCAGCACGGCGTCGAAAATCTGCTTCAGGACGCCATAAATGGTCCGCACCACGGGCACGCGCGAGACCATGTTTTCGCCCATGCGTACGAAAAAGCGGCCGAAGAAATTGGTCACCAGGAAGCCGATGATGGTCATCACCAGCAGCACGACGATGACGCCGATGCCGGGCACGCTGACGCCGAGCACGTCGGAGGGGTTGTAGCTCTCCGGGATGATCGGCACCACCGTGCGGTCGACGAAGGCGACGAACAGCCAGATCAGCCAGATCGTGATGCCGACCGGGGCGGAGACGACGATGCCGGTGAGGAAATAGGTGCGCAGACGCGCGAGAAGCGTGCGCTTCTTCGCCGGTTTGATCAGTACCGGGCGTTCAGGCGCAGCGTCCGCCGAATTCGGGCCGTCGTTCTTTTTCTTCGCGTTCATGCGCTCCCGCCGGGCAGGACTGTCACTCCACAGCCACGATTACAGCTTGTTTGCCGGCGACATGCACGAAAAAGATATGAGTGAGGATCGGACTGTCTATCCGTAGCGCTTAGATCGACAGGCCGATCAGGCAAAGGATCGTTGCATATACGCCGCCGGCCTCGTGGCAACGCGTGGCGCGTTTAAAAATACCGCGCTTGCAATGATCTTCCTGGTCGCTGCTCTGGGTTTCCAAACGTGTGGCCCAGGCGGGGCCCAGGGTAGACATCGCCAGCGCGAAAGTGGCCGGCTTCACCGAACGCCTCTTTCTCGCCATGATCTTCCTCCATCTGTCTAAAGTTCAACTCTGCCCGTTAGGGATTAGATGGGGAGGCTTATTGCCATCGCCAAGTGACAGCGGTCACAATGCGAAAAAATATTTACTATGATGTAACGCCCGCTCACATTGGGTTTCAGCGCAATGTCAGGGTCCGGCGGCGACCCCCAAACCATCGGGGAGGATCTCCGCAAAGAAACGGAAATAGCCGGGTTCCTGGGCTCTGGCGGGACGTCGGCGGAATTCCTTTTCTTCCGGCGTCAATTCGCGCGCTTGCGGGATTTCAATCTTGCTGCCGTCGAACCGGCGGAGGGTCTCGACGAATTTCAAGCCATCGAACTCCGGCGACGGATGGACCCAGGCGTTGAAATGGAACCGATTGCCCTCGCAGGACGCCACCAGCCAGTAAAAGGTATTGGAATCGAGGATCGTGCCCACCGGCGGGCTGTCGAAATAGCCGCTCGCCTCGAGGGAGGTGCGCAGCATCTTCATCTCGACCTCGTTCAACTGTGCGACCACACGCTCGCCCGACCAAGGCCAAAACGGGAAATGCACGAGAAACCCCGGGCTCACCTCCGCCGACAGGACCTCCGAATCCATCATGCCGCCGCCGCCGCCGGGCAGCCCGTTGATCTCATAGGTGCGCACATGATTGGTGTAGATGGCGTTGTAGATAAAGCGGTAGCGCGGCGGCGAATGGCTGCGGCAGGATTCTTTAATATCCTCGGCGGAGAGATAGCTGAACCAGGTAAACCGCCGCTCCACGGCATTGTCGGGCCGGCTGGTATATTCGCAGGCGCCGAGGATGAGGGCAGAGCAGATCAGGCCCAGAAGAAAGCCGGTGCGCCGAAATGTTAGGGAATTCATCACGCCTGCCCCTGCCAGCAGGCGTTCAGTTGGACTTCCGCGCCAACTGGAGATCCGGATTGGGCATGACCGCGCACGGCATGGTCACCGCCTTGAGCGTATTGCAGGCCTTGGTCGCTTCGTTCTTGTGCAGGCCGAGGAAGCGGGCGCGGTAGAGAATGTCGCCGCGCTTCATCTCGATCGGCGTCAGCGCGGCCGATGCATTGGCGAGCAGTGAGGTCAGGCGCTTTGAAGCCAATTGCAAGGCGGTTTCCGCGGCGCTGACCGAGCGGTACGCGCCGATCTGAATGGCCCATTTGCCGATCGTCGGGCGCGGCCGGGTCGGCAGGGGTATGCCCGCGGCAACCCGTGCTTCCACCACGGTCCCCGGTTTGAAGGTGGGAAGCGGGATCGTCCGGCTCCGTAAACCGGCATATTGATTTGTGCCGCGCTGCCGGTCGCGCTGGGCCATGCGCTCAAATCCGAGATCGAGCAGCTTGACCATATGCCTGTCGCGCGACTTGGCGGTGCGGCCGCCGAACACCACGGCGATGACCCGCCTGCCGTCGCGCAGGGCGGAGGCGACGAGATTGAATCCCGAGGCGCGGATATAGCCGGTCTTCATGCCGTCCATGCCGGGATAGCGGTCCAGGAGATTGTTGTGGGTATGGTGGGTAGTGCCGTCATAAGTGAACGAGGTCGCCGAGAAATAATCATAGTAATGCGGGAAGTCCCGCAACATGGCCATCGCCAGGATGCCCATATCGCGCGCCGAGGAAAGTTGCTTGCGGTTGGGCAGGCCGGAAGCGTTGCGGAAGCGCGTGCGTTTCATGCCAAGGCTGCGCGCCCGCTTGGTCATTGCCGCGGCGAACTCCCACTCGGTGCCGCTGATCGCTTCGGCGACCACGGTGGCGACATCGTTGGCCGATTTCGTCGCCAGCGCCTTGATCGCATTTTGTACCGTGATGGTCTGGCCGCGTTTGAGACCGAGCTTCGAGGCCGGCTGGCCCGAGGCGCGCTTGGAGACTTTCAGCCGGGTTTTCAAATTCATTCGCTCGCTGTCGAGCTCCTCGAACAGCATATAGAGCGTCATCATCTTGGTCAGAGAAGCGGGATAATTTCGCGTGTCCGCATTGCGCGAGCGCAGCACTTCGCCGGTATCCGCGTCGAGAATAATCGACGCGTATCCCGCCTCGCCGGGCTCGGTGCCGGCCAGCAATATTGTCAGGCCAAGCAGTAAAACCGCCGCGACAGTGATCGCGCGCCGTACGAAGACGGGCCGACAATTTAAGCCACTATTCGCCACCAAATTACTCATAGCCTTGGATAATTCGCGAATCAGCTGGTGCTCCTTATGGAGCAGAAAAGAATTGCGCGTCAAGTCTAACACTTGGTTAACTTTTTCCGAGACCTTTAAGTTTTATGCACTTTTTCCGATATTTATTGGCATTTTCGGCGTCCTGCTATGCTCCGGATGGGCTTTTTCATAGGCATAGGCAGCGCGCAGCACCGTCGCCTCGTCATAATTCCGCCCGACGATCTGCAGGCCCACGGGCAGGCCGTCCGAGGTAAAGCCGCACGGCACCGTCGCCGCCGGCTGGCCGGTCAGGTTGAACGGGAAGGTGAACGGGCTCCAGGCATCCCATGACGAGCCGTCGGGCCCGATCGGCGTGTCGCTGCCGAGCGAAAATGCCGGCAGCGGCATGGTCGGCGTGAGCAGCAAATCATAGCGTTCATGGAATTGGCGCATGGTCACCATCAGGCGGCTGCGGGCGAGCGCGGCCTTCATGTAATCGTCCATGGTGATGGCATCGCCCTTGCCCGCGACGACGCGCAAGCCGGGATCGACCATGTCGCGCTGGGTCTCCGTCATGGCGCGGAGGACAAACGCCGCGCCGGCATACCAATGGCTGCGAAAGAGATCCTGCGGATCGTCGAACCCGGGATCGGTTTGCTCCACCATGACGCCAAGGCCTTCGAGCGATTTGACGCCCGCCGCAACCAATTCCGCGACCTCCGGGTCGACGGTGGCGTAGCCGAGATCCGGGCTGTAGGCGGCGCGCAGACCCGCAACGCCGCCGTCGAGAACCGCGCCGTAATCGCGCCCGTCATAGGGCAGGCCATAGGCGTCGCGCGGGTCGGACTCGGCCATCACGCTCAGCATCAGCGCCGCATCGGCGACGGTCCGCGTCATCGGGCCGAGATGCGACAAGGTGCCGAACGGGCTCGCCGGATAAACCGGGACACGGCCGAAATTCGCCTTGATGCCGAAGATGCCGCTGAACGAAGACGGGATGCGCACCGATCCGCCGCCATCGGTACCGATATGCAACGGGCCCATGCCGCAAAGCGCCGCGACCGCCGCGCCGCCGCTCGAGCCGCCGGGGGTGCGCTCGGTGTTCCAGGGGTTTCTCGTCACGCCCGTCAGCGGGCTGTCGGTCACGCCCTTCCAGCCATATTCCGGTGTCGTCGTCTTGCCGAGCAGCACGGCGCCATGCTCGCGCAAGCGCGCCACCGCCGGTGCATCCTCGTCCCACGACTGATCCGGGTCGGTGGTTTTGGAGCCGCGCATGGTGCGCCAGCCCTTGGCGAGGACGAGATCCTTGACCGTGGCCGGCACGCCGTCGAGCCGCCCTTCGGGCGCACCGGCGAGCCAGCGCTTCTCCGATTGCCGCGCCGATGCCATGGCGCCGTCATCGTCGATCAGGCAGAAGGCGTTATAGGCGTCTTGCAGATCGTGAATGCGCTGCAGCACTGCTTCGGTCACGGCGACCGGCGACAATTCGCCGGACTCATAGGCCGTCAACAATTCGATGGCGGTCATTCGGCAAATTTCGGTACTCACAACGGCTCCCCCCTCGTCTTCTTTTGTCAGAATTCCGGCGGCGCGATTCCACTTTCGCTTAATTGCGCCACCAGCGCCTCTTTCAGCCGCGCCAGTCCGGCCTCGTCCTTGGCTTCGCAGCGCGCGACCAGCACCGGCTGGGTGTTGGAGGCGCGGAGCAGCCACCAGCCATCCGCCGTGCTCACTCGCACCCCGTCGCTTGCATCCACCGCCGCGCCCTCGGCATCGAGACGCCGGCGCACCTCCTCGATGGCGTCGAACTTGCGCTCATCGGCGCATTCGAAGCGCAGCTCCGGCGTGTTGATGCGGACCGGCAGCGAGGCGCGCAGGGCCGCCAGGCTCTCCCCCGCGCCGGAAACGACACCCAAAAGCCGGAGCGCGGCATAGAGCGCATCGTCATAACCGTAATAGCGGTCGGCGAAGAAGATATGGCCGCTCATCTCGCCGGCGAGCGGCGCGCCGGTCTCGGCCATCTTCGCCTTGATCAGGGAATGGCCGGTCTTCCACATCAGCGGCTCGCCGCCGAGCCGCGCGACTTCGTCGAACAGCACCTGGCTCGCCTTGACGTCGGCGATGATCGTCGCACCCGGCCGCTCGGCCAGCACCGGGCGCGCCAGCAGGGCAAGAATCTGGTCGCCCCAGAGAATTTCGCCATTGCCGTCGACCACGCCGATACGGTCGCCATCGCCGTCGAAGGCGATGCCGGCGTCGCAGCCTTCGTCGCGCACGGTGGCAATAATCTGCTCAAGGTTCTCCGGCACGGTGGGGTCCGGATGATGGGCCGGAAAGGTACCGTCGATTTTCTCGTTGAGCAGGAGATGCTCGCCGGGAAGAGTCTCCGTCAGCCGCGCCATCGCCTCGCCGGCGGCGCCGTTGCCCGCGTCCCACGCTATTTTGAGCGGTGCGAGCGATTGGCCCTCTTCCGCCAGGCGGGCGACATAGCGCTCGAGCATGGGCTCTGACCGGCTCTCGCCGGCGCCGCTGCCATAATCGCCTTGTGCCGCGAGCGCGCCCAGCTCCTGGATGCGCGCGCCGAAAAAGGATTTTTTGCCGAGCATCAATTTGAAGCCGTTATTGTCCGGCGGATTGTGCGAGCCGGTGATCATGATGCCGCCATCGGCTTCGAGGCTGTGCACCGAATAGTAAAGCATCGGCGTGGGGCCGAGCCCGACACGGATGGCGTCGGCGCCGGCGGCGTTGAGGCCGGCGATCAGCGCCGCTTCCATATCGGGCGAGCTGACGCGCCCGTCATAGCCGACGGTGAAGGTTTTGCCGCCGGTATCGCGCGCGGCGATGGTGGCGAAGGCGCGCCCGATAGCCTCCGCGTCGTCTGTTCCCAGCGTGCGGCCGACGACGCCGCGAATATCATATTCGCGCAGGATCGTGGGGTCGAAGCGGTGCGCCCGGCTCACGGGCGGCCGACGCTGGAATAATCAAAGCCTTTTGCCGCCATATCATCCGGCTCGTAGACGTTACGCAGATCGACGATCACCGGCTGCGCGAGCAGCCCCTTGACGCGCTCCAGATCGAGCGCGCGGAACTCGTTCCATTCGGTCAGGATCACGAGACAGTCCGCGCCTTTCATGGCGTCATAGGCATCGGCGCACCAGTCGATATTCGACAGCAGCGCCTTCGCCTCCTCCATCGCCTCGGGATCGTAGGCGCGGATGGCGGCGCCCGCCTCCTGCAGCGCGGGAATGATCGTCAGGCTCGCGCTGTCGCGCACATCGTCGGTGTTCGGCTTGAAGGCGACGCCGAGCACGGCAAGGCGTTTGCCCGCCACCGTGCCGCCGCAGGCCGCGATGATCTTCTCCGCCATGCGCGCCTTGCGCTTCTCGTTGATGTCGACCACTGCCTCGACGATGCGGCTCGGCGCACCGCTCTCGCGCGCGATGCGTACGAAGGCGAGCGTGTCCTTGGGAAAGCAGGAGCCGCCATAGCCCGGCCCGGGATGGAGGAATTTGTTGCCGATGCGCCCGTCCAGCCCGATGCCCTTGGCGACGTCATGCACATCCGCGCCGATCTCCTCGCAGATATCGGCAATCTCGTTGATGAAGGTGATCTTGGTGGCGAGGAAGGTGTTGGCGGCATATTTGATCAGCTCGGCGGTCTTCACGCCGGTAAAGACGACCGGGGTTTCGATTAGAAAGAGCGGGCGGTAGAGCTCCGCCATGAGCTTCTTGGCGCGCTCGGATTCGACGCCGACGACGACCCGGTCCGGGCGCATGAAATCGCCGATCGCCGCGCCCTCGCGGAGAAATTCCGGGTTGGAGACGATGTCGAACTCGGCATCCGGGCGGCGGCCGCGGATGATGCGCGCGATCTCGTCGCCGGTGCCGACCGGCACGGTGGATTTCGTCACCACCACCGTATAGCCGTCCATCGCATCGGCGATCTCTTCCGCCGCGGCATAGACGAAGGAAAGATCGGCATGGCCGTCGCCGCGCCGGCTCGGCGTGCCGACCGCGAGCATGACGATATCGGCGCCCGGCACCGCCTCGGCAATATCGGAGGTGAAGCTGAGCCGCCCCGCCGCGACATTGTGATTGACGAGGTCTTCGAGGCCGGGCTCGTAGATCGGAATCTTTCCGGCGTTGAGGCCGTCGATCTTCTCGCGCAGTTTGTCGACGCAGATCACATCGACGCCGAATTCGGAGAAACAGGCGGCGGAGACAAGGCCGACATAGCCGGTGCCGATCATGGCGACATGCATAGTGATATCCCGTTAGAAATCAGTCCTTAGCGGACAAATTGTTGAGGAAGGCGGAGAGATCGCCGCCGAGATCGTCGCGCGCCAGGGCGAAGGCGATATTGGCCTGGAGGAACCCCAGCTTGCCGCCGCAATCGAAGCGCCGGCCTTCGAAGCGCAGACCAAAGGCCGGGATGCCGTCATCGAGCAGCTTGGCGAGGGAATCGGTAAGCTGAATTTCGCCGCCGACGCCGCGCTCCATGCGTTCGAGATAGGAGAAGACTTCCGGCTGCAGCACATAGCGCCCGATGATGGCGAGATTGGACGGCGCCGCGCTCGGGTCCGGCTTCTCGACCATGCCCTTGAGGTCGATAATATGCCCGTCATCCGCCGCGACATCGACGATGCCGTAACGGTTGGTCTCTTCCATCGGCGTCTCCGCGAGCGCATAGACGCAGCCGCCGCGCTCGTTATAGACATCGATCACCTGCTTCATACAGGGCGTCTTGGAGAGCACCAGCTCGTCGACGAGAAAGACCGCGAAGGGTTCGTCGCCGACGAGGTCGCGCGCGCACCAGACCGCATGGCCGAGGCCGAGGGGCTCCTGCTGGCGGGTATAAGAGAGCGCACCGGCCGGCGGGATCAAGCTGCGCACGGCTTCCAGCCCCTCCGTCTTGCCGCGTTCGGCCATCACCGCTTCAAGCTCGTAGGAATGATCGAAATGATTCTCGATCGCGCTCTTGTCGCGCCCGGTGACGAAAATGAACTCCTCGATTCCCGCTTCGGCCGCCTCCTCCACCGCATACTGGATGAGCGGCTTGTCGACGATGGGCAGCATTTCCTTGGGCACGGCCTTGGTCGCCGGCAAGAAACGCGTGCCGAGGCCGGCAACCGGAAAAACAGCCTTTTTGACGGGCCTCGTCATGCAATTGCGGTCCTTATGCTCAAGAGGAATCTGCGGCGGATTTGCGCAGTGTTTGTCATCTTTTCCGCCATCGGGCAAGGCCTCTACTTGCCGCCGAGCAGAACCTCCTTGGCCTGATTGATTTTCGCCGCGAGATAATCCGAGCCGCCCTGGTCGGGATGGTTCTTGAGCTGCAATTTGCGGTGCGCCTCGCGGATATCCGCCTCGCTCGCTCCGGGCGCGAGGCCGAGCACTTCATAAGCTTCGTCCCGGGTCATGTTGGCTGAGGAGGCTCGCCGGCGCTGCCGGGGCTCCTCCTCCGACGCCCCATCGCGCCATTCTTCGCCAAACATTCTGTCGAGATAGCTCTCCAACAGGCGCGCCGATTGCTCGTCATGGGCATCGCATTCGCGGAGAAGATCGAGAAGCTCCTCGCGGGAGAGTTGGTGCAACTCCCGGCCCTCATAGGCGCCGCGCAGTACCGTGCCGTGCATCTCGCCGCTGTCATGATCGAGATTCATACGAATATAGGCGGTCTCGACCTCGGATTGCTGACCGGGCGACGGCGTGCCGCTTTGCGCGGCGCCGCCGCGCAGGGAGCGCAATATCAGCGGCAGGAATATCAGCGTCAGCGGGATGGCGGCCAGTTGAATCCGGCCCGTGGCGCCGAGAAAGATCGCGACGGCGCCGCCAAGGCCGATAAAGCCCCATTTCAGCGCCCTGGCCAGGCGCGACGGATTGGCGCTTTCGTACCAGCGCACAATCAAAAGCACCGCCACCAGAAGCGCGACGCCGAGAACGAGATATTTCACCATAGGGGCGCGAGTGCCTCCGCCATGTCGGTCAGGGTTTTAGTCTATGTGATCTGACGAATAATCAGCAATCACGGCATGTCGTGTCAAAATGCCGTATGCCCCTTGGGGTTGGGCTCACGCAACAGGACTTCCTTTGCGCGGTCGAAATTCGACATCAAGAAATCGAACCCGTCATAGTCCGGCCGGAATTTTTTCGTCAGCGTATCGTATGTTCGAATTACATTCGATTCCTTGAATTTGGCATCGAGGCCTAACAGTTCAATAGCCTGTTCCCGGCTCATCGCCGCACCGCCGTTCTTTTTGGAGAAATCAGCGCCCACGGCAATCCGCGTTTCGTGCCATGGATCGCGGCGAATTCTGGCGAGATAGCACTCGATCAGCGCAAAGGAATTTTGGTCGTTCACTTCGCATTCGCTCATGAGTTCGACGAGCTGTGACTGGGGAAGGTTGCGAATTTCATTGCCGGCGTGCTGTCCGCTGATGGCGATACAATTGATCGCGCCGCTGCCATGATGCAGCGACATTTCGGCGTATGCCGCCTTCAAACTGCTTTTCCTGACCGAGGCTTTTTTTATCGCTGTAGCGGCCCTGCTCTCCAAATAGAGAAGAGGAAGGATTGCGGCAGCCAACACCGCGATGCCGACAAAGACGTTCATGAACAATCCGAAATAGATCGCCAGCGCGCAGCCGCCGATAATGAGCGCCAATTTTGGCGTTCTGGGGATCGGCAGCCCGGGATTTTGGTAAGCGGCCCAAAATACCCAAGACAGCAGCATCACAAGGATGAGAAGCGGCAGCATAGTTTTAGCTCGACACTGTCAATTGGACCCGAGAGTCTACTTGACTTGGTGGGAGATTTGCAGCGCCGCGCCGCCCTCGCGCTTGCCAAAGCTGAGGAGCGCCCGTTTGCCGCCCGCGGCATAGACGGCGACGGCGCTTAGGAGGTTCTTGAGCTCCGCCGCGCTGTTGCTGTCGAAATGCAGATAGGCGCCGCCGGAGAGGCGCGCGATCTGGCGGAAGGCAAGGCCCGCCTCGCGGTTGCCGCCCTCATGAAACATGAAGGCCGGCACCTTGAGCATCCCGAGCTCGCCGGCGAGCGCGCAGAGATCGTCGACATCCTCCTCCAAGGCATCGCCGACAAAAACCAGCGCGCCGAGCCGCTCGCGCTTGCCCTCGCGGATCGCGTGTTTGAGGATTTTGCGGATCTGGGTGTGGCCGCCAAGGCAGTGGACGGCGCTCATATGGCGCACCAGGGCGCGCGAATTGTCGATCCATTTGGTCGCGCGGAACTCGCTGAAACCGCGGTAATAAACCAGTTGTACGGAAAGACCGCCGAGCGCGGCGGTGGCTTGGAACATCTCGCCCTGGATATGGCAGGCGCGGTCCCAACTCGGTTCGCGGCTGGCGGTCGCGTCCATGGCGAACATGAGGCGGCCCTTGCCCGCGCCTTTGAGCGGCGCCGGCGTCGCGGCGACCTTGCTCAGGAAATTGTCGATATCCGACCTGGCGCCCGACTTGGCGCCGCCGTCCCCGGCGGGCAGATTCTTATTCCGCGATGACATGCCGATTTGCTCTCATTCATGGAGAGTCTACCGGCTATGCCCGTATGTGAATAGAGGGCGGGGAGCGCAAAATGACGCCACGAACGGTGGCGCCTTTGGGTGTTGCGTGAGGATCGAAAGGTCGCGGCCCCGCCGCCGCGCGTATCGAGATCCTATTCGCGGAAGAAATCGAGCAGCGACTTCTTCTGCGGCTTGGCCTTTTTCTTTTTGGCCGTCTGCCGGGGCGCGGGCGCCCTTGTCGGCCCGTCGATCATCGGACCACCGGCATCGCCACCGCCACCGCTGCCGTTGGGCAGGCTGAATACGGTCGTTTCACGATAAAGCTTGGCTGCCTGGTCGAATGCCTCCTTGACCACTTTCACCGACTGGAAGTGGCGGGAATCGAAGAGATCCTTCGCCTCGGCGACGGCTTCCTCTTCATTGCGGCAACGCTGCTCGATCATCCAGCGGCCATCTTTGAGGGTTTGAACTTCAAAGACGTTTGGGTTTTCCATGACTTTCGATCCTTTAGGGGCCCAATCGGAATAGGACCGAGGGCGTAGTAAATCACCTTTCCAGAGCCTTGGAACCGCGTTCGCCTGCGGCTATCGGAATCGCAAATTCACGATGCTCCAATTCGCTAACGTCGATAATGCCGCGCTATTGGTTAAAAAAGGGTTTCTTTGCCGCATAAATTCAGAGGGTTAGAGATTCTCCGGCAGGCGCTTCAATCGTTCTGTCAGGAGTTCGAAGAAGCCGTCCGAGTCTATGTGCTCCAAGACATGCGCATTGGCCGCCCGCCCGCTTCGGTCATGCACATCGCAAACGGTGCGGCCTATTGTGAGCGGGCTCGCGGTTTCGATGTCGACACGCATCGCCCGGCCGGTGAACAAATCGGGCCGCAAAAGAAAGGCGATGACGCAAGGGTCGTGCAGCGGCGCCCCCTCGCCGAAGGTCTCTATATATTGCGAACTATAGAAATCGAGCATGCCGACGGTGCAGGCCGAAGCCGGGTTGCCGATCGCCCGGATCGCATCCAGACGCTCCGGATTCGTCCGTGCCTGATGGGTGACGTCGAGGCCGATCATGGTCAGTTTCAGTCCGGCCTCGAACACGATATGCGCGGCGTGCGGGTCGGAATAAATATTGAACTCGGCGGCCGGGGTAATATTGCCGAGGCTGAGTGCGCCGCCCATCAAGACCAGCTCGCTGATATTCTCGAGAATGTCCGGCGCCATGACGATGGCGGTGGCGACATTGGTGAGCGGCCCGAGGGTCGCCAGGGTGATCGGCTCGGAAGCGTTGCGCAGCGTGGCGATGAGCCATTCGACGGCATGTTGCGTCTCCGCCGGCCGGCTCGGGTCCGGCAGATCGGCGCCGTTGATGCCGCTTTCGCCATGGACATATTCGGCGGTCTCCAGGATTTTCACCATCGGCCGCGGGCAGCCCGCGAAGACCGGCACCTCGGGCCGGCCCGACACGTCGCGGATGCGCCGGGCATTGGCTTCCGTCAGCACCAACGGCACATTGCCGGCCACCGCGCAGATGCCGAGAAGGTTAAACTCCTCGGGCGAGGCCATGGCGAGCATCAGGGCGATGGCGTCGTCCTGGCCGGGGTCGCAATCGATGATCAGCGGCAATGCTTTGGCTTTGTCGGTCACGGCAAGTCCTCGTCGGTTAGGGAGAGCAGTTCAGGGTTGCCGCCGGCGGCGGCGGTATTGACGGTCAAGGTGCGCTCGGTGGCGAAGCGATGCAAGTAGCGCGGGCCGCCCGCCTTCGGCCCGGTGCCGGACAGCCCCTCGCCGCCGAACGGCTGCACGCCGACCACCGCGCCGATCATGTTGCGGTTGACATATATGTTGCCGACGCGCGCGCGAGCGGCGATGCGCCGGATGGTCGAATCGATGCGGCTCTGGATGCCCAGCGTCAGCCCATAGCCCGCCGCGTTGACCGCATCGACGACATCGTCCAGCCGGTCGGCCTGATAGCGGACGATATGGAGGATCGGGCCGAACACCTCGCCCGACAATTGCGCGAGACCGGCGATCTCGAAGGCATGGGGCGGATGGAATAGACCGAATTGGCTAGCGGCGCCCATCGGCGTGGCGCCCTGCAGGGTGGCCTCGCGGGTCATGCGCCGGGTATGCGCCTCCATGGTGTCGCGCGCCGCGTCGTCGATCAGCGGCCCGACATCGGTCGCCAGGTCGTGCGGATCGCCGAGGGCGATCTCCTGCATCGCGCCGTTCAGTTTGGCGATGAAGGGCGCGGCGATCTCCTCCTGCAGGAAGAGCACGCGCAGGCAGGAGCAGCGCTGCCCGGCGCTGGTGAATGCCGAGCCTACCGCGTCCGCCACCGCCTGTTCGAGGAGCGCGCTCGAATCGACGATCATGACGTTCTGCCCGCCGGTCTCGGCGATGAGCGGGGCGAGCGCGCCCGGTTTGGCGGCGAGGGATTTGGCGATCGCCCGGGCGGTCTCGTTCGAGCCGGTGAAGGCGACGCCGGCGATGGCCTCGGCGCCGGTCAGTGCGGCGCCGATGGTGGCGCCCGCGCCCGGCAGCAGATGCAGGACATCCGCCGGAATGCCGGCGCGGTGCATCAGGCGAACGGCGAAGGCGGCGATCAACGGCGTCTGTTCCGCCGGCTTGGCGATCACCGCATTGCCGGCGGCGAGCGCCGCCAGCGCCTGGCCGCTGAAAATGGCGAGGGGGAAGTTCCACGGGCTGATACAGGCGAAGACGCCGCGCCCGGCAAGGGCGATGCCGTTGCTCTCGCCGGTCGGGCCGGGAAGCCGGGCGGCGGCGGCGAAATCCTGACGGGCGCACGCGGCGTAATAGCGCGCGAAATCGACCGCCTCGCGAACCTCGGCGAGGGCGTCGGGGATTGTCTTGCCCGCCTCGCGGATCGCCAGCGCCATGGCCGCCGCGCGGTTTTGCTCCAGGAGATCGGCATAGGCATCGAGCGCGGCGCCACGTTCTTCAACCGCCGTAGTGGCCCATGCGGGCCAGGCGGCACCGGCGCGCTCGAGCGCCGCGCGCACCGCGCCTTCGCCTGCTTCCATCGCCGTGCCGACGGTGCGCCGCCGATCGCTCGGGTTGCGCACCGGGGTGGGCGGGCCATCCAGCTCGTCCCCCGCCACGATGGGCCGCGCGATCCATTCTTCCGCCAGGGCCGTGTCGATATCGGTGAGCAGCGCCTCCACACTGCCAGGATCGGCAAGATCGATACCGCCCGAATTGGCGCGGTCGGGCGCGAACATGTCGCCGGGAAGCGCGATACCCGGATGCGGCCGGTAAGGCGTCTCGCCGAGACTCGCGGCGGGATCGCGTATGACATCGGCAATCGGCGCATCATCGTCGGCGATGCGGTTGACGAAGGAGGTGTTGGCGCCGTTTTCCAAAAGACGGCGGACGAGATAGGGCAGCAGATCCTGATGCGCGCCGACCGGGGCATAGACCCGGCACGGCGCCGCAACGCCGTCTTCCTCGGCGAGCGCGTCGTACAGCGCTTCGCCCATGCCATGCAGCCGCTGAAATTCGTATTCGCCCGCCTCGCCCGCCAACTCGACGATGGTGGCGATGGTGCGCGCATTATGGGTGGCGAATTGCGGATAGAATAGATCGCTCATACTCAGCAGGCGTTTTGCGCAGGCGATATAGGAAATATCGGTCGCCGGTTTGCGGGTGAACACCGGATAGCCGTCGAGCCCCTGCTCCTGGGCCAGCTTGATCTCGCTGTCCCAATAGGCGCCCTTGACGAGCCGGACGGGAATGCGCCGCCCGCCCCGGCGCGCAAGCTCGGCGAGCCAATCGATCACCGCCGGCGCGCGTTTCAGATAGGCCTGGACGACGAGCCCGAACCCCTCCCAGTCCCGCGCGGCCTCGGAGCCGTAAATAGCGGCAAACATATCGAGGGTCGGCTCCAGCCGCACGGCTTCCTCCGCATCGAGGGTAAGGCCGATGCCGGCTTTCTTGACCGCTACCGCCAGGGCGGCGAGACGCGGCGCGAGCTCGTCGGTGAGGCGCGCCGATTTGGCGAATTCGAAACGGGGATGGAGCGCCGACAGCTTGACCGAAATGCTCGGCGCCGCGAAGACGTCGCTCTCCCCACCGGCGGTGGCGCCGAGGGCTTCGATGGCGCCGATATAGGCGGCGAAGTAGCGTTCGGCATCTTCCGCGGTGAGCGCCGCCTCGCCCAGCATATCGTAGGAATGGCGCGCGCCTTTCGCTTCGCCGTCGCGGGCGCGCGAGATTGCGTCCGCGATATCCCGGCCCATGACGAATTGCCGGCTCATGATCCGCATCGCCTGGCTGACCGCCTGGCGAATGACCGGCTCGCCCGCCCGCGCCACGGTCTTTTGCACCAGCTGCCAGGGCGGGCTGCCTTCGGCCTCATGCAAGCGGACCAGGCGGCCGCCCAGCATCAGCGCCCAGGTCGAGGCGTTGACCAGGAGGGAGTCGCTCGCGCCGAGATGGCTTTCCCATTCCGCGCCGCCGATCTTGTCGCGGATCAAAAGGTCGGCGGTGTCATCGTCGGGAATGCGCAGGAAGGCCTCGGCGAGGCACATCAGCACCACTCCCTCCTCCGTATCGAGGCCGAACTCGGTCAGGAAGGCGTCGAGGCCACCGGCCTCGCGCCGCCGCAGGCGCACGGTTTCCACCAGCCGCCGGGCCCGCGCCCCGGCGCGCAGCTCGCCATCCCGCGGCAAACCCGCGCGCGGCAGCAGCGCTTCGACGCAGGCGGCTTCATCGGCGCGGCACAAGGCGCCGATGGCGGCACGCAGGTCGGATTCTTTCTCCATCGGCGAATTACCCTTCTGGAGGCACGCCGGTCTAGACTATCAGATAAACGCCCATCGCGATCATCGCCACCCCGGTCACGCGGCCGGCCCACGGCCCGTAGGGGATCATTTTCTCAGCCGCGACGAAGATGGTGATGATTGCGACCCAGATCAAATTCATCACGCCACCGACGAACAGGAGCGCCATCACCGACCAGCAGCAGCCGAGGCAAAAGGCGCCGTGGCCGAGGCCCATGCGAAAGGCGCCGCCGCTTCCGGCGCGCCAATGATGCATGATGAATTCGAGCGGCGAGCGGCAATGTTTGAGGCAGGCCTGTTTGAGCGGCGTCCATTGATAGATGCCGGCGAGGATAAACAGGCCGCCGCCGAGATAGGTGCTGGTGCTGACCATCATCGGCGACAGGAGCGCGGCATTCTGCAGCCCCCATTGCGCCGCCGTGGCGAGGACGCTGAACAGGGTCCACACCAGCACATAGCCCGAGGCGAAGATCACCGTCGGCACATAGGCGTTGCCCTTGTCGCGCTGTTTGCTGTTGACCCGAGCGAAGATGAGGATCATCGGCGCCGCCGAGGGCAGCATCATCGCCAACATCATGATCGCCCACATGGCGAACATCAGCAGGCCATCGGTGACGGTCCAGGGTTTCAGGCTCGCCGCCATGTCGCCCATACCGCCGCCCATCGCCGGCATATCGTCCATGGCGACGGCCAAGTGGATGAGATAGGCCCAGGCAAGGGCCGCAACCGCGAGCAGGCTGCCGAGGACAACCAGGCGGTCGCGTTTCAGGACATCTACGAGCATCGTCGGACGGGGCGGCTAACTCACCGGCCCTCGGGGCGTGAGGTGAATATTGGCGAACTGGCCATAGCTCTCGGCAAATTCGAGCGCGATGGCGGCGCTTGTCTTGGTGGTGCCGCTGCCCATCTCGGCTTCGGTAAATTCGAAGCCGCCCGGCATGGCGATCTTGACATTGTGCTCGGCGCCGGTCACCGGATTGCGGATCGGCGAGCCGGTCGATTGCACCAGGCCCGGCACGCTGACCGACGCCGTGCGCGCGGCGACATCGATATCGAATTCGATCGCTTCGTAGAGCGGCTCATGGACGGTGTCGATCATGGCGGCGAAGACGTTGAACACGGTGGCGCCGGGCTCGCTATGCTCGCCGGTGTGAATGGCGTGAATCGCCTCGCGTTGCGCCGTATCCGCCCGTGCATCGATAATGATTTGGTATTCGCCGCCGCCCTCATGCACCGCACCGGGCCAGGCGTACATGCTGATCCAGTTGAGGCCGTCGAGCGTCACATCGCCGAAATGTCCCTCGTCGATCCGCATCGCCGCCATGCCGCGGCAATTGCCTTCGGTCGGCAGGGCATTGAACTGGCAGGGGCAGCCCCAGGCGCAGTTGCAACTGCCGAACTCCGGTCCCTTGATGCTCCAATCCGTATAGCACATATCGCTCAGGCGCCGGCCCATGCGAACGGCGCGAAATGGCCGTTATGCCCGCCGTCCGCATCGTCCCAATCGATGCCGAAAACATGCATATGGCTTTCCGCGCCCTAGGCGAGCGCGAGGCGCGAATTGGCCGGATGGGCCGTGTTCTCGATATACATCGGCTGGCTCGGATCGAGCGCGCTCGGCGTGCCCTCGGCGGCATTCGAGAACAGCCCGCCGGCCTTGACGCTGAACGACATGGCTTGATCGTCGATCTCGATCGGCGACCGCTCGATGCCGGCGAAATTACCAACCAGCGCCTTGCCCAGCTCCATCGGCCCGCCGACATCGCCGGAGCAGATCGCGCCGACCGACTGAACCTGTTCGTCGCTCGCCTTGTCGTCGATCACCAGGCCAACGGTCCAATCGCCGCTCGCCATCGGCCCATCGACCGAAATGCAGACGATGAAGGAAACGCCGGCAAGATCGACATCGCCGAAATTGCCGTCATTGATCCGCATGACGATGGCGGCGATGCAGGTGTCGTGGGTCGGCTGCGCCTCCATATGGGTATAGATGCAGGGGCAAAGATATTCGCAATTGCAGGTCTCGAAATAATCCCCACTTATCTTCCAGCTCGTGTCAGCCATGACTTTTCTCCCTGTTCGTTATTTTTGAAATTATATAAGACCCAGCGCGCGCAGCTCCGCGGCCATTTCCAGCGGCATATCGCCAAAATCGTCGATCGCGGCGCCGAGATCGGGCGGCGCGCTGGTGGCTTCGAAATAGCGCCAGCCCTGATGCGGCCGTCGGCGCGCCGGTACGGTCAGGACCAGTTCCGGGTCGAGCACGAAGGCGCATTTATTATCGCCGGTATCTTCGTTACGGACATATTTGAGATCGAGAAGGCGCTGGCGCACGCGAATGAAATTACGCACCACCCAGTAGAGCGAGCCGTCTTCCAGCACCTGCTCGGCGCGGCGCGGCATGAAGCGGGTGATGTGGCGCAACTCGCCCTGTTCCGCCAATCGCCGTTCCTGAACTTCACGCAAATGGCCGATATTCTCGATGCCGACCGCCAGCTTCAACAAATGGAGCGCCATGGTCCGGTCAAATCCAGCGCGGTTTCCGCTTCTCGAGGAACGCGCCCATGCCCTCCTGGGCCTCGTCCGACACGCGGACCCGGGCGATACGTCTCGCCAGATCGACCAGCAATTCGCTGTCGACTTCGCGGCCATGCACCGTCTTGATCAGGGCTTTCGCCTCGCTCAGCGATTCGGGGCCACCTTTAAGCAGCATCTTCACGAAGGTTTCGCCGCGTACCGCCAGGGCCTCGTCCGGCACCACCTCATGCACCAGGCCGATGCGCTCGGCCTCGGTGGAGGAAATGCGCTCGCCGGTGAGGAAGTAACGCCGGGCGTAGCTTTCGCCGATGGCGTTGATCACAAAGGGGCTGATCACGGAGGGAATGAGACCGAGCCGGACCTCGGTAATCGAGAAGCGTGCGCTGCGCGCGGCTATCGCGATATCGCAAGCGCAGACCAAGCCGACACCGCCGGCGTAGGCGGAACCTTGAATGAGCGCAAGGGTCGGCTTCGGAAGTGTATCTAAAATCTGAAGAAGCTCAGCTAAAGCGCTAGCATCTTGAAGATTTTCGGCCTCTGAAAATTCCGCCGTTCGCTTCATCCATTGGAGGTCCGCGCCGGCGCAGAAACTTGGGCCGCGCGCCGCCAACACCACCACCCGGACATCCTCGTCATCGCCGAGGGTTCGCAGCTCCCGGGTGAGCGTGGCGATCGTGGCATCGTCGAACGCGTTATGCTTTTCGGGCCGGTTGAGCGTGATCGTCGCCACGCCCTTGGCGTCTACGGTTACAAGTACATGTCCTTCGGGCATTTGCTTACATCCTGAATATGCCAAATGTTGAATCTTCGGCCGGCGCGTTGGCGGCCGCCGCGAGCCCGCGGGCGAGAACCGCTCGGGTATCCACCGGGTCTATCACGCCATCATCCCACAATCGAGCCGAGGAATAATAGGGCTGTCCCTGAGTTTCGTATTGCTCCAGGGTCGGCGCCTTGAATTCGGCCTCCTCCGCCTCCGTCCAATCGCCGCCATCCGCCTCGATGCGGTCGCGCCGGATGCGCGCGAGCACACTCGCCGCCTGCTCGCCGCCCATGACGGATATCCGCGCATTCGGCCACATCCAGAGGAAGCGCGGCTCGTAGGCGCGGCCGCACATGCCGTAATTGCCGGCGCCGAAGCTGCCGCCGATGATCACGGTGAATTTCGGCACATTGGCGCAGGCCACCGCCATCACCAGCTTGGCGCCGTCCTTGGCGATGCCGCCCTGCTCGTAGCGCTTGCCGACCATGAAGCCGACAATGTTCTGCAGGAAAATGAGCGGAATGCCGCGCTGGCAGCACAACTCGACGAAATGCGCGCCCTTGAGCGCCGATTCGGAGAACAGAATGCCGTTGTTGCCGAGGATGCCGACCAGCCGGCCGTCGATGCGGGCGAAGCCGGTGACCAGGGTCTGGCCGTAGCGCGCTTTGAATTCGTCGAACTCGCTGCCGTCGACGATGCGGGCGATGACCTCGCGCACATTGAACATGCGCCGAAGCGAGGGCGGCACCACGCCGTACATCTCCTTGGCGTCATAGAGCGGCGGGATCGGTTGGACGTCTTCCCGCGCACCGTTCGTCGCGCCGTTGAGCCGCGCCACGATGCCACGCGCCCGCTCAAGCGCCGCCGCATCGTCCGCCGCGAGATGATCGGCGACGCCGGAGATGCGGGTATGGACATCGCCGCCGCCAAGCTCTTCCGAGGTGACCTCCTCGCCGGTGGCGGCTTTCACCAGGGGCGGCCCGCCGAGAAAGATCGTGCCTTGATCCTTGACGATGATGGTCTCGTCCGACATCGCCGGCACATAGGCGCCGCCGGCGGTACACGAGCCCATGACGACGGAGATCTGGGCGATGCCGTCGGCCGACATGCGCGCCTGATTGAAGAAAATCCGCCCGAAATGGTCGCGGTCGGGAAACACCTGGTCCTGGTGCGGCAGGTTGGCGCCGCCGGAATCGACGAGATAGATGCAGGGCAGACGGTTCTTCGCGGCGATCTCCTGGGCGCGGAGATGCTTCTTCACGGTGATCGGATAATAGGTGCCGCCCTTCACCGTGGCGTCATTGACCACCAGCACGCAATCGCGCCCGGAGACGCGGCCGATGCCGGTAATAATGCCGGCCGCCGGTATTTCGTCGTCATAGAGGCCGTGCGCCGCGAGGGCCGAGAATTCGAGGAAATCCGAGCCCGGATCGATCAGCGCCTGGATGCGCTCGCGCGGCAGCATCTTGCCGCGCTCGGTATGGCGCGCCCGGGCCTTCTCGCCGCCGCCGCCGCCGATGTCGGCCAGGGTCGCCTGCAGACCGTCGACCAGCGTTTGCATTGCGCCGGTATTTTCCGCGAATTCCGGCGAACCGGTATCGACTTTGCTCGGCAAGACCGCCATTCGGGGGACTCCTCCTACACGGGCAAGATACCCGCCCCGAGGCGCGATTGAAACATGATCGTCGCGCCGCGAGCGGCTATAGTGCGCGCCGGAGGTGTTATGACGTTACCCGAACTGAGCGAACTTCAAGCGGCGGGCGAGCTGGTCCACCGCAGCGTGACGCAAACCGCGCAGATCTGCTGGCCGCTCCTGTGCCAGCGCACCGGCGCGGAAGTGTGGGTCAAGCATGAGAATCACACGCCGATCGGCGCTTTCAAGGTGCGCGGCGGGC
>CAZUVO010000003.1:0-1048 GCA_964623955.1 uncultured Rhizobiaceae bacterium
GCTTGAGCTATGATGGGTCGTTTCTTTTCAAGGACTTAGAGATTGAATTACCGGCCGGGCGGTGCAGCGTCCTGCTCGGCCCCTCGGGCGTCGGCAAATCGAGCCTGTTGCGTCTGATCGCCGGCCTCGAAGCGGTCGAAGGCGGCGGATCGGTCGAATTCACCGCATATGGCAGTGCAAATGGCGGTGCGAATGGCGGCCCGCCGCCCGGTTCGGCCCCCACCGCACCCGCCGCCCCCGCCTATATGGCGCAGCAGGATCTGCTGCTGCCCTGGCTCGACGCGCTGGGCAATGTGACGCTTGGCCAGCGCCTTCGCCGCGAGCCGCCGGACAGCGCCCGCGCCCGCGATCTCCTCGCCCGGGTGGGGCTGGAAAACTACGCTCATGCCCGGCCGGCGGCGCTTTCCGGCGGGATGCGCCAGCGCGTCGCCCTCGCCCGCACCCTGATGGAGGAGCGCCCGGTGGTGCTGATGGACGAGCCGTTTTCCGCCCTCGACGCCATCACCCGCCTGCGTCTGCAGGAACTTGCCGCCGAGCTCCTGCGCGGCCGCACCATCCTGCTCGTCACCCACGATCCGATGGAGGCGCTGCGTCTCGGCGAGCGTATTTTCATCATGTCGGGCCGGCCGGCGCGTCTCGTCGAGGTGCCGCCGCCCGCCGGCGAAACCCCGCGCGATCCCGCCGATACGGGATTCCTCGCCCACCACGCCGAATTGCTGCGACGCCTCGGCACGGCGGAGGCGGGTTTATGATGCGCTTTCTCCGCCCGCTGATCATCGCCGCCGGCCTGGTGCTGCTGTGGCAGATCATCGTCTGGCTCACCGGCGCGCCGCATTTCATCCTGCCGGCGCCCGCCGATGTCGCCATCGCCTGGTGGCAGAACCATTTGACGATCCTCGGCCATGCCGGCGTGACCCTGCTCGAAATCGCCCTCGGCCTCCTGTGCGGCACGGCGCTCGGCATCTCGAGTGCGCTCACGCTGGCTTATTTCCGCCCGGCGCGGCGCTGGCTGCTGCCGGTTCTCGTCGCCAGCCAGGCCGTGCCGGTC
>CAZUVO010000003.1:1066-2333 GCA_964623955.1 uncultured Rhizobiaceae bacterium
ATGGCATCGCCTCCAAGGTGGCGATGGCGACTCTGATCATCTATTTCCCGGTCGCCGCCGGATTCTTCGACGGCCTGCGCCGCACCGAGCCGGGCTGGACCGACCTGGCGCGCACCATGGGAGCGAGCCGTTGGACCCTGCTGACCCGCATCCGCGTCCCGGCGGCGCTGCCGGCGCTCGCCTCGGGCTTGCGCGTCGCCACCGCCGTCGCGCCGATAGGTGCTGTGGTCGGCGAATGGGTCGGCGCCAGCGCCGGCCTCGGCTATCTCATGCTGCACGCCAATGCGCGTGTGCAGACCGACCTGATGTTCGCCGCCCTGCTGACCTTGGCGGTCTTTGCCGTGCTGATCTATTTCATCGTCGACAACTCTCTCCGCCGCGCCCTGCCGTGGCAGCCCGACCGCTTGCCGGCGCAACAAGAGGAGTGATTTCACCATGTTTCGCAAAATTCTCGGCCGCGTTCTGCTGCCCGCCGGGCTCGCCCTGCTGCTGGCGGCGCCGGGCGCCCAGGCGAACGACAAGCTCACCCTGCTGTTGGACTGGTTCGTCAACCCGGACCATGCGCCGCTCTTCGTCGCCGAGGAGATGGGCTATTTCGCCGAACACGGGCTCGAGGTCGAGATGATCGCGCCGGCCGATCCCAATGATCCGCCCAAGCTGGTCGCCGCCGGCAAGGCCGATATCGCGGTTTCCTATCAGCCCCAGCTTCACGTGCAAGTCGCCGCCGGCCTGCCGCTCACCCGCTTCGCCACTTTGGTCGCGACGCCCCTGAATACCCTGCTGGTACTCGAAGACGGTCCGGTCAAATCCATGGCGGACTTGAAAGGCCGCAAGGTTGGCTTTTCCGTCGGCGGCTTCGAGGACGCTTTGCTCCGCGCCATGCTCGCGCGCCACGGCCTCACCCTCGACGACATCACCCTGGTGAACGTCAATTTCTCGCTCTCGCCCGCCCTCCTCGCCGGCCAGGTCGATGCGGTGATCGGCGCCTACCGCAATTTCGAGCTCAATCAATTGGCCATCGAAGGCTATGAAGGCCGCGCCTTCTATGTCGAGGAGGAAGGCGTGCCGAGCTATGACGAGCTGATCCTGGTGGCCAACCCGGAGCGCATGGACAAAGAGGTGCTGCGCCGCTTTCTCGACGCGCTCGAAGACGGCGTGCGCTATCTCGTCAATCACCCGGACGAAAGCTGGCGGCTTTTCATCCGCGGACGGGGAGAATTGGACGATGAGCTCAACCGCCGCGCCTGGCGCGACACCCTGCCGCGCT
>CAZUVO010000003.1:2388-16205 GCA_964623955.1 uncultured Rhizobiaceae bacterium
GACCGCGCGCGCTATGAGCGCTTCGCCCGATTCATGCAAGCCCAGGGCCTGATCCCGGCCGCTCTTTCCGTCGAGGAATATGCCACCATATTAGAATGAGTCATGCGCTCTGTGGCATAATTGAGCCGCGAATCGAGCCAAATTCCTGGACCTTAAGCGTTTCGCGCAAACATTCGTCGCGGGGGGTATTTTGTTGCACGCGGTTGGCCTGTTCGCGGTGTTGTTCGGCACCTGGGTTATTCTGTCCGGCCATTTCACGCCCTTTCTACTGATCGCCGGCGCGATTTGCGCCGCGCTTACTGTCTACATTACGCTGCGCATGGATGCGCTCGACCGGCGGCGCGACACGCTCGGTCCGCTCTGGCGCCTGCCGTTCTATTGGCTGTGGCTCGCGGGCCAGATTTTGATCTGGTCGGTCACCGTCTCGCGCAAGGTGCTGGCGCCGCGCCTCGATATCGACCCGGTGCTGGAACGCGTACCGTGCACGCAGAAAAGGGTTCTGTGGCGCGTGCTCTACGCCAATTCGATCACCCTCACCCCCGGCACGGTGTCGACCGATCTGCAGGACGACGAGATCGAAGTGCATGCCCTCACCCGGGCCGCCATGGAGGACCTCAAGACCGGCGCCATGGACAGCCGCGTCACCACCACGGAGGGCGGCGGGGCCCCGCCGGAGGACGCGCCATGATGTTCGTCGCCGCCGCCGCCGCGCTGATCGCGGGCATGGTGCTGGCGCTCGCCCGCGCCTTTGCCGGGCCGACGGTCTATGACCGCATCCTCGCGGTAAACCATATCGGTACCCAGACGGTATTGCTGATCGCCGTTTTCGGCTTCATCACCGAGCGGCCGGATTTTCTCGATATCTCGCTGCTTTACGCGCTGATCAACTTCATCGCCACCATCGCCGTGCTGCGTTACGTCAAACGTGGCCGGGCGCGGGCGGACAAGCAGTCATGATTCTAGACATTCTCAGTTGGATCGCGATCGCCATCGGCGCCTTCTTCGTGCTCGTCGGCGGCCTCGGCATTTGGCGCATGCCGGATCTCTTCAGCCGCATGCATCCGGCCGGCATTATCGACACGGCGGGCGCCGGATTCATCCTCTTGGGCCTGTTGCTGCAATCGAGCGACTGGCTGGTCTCGGTCAAGCTCGCGCTGATCTTCGTATTTCTGATCTTCACCAGCCCGGTCGCCACCCACGCCCTGGCCCATGCGGCGCTCCTCGACGGCCTCAAGCCCTGGACCAAGGCGCGCGGCAAAACTGACGACAAGGACGGCCAGCCATAGAACTCGCGCTCAACATAGTCCTGCTGGTCTTCGTCGCCGCCACCGGTATCGCCGCGGTGTGGCTGCGCAACTTGCTTGCCTCGGCCATGGTGCTCGGCATCTACAGCCTGCTGATGGCCGGGCTCTGGGTGGTGCTGGACGCGGTCGATGTCGCCTTTACCGAAGCCGCCGTCGGCGCCGGGGTGACCACCGTCCTGATGCTGCTCGCCATCGCGCTCACGGGACGCGAGGAGAAACGCGTACCCAGCCGGCCCTGGCTGCCGCTCGTCGTCTCTCTCGCCACCGCCGGTCTCTTGGCTTACGCCACCCTCGGCATGCCGGATTTCGGCGCCGTTGATGCGCCGGCCCAGACCCATGTCGGTCCCTATTATCTCGCGCGCGGCGAGGCGGAAACCGGCGTGCCCAATGTGGTCACCGCCGTGCTCGCCTCCTATCGCGGCTTCGATACGCTGGGCGAAGTGACGGTCATCTTCACCGCCGGCATGGGCGTTCTCGTGCTCCTCGGCGGCGCCTACCGGCGGCGGCGCGCGGAACCGGCGGACGCGCCGGCCGCGGGGGATGAAACATGAGCGATTTCCTCGTGCTGCGCGTCGTCGCCAAGCTGCTGATCCCGTTCATCCTGCTGTTCGGCTTCTACGTCCAGATGCACGGCGATTACGGGCCGGGCGGCGGCTTCCAGGCCGGCGTGATCGTCTCCGCCGCGTTCATCCTCTACGCCATCGTGTTCGACGTCGACACGGCGCGGCGGGTGGCGCCGATGAATGTGCTGGTCGCCATCGCCTGCCTCGGCGTGCTGCTGTTTGCCGGCGTCGGCGTCGCCAATCTCATCTATGGCGGACGCTTTCTCGAATATGGCGTGCTCTCCCATGATGCGACCCACGGCAACCATATCGGCATCATCATCGTCGAGATCGGCGTCGGCATGGCGGTCGCCGCGGTGATGATGGTGATCTTCTTCAGCTTCGCCCGAAAGCGCTGAGCGGGACGGGCACGAAGCGGCAATGGATATTCTCACCCATTTCAACTATTGGGCCGCGATCGCGCTCGCCACCATCGGCCTCTATGCCGTGGTGGCGCGCCACAATATGGTCAAGAAGCTGATCGGCCTTAGCCTGTTTCAGACCGCGGTGTTTCTCCTCTTCATCACCGTCGGCAAGGTCACCGGCGGCACCGCGCCGATCCTCGATCCCGATTTCAGCCTCTATTCCAACCCGCTGCCCCATGTCCTCATTCTGACCGCCATCGTGGTCTCGGTCTCGACGCTCGCCGTCGGCCTCGCGCTCGCCATCGCCATCAAGCGCGATTACGGCACCGTCGAGGAGGACGATATCCACGCCGCGGACGACACGGCGCATGGCGGTAACAAGGCGCATGACAAAGAAGGGGCGGACACGGCATGAGCGCGGGCGCCCTTCCCATCCTGCAGGTCGCGCTGCCGCTGCTCGCCGCGCCGCTCTGCGTATTGCTGCGCCGCTCCGGCCTTGCCTGGGCCTTCACCACGCTGGTGAGCTGGGGAATGCTGGCGATATCGATCCTGCTCTTGAGCCATGTCATGGCCGACGGCGTGATCTCCTACCGCCTCGGCGGCTGGGCGCCGCCTTTCGGCATCGAATACCGGCTCGATGCGGTCAATTGTTTCGTCCTCCTGGTGATCAGTGCGATCGCCGCCGTGGTGACGCCCTATATGCGCCAAAGCGTGGCAAACGAAATCGCCGCCCCCCGGCACAATCTGTTCTATGCGGTTTACCTGTTGGCGCTGACCGGCCTCCTCGGCATCGCGGCGACGGGCGATGCCTTCAACATCTACGTCTTCATGGAGATTTCCTCGCTCGCCTCCTATGTGCTGATCGCCCTCGGGCCGTCGCGCCGGGCGCGCACCGCCGCCTTTCAATATCTCATCATGGGAACGATCGGCGCGACCTTCCTGCTGATCGGCATCGGCCTCCTCTACATGATGACCGGCACCCTAAATCTCGCCGACCTCGCGATGCGCATCCACGAGGTGCCGGACATGCGGCCGATCCATGCCGCGTTCGCCTTCATCACCATCGGCGTGCTGATCAAGCTCGCGCTCTTCCCGCTGCATATCTGGCTGCCCAACGCCTATACCCAGGCGCCCTCGGCGGTCTCCGCCTTCCTCGCCGCCTCGGCGACCAAGGTCGGCGCCTATGTGTTGCTGCGTTTCGTCTTCACCCTGTTCGGGGTGGAATTTTCCTTCGGCCAGATGCCGCTGATGGAAATCCTCATGCCGCTCTCGCTGGTCGCTATCCTGGTCGGCTCCGGCGTGGCGATATTCCAGAACGATCTGAAACGCCTGTTTGCCTATTCGAGCATCGGCCAGATCGGCTACCTCGCCCTGGGCATCAGCTTTGCCTCGGCGAGCGGGCTGACCGGCGCCATCGTGCATATCTTCAATCACGCCATGATCAAGGGCGGCATTTTCCTCGCGCTGGGCTGCCTCATGTTCCGTGCCGGCTCGGTCGATATCAGCGCCCTTCACGGGCTCGGCCGGCGCATGCCGTTCACCATGGCGGCGCTGATCATGGGCGGCCTCGGCCTGGTCGGCGTGCCGCTCACTTCCGGCTTCGTCAGCAAATGGTATCTCGTGCAGGCGGCGATAGAGGCCGATCTCTGGCCCGTGGCGGTGCTGATTCTGATCGGCTCGCTCCTCGCCCTGATCTATGTCGGGCGGGTGATTGAGGCCGCCTTCTTCCGCCCGGCCCCGGCGGACGCGCCGGCGATAAAGGACGCGCCGCTCCACATGCTGATCCCGACCTGGATCCTGATCGCCGCTTCGGTCTATTTCGGCATCCACACCGACATCACCGTCAGCGTCTCCGAGCGCGCCGCGGCGATGTTGCTCGGCGCGCCGTCATGACCAGCGGCGACCTGATTTACCTCGCCCTCGCGATCCCGGTCGTGGGCGCACTGCTGATCTGGGCGGTCGGGCACGTGCAGCCCCTGCGCGAAGGTGTCTCCCTGTTGACCGCCGCCGGCCTCTTTGCCGCCGTCGCCGCGCTGACGCCGACGGTCATGTCCGGCGCGCGGCCGGCGGTCTCCCTGTTCGACTTCGCCCCCGGCCTCGCCTTCGCCTTCGAGATCGAGCCGCTCGGCATGCTGTTTGCTCTGCTCGCCTCGTTCCTCTGGCTGATCACGACGATCTATACGATCGGCTATCTCCGCGCCAATGGCGGGCCGCATCAGTCGCGCTTTCTGATCTGCTTCGCGCTGGCGCTGGCGAGCGCCGTCGGCGTCGCCTTTGCCGGCAACATGCTGACGCTGTTTTTCTTCTATGAGGCACTGACGCTTTGCACCTACCCGCTGGTCGCCCATAGCGGCACCGAGGAGGCGCGCCAGGGCGGCAGGCGCTATCTCGCGATCCTGCTGTCGACCTCGATCCTGCTGCAACTCCTCGCCATCATCTGGACCTGGGTGGCGACCGGCACGCTCGATTTTCGCGCCGGCGGCATTCTCGCCGGCGCGGTGTCCGAGCCGGTCATGGCGATCCTCCTGGTGCTCTATGTCTTCGGCGTCGGCAAGGCGGCCTTGATGCCGTTCCACGGCTGGCTGCCGGCGGCGATGGTGGCGCCGGCGCCGGTCAGCGCGCTCCTTCATGCCGTCGCGGTCGTGAAGGCAGGCGTCTTCACCATCGCCAAGATCGGCATCTACATCTTCGGCCTCGACTCTTTACGCGATTTTGCCAGCAGCGAATGGCTGCTCTATGTCGCCGGCGCGACGATCCTGATCGCGTCGCTGATCGCGCTCAGGCAGGACAATCTCAAGCGCCGGCTCGCCTATTCCACCGTGAGCCAGCTTTCCTATGTCGTAATCGGCATCGCCATTGCCAACGCCCACGCAGTGATGGGGGCGACCCTTCATATCGCCATGCACGGCTTCGCCAAGATCACCCTCTTTTTCTGCGCCGGGGCGATCTTCACGGCGGCGCGCAAGACCGAGATCAGCCAGTTGGACGGTATCGGCCGGCGCATGCCGGTGACCATGACCGCCTTCGCCATCGGCTCGCTCGCACTGATTGGCCTGCCGCCTTTCTCCGGCGCGTGGAGCAAATATTTTCTTGTGCTCGGCTCGCTCGACGAAGGCGCCTATGCGGTGCTCGCCGTGCTGCTGGTGAGCTCGCTCCTGAACGGGCTTTATTTCCTGCCCATCGTCGTGCGCGCCTTTTTCCCGACCGGCGGCACGCCGCCCGCGACGGAGAGCGGCATCGCCGAGGCGCCGGTGCTGCAATTGGTGGCGATCTCGATCACGGCACTTGGCTCGGTGGTGCTCTTTGCCTATCCGCAATTCCTGTTCAACCTGCTGAGACCCCTGGTGGGATTGTGAGGATGGCGGCATGAAGGAAAAAGCCTGGATCGAGAAACGCAAGAATGTCGTGTTGATGGTGCGCATCTTCCTCGCCGTCAGCCTCGTTCTGCTGCTGCTCGATCTCGCCATTCACCGCCATGAACTTTTCAGTTGGGAGGGCTGGTTCGGCTTTTACGGCTTCTACGGCTTTGTCGCCTGCGTCGCTCTCGTTCTGGCGGCCAAGGTGCTGCGCAAGCTGATCATGCGGCGGGAAGATTTTTATGACCGCTAGCCTGCCGCCCGCCCTCATCTTCTTCGCCGGTGCGCTGATCATCGCGCTCGCGCCCGGCCGCCTGCGCCCCGCGCTCACCCTCTTGGTGCCGCTCGTCGGCGGCTGGAACCTGTGGTATGTCGCCGATGGCGGCGGCCTCGCGGTAACCCTGTTCGATTACCGCCTGGAGCTGGTGCGTTCGGACAAGCTCTCGCTGCTGTTCGGCATTCTCTTCCATCTCGCCACCTTCGTCATTTCGATCTATGCCCTGCATATACGCGACCGGATGCAGCAGGTCTCGGCCCTGGTCTATGCCGGCGGCGCGCTCGGCGCGGTGTTCGCCGGCGATCTGATCACGCTGTTCGTCGCCTGGGAATTGATGGCGGTCTCCTCCGTGTTCCTGATCTGGGCACGCCGGACGCCGCGGGCAAGCGGCGCGGGGCTCCGATATCTCGCCATGCAGATCTCGTCCGGCCTGCTGCTTCTCGCCGGCGCCCTGTTGCATATCTCCGAGACCGGCTCTCTCGCCTTCGGGCCGCTCGGCGTCGGCTCGCTCGCCGGCATCTTCATCTTCACCGCCTTCGGCATCAAATGCGCCTTCCCCCTGGTGCATAGCTGGCTCACCGACGCCTATCCCGAAGCGACGCCCACCGGCATGGTTTTCTTGAGCGCCTTCACCACCAAGGTCGCGATCTATGGTCTCGCGCGGAGCTTCGCCGGCACCGAGGCGCTGATCTATATCGGCACCGCCATGGCGATGTTCCCGATCTTCTTTGCGGTGATCGAGAACGACCTCCGCCGCGTGCTTGCCTTCAGCCTGATCAACCAGGTCGGCTTCATGGTGGTCGGCATCGGCATCGGCAGCGAGCTCGCTTTGAACGGCGCGGTCAGCCATGCCTTCAACGATGTGCTGTTCAAGGGCCTCCTGCTGATGACCATGGGCGCGGTGTTGCATCAGACCGGCAAGATCAACGGCTCGGAATTGGGCGGCCTCTACAAGACCATGCCGATCACCACCGGTCTCTGTATCGTCGGCGCGGCGTCGATCTCGGCATTCCCGCTATTCTCCGGCTTCGTCAGCAAATCCATGGTCATGGTGGCGGCGGCGCAAGAGGGCTATTGGGTCGTCTGGCTGCTGCTGCTGTTCGCCTCCGCCGGCGTCTTCCACCATGCCGGCATCAAGATTCCCTATTTCGCCCATGATTC
Organism: uncultured Rhizobiaceae bacterium; assembly: GCA_964623955.1. Lineage (GTDB taxonomy): Bacteria > Pseudomonadota > Alphaproteobacteria > UBA828 > UBA828 > PTKB01. Next base: position 9,454 of record CAZUVO010000003.1, read on the forward strand.
CGGCATCCGCACCCGCGAGCCGCCGCTCAATATGCTGCTCGCCATGGGCCTCAGCGCGGCGCTTTGCATTCTGATCGGCGTTTATCCGAGCCTGCTCTACAGCCTGCTGCCATGGGAGGTGAATTACATCCCCTACACGGCGGATCATGTGCTGACCCAGCTGCAATTGCTGTTCTTCTCGGCCCTCGCCTTCGCCTGGCTCAACCTCGCCGGGCTCTACCCGCCCGAGCTGCCATCGGTCAATCTCGATGCCGACTGGCTCTATCGCCGCCTCGGCCTGGGCGCGGTGCGCCGGGCGAACCGTATCTGGGCAAAAGCCGAACAAGCCGGCGCGCGCCTCGTGGAGATGAGCGGCGCTGCGCTGCGGCGCGCGGCGGTCCAGCATTACGGCCCGGCCGGCGTGCTCGCGCGCACCTGGAGCACCGGTTTCGCCGCGCTCTGGGTCGTCGTCCTGCTCGGTATCTGCCTGATCCTCTATTATCTCTGAGCCATGACAGTCGGACGCCTCGTTCTTCCCCTTCTCGCGGTGCTGATCCTGCTCCCCGCCTGCGCGCCACAATGGCGGGCCGAGCATTACCGCGACCATCCTCTCACGGGCCGCATCTGGAGCGTCGCCGAGGCGCGCTTCGTCGAGCGTGCCGAGCTGATCGCCGCCCTCGTGCCGGCCGATTTCGTTCTCCTCGGCGAGACCCACGACAATCCCGATCACCATCTGCTGCAGGCCGAGATCGTCGCCGCGCTCGCGGCAGCGGGCCGCCAGCCTGTGCTCGCCTTCGAGATGTTCGACGCGGCGCAGGCCGAGGCGCTCACGGCGCATCTCGCGGCCTCGCCGAACGACGCGGCGGGGATCGGCCCGGCGATCGGCTGGGAGAAATCCGGTTGGCCCGACTGGGCGCTCTACCAACCGGTGGCCGAAGCCGGCCTCGCCGCCGGGCTTGAGCTGCGCGCCGCCAATATGAGCCGCAGCGAAGCACGGGGCCTCGCCAAATCCGGCCTCGCCGGGGCGCGGCAGGAGCTGGTCGAACGCCTGATGCTCGACCAGCCGCTGCCCGAAGCCGAGACGAAGAGCCTTCACCAGGAAATCGACGATGCCCATTGCGGCTATGCGCCGAAGGAGATGATCGCCGCCATGGCCCTCGCCCAGACCGCCCGCGACGCGCAAATGGCGCATGCCATGAGCGCCGGCGAAAATGCGGACGGCGCGATCCTCATCGCCGGCGCCGGCCATGCGCGGCGCGACCGGGGCGTGCCGTTTCACCTCCGCCGCATGGCGCCCGGCAGCGCTATCGCCAGCCTCGCCTTCATCGAAGTGCTGGAGAGTGCGGACAGCGCTTCGGCCTACGGCGAATATTTCGGCGGCAATCCCCTGCCCTTCGATTTCGTCTGGTTCACGCCGCGCGTCGATATCCGCGACGCCTGCGAGCGTTTCGAGGAGCAACTCAAGAAAATGAAGGGCGGGTGATAGCGCGCGCGTTATCTGCTAACCTCGCCCCAATCCCTTAAAATACGGAGGGCCATGGGCGATGTCAGGCAAGAGCGCAGCGAAGGACGGCAAGGAACCGCCCTGGGTGAAAAACCGCATCGCGCCGGAAGGCACGGACGGGCTTTATTCGCAAACCTGGTATCCGGTCTGCCGCACGAGCGAGCTAGAGCCCGGGCAAATCCTCGGCAGGGAGTTTCTCGACGGGCGCGTCGTCGTCTGGCGCGGCTATGGCGGCGAGGCGCATGTGATGAGCGCCTATTGCGTCCATCTCGGCACCGATATGGCGTCCGGCAAGGTGGTCGGCGACAATATTCAATGCCGCTTCCACGAATGGGAATATGACTGCACCGGCGCCTGCGCCAAGACCGGCAATGGCGACAAGGTGCCGCCGGGCGCGAAGCTGTTCGGCTTCCCGACCCTCGAAGCCTATGGCCTCATCTGGGCCTTCAACGGCAGCGAGCCGCTGTGGCAATTCCCCGACCTGCGCTATCCCGTCGAGGAGCTTAATTTTCTCGTCGAGGGCCCGTGGGAGTTTCCCGTCGATCCCTGGATGATCGCCGGCAACACATATGATTTTCAGCATATCGAAATCCTGCACGGCTTCACCCTGGACGGCGCCTATCCGGACAAGGAAATCGAATGGGGCGATTATTCCATCCGCTACCAGGTCACCTTCACCAACGGCTTCGGCAATCGCGGCGATTTCACCTATGGCACGCTGGGCAACAATATCTTCTTCGCCGAGGGCGAGCTCGACGGCGACTATTATGCCTATCTCGCGCCCCGCGCCATGCCGCGCGCCGGCCATTCGGATATCTACTTCACCCTGATGACCCACAAGGGAAAAAACGATCCGGAGAAGGAAGCGGCGGCGCGCGCGCTCGCCCGGAAGGTGGCCGATATCGAAACCGCGGTCGCCGGCCAGGACATTGCGATCCTGCAAAGCATCAAGTTCCGCCAGGGCTATCTCACCGCCGCCGACAAGCAAACCGCGCGCTTTTTCAAATATGCCCGCAATTATCCGCGCGCCCATCCGTCGGCGCACTATATAGGGTAGGGTGGCAACGCGAGCGGAGGCGAAGATGGCCGAATGGGAACCCGGCCCGGACCCGTTCCCGGCGGGGAAGATCAAGAAAGTCACCGACATCCGTTATATCGGCGAGCTTAAATTCGTGCGCCACGCCAAGGTACATCTCGACCAGCCGCCCAGATCGCTGTGGCAATTGGCCGATGATTTCGGTGCGTCGATGAAGGTCCACCCGAAAGACGGCGCGCCCTACGATCTCACCGTCACCGCGCCGCGCGGGCTTTATACCGATCTCTCCTCGGTGCCGCGGCCGTTATGGATATTCGTCGGGCCGATCGGCAAGCATACCGAGATCAGCATCCTGCACGATTATCTCTACATGGCCTGGACCGATTATCGCAACGAAGCGCTGCGCCGCGACTGGGGCTTCGCCGACAAGATGTTTCTCACCGGCCTCAAGGCATCGGGCGTGTGCTGGCTGCAGCGCGTGCTGATGTATCTCTCGGTGCATTCCTTCATCGGCTGGGGCTATTTCCGCTCCAAGCCCTACACCCTGAAGGAGCGCATGAACGGTTGGCTGCCCCATCTCGAGCCCGGCCACAGCCGGGACAGCTGAGCGCCTTCTACCCTGCCGCTTCCGCCCGCGCGGCGCGGCGGACGCTGACGGTATGCAAGGCGAGGCCGGCGAACATCAACGCGGTTGCGCCCCAAATATAGACACTGTGCGCCTCGCCGAAAAACAGCAGGCCCCAGCCGAAGCCTGCGAGGACGGCGATATAATTATGCTGTGTCGCGAAGACCGGCCCGGCCAGGCGCACCATTTCGAGGAAGATATAAAATATCACCGCGCTTAAAAGGGACGCGTAGAGCAGCGTTAGATCGCCTTCGAGGGAGGGGCCGGGAAAGAGATAAAGCTGACCGGTGCCGAACATCACCGGCACCAGCAGCAACGCCGAGCCCATCAGCAGGCCGCAGGCGAGGGTGACCGATGGCGCCGCCGGCGGGCGGTATTTTCCGGCAAAAACCGTCACCAGGGAAAAGCTCGCCGGGGCCAGCAGAGCGAGCAGCACCCAGCCCGCGGCTTCGGCATCGGGCAGGCTGGCGTCGGGCACGATCACCAGCAGCACCCCGCCCAATCCCATGAGGATCGCCAGCACGCTGAGCGCGCGGAACCGCTCCATGCGGAAGAGCAGCGCAAAGATGTAGGTAAAGAGCGGCACGAGGACGAGGATCATGGTCATCACCGCCGCCGGCAGATTGGGCGCGACATAGGTCAGCAGGCTGATCGGCGCGGCAATCGCAAGCCCGCCCCACACCAGATAGGTCCGCCCATGAAGCCAATTGAACTTGGGCCAAGCCGCGCGGCCCATGAAGAGGCACGGCACCAGCAATATGAGCCCGGCGCCGAGGGAATGCCAAAACACATAGGCGATATAGGGCACGCCCGCTTCGGCCGATAATTTGTTGATCGAAAACAGCAGGCTGTAGCTGATGCCCACCGTAAAAAGCATCGCGAGATGGAGGAGACGGGCAGGGATCCGGAGCCGCCCGATCTCGATCACGCCGGGATTTATGTCTTTTTTCCCTTATCCTGGCGCGCCGCCGCGGCAACGGAGCCCTGCGCCCAGGCGCGAATCTTCTCGCCGTCCTCGAGATCGGCGGCCCGCACCTCGTAATAGGGCATCTTGCCCGCCTTGGGCATGCCGGCTGCTTCGAATTCCGGCAGGTTCTCCGCGTCTGCCTTCAAGGCAACCACGCCTTTCCCCGAAATCTTGGCGAACATCCTGTCGTCGAGAAAGACGCCATAGCCGCCGAACATCGGTTTCGCGCGCGCCGCGCCGAGCGGCACCAGGGTCGCCAGAAACTTCTCCATCACCGCATCTTTATCCGCCATCTCCGGTCTCCGGAATCGCCCCGATCAACGCACCCAGGTTTCCGACCAGGCGATGCAGGAAAGGCCGCTTTCGTGGCCGGCCATCGTGTCGGGATAGGTTTGCCCGGCCGCGGCCCGGCCCGCCACCGTCAGCGACGCCGTGGCCGCCGGCGTCAGGCAGCTATAGACGCCCCATTCGCCGGTCAGATCATTGCCCGGCGCCACGGCGAGCATGTAGGGCTCGCCCATATCGCTCCACTCCATGACGAGCTCGCCTTCCGCCGAAGTAACGATCTCGCGGTAGCTCGAGCCGATCTCGCCGGATTTGGAAAACTCCGCCGGTATGATCGGCAGCGATTTGTCGGCGAACGTATCCGGATGCAGGGTTTCCTCGATGACCTGGATGAAGCGCGCGAACGCCTCATTGTCGGCGTACACGCGAATTTCATCGTCCGTCGCGTCGCTTTGCACGAACAGCACGTGGCCGGGCCCGGCGGGCGAAATGAGGCCGCGCCAATGGGCGCAACTCGTCGTGTCCGGCCCGTCTTCCTCGGTGCGCAGCCGCACAAAAGAGTTCTCGCCGGTAAATTGCACTGCAAAGGGAACGATCGCGCTCATAAGCCTCTCCGGTTGGCATGTGTTTGTACCCCTAACGTAAGGCATATATCGCGCTGCCCGCAAGAAGCGGGTTGCGGCGACGCCCGGCCATCTCTAAGCCTGCGCCATGCTTTATGCGGGAAGGCGCCCATGAGCGCGGCGATCAACACCTCCATGACCCCCAAGGAATGGGGTCTGTTGCTGGTTCTCTCCATTCTGTGGGGCGGCTCGTTCTTTTTCGTCGCCATCGCCGTGACCGAATTGCCCACTTTTACCATCGTCTTTCTTCGAGTCTCGATCGGCGCCGTCGGGCTCTACGCGGTTCTGTTGATGCTCGGCGAGCGTTTGCCCGGCGGCCTCAGGGTCTGGCGCGCCTTTTTCGTCATGGGCTTTCTCAACAATGTCGTGCCCTTTTCGCTGATCGCCTGGGGCCAGAGCCATGTGGCGAGCGGGCTGGCCTCGATTCTGCTGGCGACAACGCCGCTCTTTACGGTCGTCGTCGCTCATTTCCTGACCGCCGACGAGCGCCTGTCGGGCGGGCGGCTCGCCGGAATCGCCGCCGGAATCGCCGGTGTCGGCATATTGGTCGGCCCGGAGGCTGTGCAGGGATTCGGGTTCGCGCTCCTCGCACATATCGGCCTCCTTGGCGCGGCATTATTTTACTCGTTCGGCAGCGTCTTCGGCCGCGGCTTTCAGCGCCTCGGCGTGACGCCGTTGGCCACCGCGACCGGGCAGATCACCGCTTCCAGTATTTTGCTCTTGCCGCTGACGCTCGCGATCGATCAGCCGTGGACCCTGGCGGGGCCGAGCGGCGGCACCTGGCTCGCCATTGCCGGTCTCGCGCTGCTCTCCACCTCGCTCGCCTATATCATCTATTTCCGCATCCTCGCGACGGCGGGAGCGACGAACCTAATGCTGGTCACCTTCCTCATTCCGGTAAGCGCGATTATCCTGGGCGCTCTGTTTCTTGCCGAACGCCTCCAGGCCAGTCATTACCTCGGCATGGCGGTCATTGGTGTCGGCCTTGTGGCGATCGACGGCCGACTGGTCAAACGGCTGCAGCGGATGGGGAAGAAAGCTTGAACGAAACCGGGACCGGCTTGGCGTGCGATTTTACCGGCGGCGCGCTCGGCCATCGCCTGCGCCGCGGCGCACGCCGGCAGGCGCTGCCGCGCGCCGCCGGCTTCGACCGCGGCCGCACGCCATCTCTGGTCGACGCCACCGCCGGGCTTGGCCGCGATGCTTTCCTGCTCGCCTCGCTCGGCGCCGAGGTGACGCTGGTGGAACGCTCGCCGGAGATCCACGCCCTCCTGCGGGACGGCCTCGCGCGCGCCGCCGAGGCCGGCGGCGAGGCGGCGGAGACGGCGGCACGCATGACGCTCCGTCTCGGCGACGCCAAAACGCTCCTGCCCGAACTTGCGCCCGAAGTGGTGCTGGTCGACCCGATGCATCCGCCGCGCACGAAGAGCGCGCTGGTAAAGAAGGAAATGCGCTTGCTTCGCGAAATCGTCGGCACCGATGAGGATGCGCTCGAACTTATGCAGGTGGCGCTCGGCGCGGCGTCGAAACGTGTCGTGTTGAAATGGCCCCTACGGGCGCCGGCGATGTCGGGCCTGGCGCCGCCATCCCATCAAATCCGCGGCAAAACGACGCGGTATGACGTCCATATGACGGGCTAGAGCATGTCAGCTTCGCTTGCGCTCACCTGAAATGCTCTATCCTTATTTAGTTGAAGCAAATGCGTCGTCGCAGGTGATTCCACCTGCTCGGGA
>CAZUVO010000003.1:16222-28706 GCA_964623955.1 uncultured Rhizobiaceae bacterium
GCTCAGCCGTTCCCCGCGACGAGATTGGCGATCCAGGCGGGCGGCTGTTTGCTGCTGCCGCGCTTGCGCGACGAACGCTCCCGCTTGCCGGACTCTCCCGCCTCGTCGCGCGCGGCGGCGAGGATTTCGGCGATAAAGTCGGGGATCTCCTCGGGCGACGGCTCGGGGAGTTTCTTGCGCTTCTTGGATTTCTTGGCCGGCGCCAATTTCGGCGGCTCGTAAAGCCGGAACATCGCATCGAGGCCGATCATGGACTGCATGCCGCGCGTCATCTCGGCCTCCTTATAGGCCGGGTCGCGCGCGACGAGGCGGTTCAAATCCTCGATCGAGCGGGTGCCATATTCCTGCCATATGGCCTCCACGAATTCCATGATGTCCTCGGGAATTTCGCGAACCGAAACCTTGGGCGGCTCATGTTCGATGGCACGGTAAATATTAGGCTCGAGCGGCCCCACCTCGCTGACCACGAACACCGACGGCATCAGCGGCGTGCCGCCATGCTGCCCAGCATATTGCGCCTGGGCGAGATAAAGCAGGCGCTGCAGTTTGAGAGGCGAGACGAAGGTGCGGCTCAACTCGCCGCGTTGCAAGAACCAGTGCGCGATATCGAAGGTCGACGAAACGATCGGTGTCATGTTCGCTGCCTGGATGCTATGAAGCTCGGGAAACGGTCAATACCCGCACGATTGTGGGAAAGTTACCGTAAAGGAACTGTTAATTTAGGCTGAGATTTCTTGGTTTTGCGGAGGCTACATGAAGTTAAGCGGCGAACATCACATACCGGCGAGCCGGCAGACCGTCTGGGAGGCGCTGAACGACCCGGACACGCTGCAAGCCTGCCTGCCTGGCTGCGAGACGCTGGAAAAAGTCTCCGATACGGAAATGACCGCCAAGATCACCACCAAAATCGGACCGGTGAAGGCCACGTTTACCGGCGCCGTGACCCTCTCCGACCTCGATCCGCCCAACAGCTATACGCTGAATGGCGAGGGCCAGGGCGGCGCCGCCGGCTTCGCCTCGGGCGCGGCAAGCGTCACCTTGAGCGAAGCGGATGGCGGTACGCTGCTGAAATATGAGGTCGAGGCCAAGGTCGGCGGCAAGCTTGCACAAATCGGCTCTCGCCTGATCGATTCCGTCACCAAAAAGCTTGCCGGCCAGTTCTTCGGCGCGCTGGTCGAGCGGCTGAGCAGTGATGAGACGGTCGACGGCGCCTCTGAAAGCGCCGATGCCACAGCGGCGCAAGCCGCCCCCGCCCCGGCGGCGGCGGCGAAACGCGGCATCCCGACCCCCGCCTGGGTCATCGGCATCATCGGCGTGGTCGCCGTTTTGATCCTGTGGGCCGTCGGCGTTTTCTGATCCGATGACGTTCGTCGGCATCCAGGGCGGCGACAGCGACGGGCGCGCCCGACTGACGCGCTCCCTCCTCGGCGCATTGAAAGCGCGCGGACGAAGCGTCTCGGTCGTCGCCGATGCCGGCGCCGGCGCCGAGATCGATATCCCCGGCAAGGACAGCTACGAGCATCGCCGCGCCGGCGCGCGCGAAGTGTTGGCGGTCTCGCGCCTGCGCTGGGCGTTGGTGCATGAGGCGGCGCCGGCGGAAGGCGATGCCCGCCCGCCCTTGGGTCACCTGCTCGCCCGCCTGGCCCCCGCCGAGTTCGTGCTCGCGCCCGGTTTCGCGGAGCAAACCGGCATGACCCTCGACCTCACGCCGGACGGATCTCTTCAGGCGCTGCCGGCTGGCGGCACGGCGACGGCCTTTCAACTTGACAGCCCCGAGCAAATCGCCGACTTCATCATCAACGCAGCAGCGGAAAAGCAGCCCACCCCGTGACACACGCCCTTCCCCAATCCGTCGACGAGACGGTCGAAATTCTCGCCGCCGGCAATTATATCGCCGACCGCAATCTGGCGACGACGCTCTATGTCTCGCTCAGCATGCAGCGGCCGATCTTTCTCGAGGGCGAAGCCGGCGTCGGCAAGACCGAGCTGGCGAAAGTGGTGGCCGAGCGGTTGGGGCGCAATCTCCTGCGCCTGCAATGCTATGAAGGGCTCGATGTCGCCTCCGCGGTCTATGAGTGGAACTATGCCCGTCAGATGATCGAGATTCGCCTCTCCGAGGCGCTCGGCGACCGCGACCGGGAATCCCTCGCCGAGGATATTTTTTCCGAGCGCTTTTTGATCACCCGGCCGCTCCTCAGCGCACTCGAGCCGTCGCCGGAGGGGGCGCCGGTTCTGCTGATCGACGAGCTCGACCGCGCCGACGAGCCGTTCGAGGCGTTTCTCCTCGAAGTGCTGGCGGATTATCAGATCACCATTCCGGAAATTGGCACCATTCAGGCCGCCGAACCGCCGATTGTCCTCATTACCTCGAACCGCACGCGGGAAATTCACGATGCGCTGAAGCGGCGCTGTCTTTATCACTGGATCGATTACCCCGACGCCGAGCGCGAGCTCGCCATCCTCGCCACCCGCCTGCCCGACGCCGACAAGGAACTCAGCCGCCAAGTGGTGAACTTCGTCCAGGCGCTGCGCAAGACGGACCTCTTCAAGCTGCCCGGCGTCGCCGAGAGTATCGACTGGCTGGCCGCCCTCACGGTGCTCGGCGAACGCAGCCTCAACGAGGATATCGTGCGCCGCACCCTCGGGGTCCTGCTCAAATATCAGGACGATATCGAAAAGACCGAAGGCGACGAACTGGCCCGCCTCCTCGCCGAAGCGGAGTGAGCCGCGCGAGCGCCGGCGAGACCTTGCGGAGCCCGTTGCAAAGCTCTACATCTTGAGAGTTGATGGATCGGAGCAAAGTCATGACCTCCGCACAAGATAGGCGCGAAGATATTCTCGGCACCGCCGCCGAATGGCGCGATGCCGGCCGCCAGGTTGGCCTGGCGACGGTCACCGCCACCTGGGGCTCGTCGCCGCGCCCGGTTGGCAGTCAATTGGTGGTCGATGACGAAGGCCATTTCGAGGGCTCGGTCTCGGGTGGCTGCATCGAAGGCGCGGTGATCGAGACCGCCATGAAAGTGATGGGGAGCGGCCAGCCGGAAATGCTCGAATTCGGCGTCTCCGACGAGCAGGCCTGGGAGGTCGGCCTCGCCTGCGGCGGCACGGTCCGGGTCTTTGTCGAAAAAGTAGACTGACGGATGAAACGCGACCTTCTCGACCGGCTCAATGGGGACCGGGCGGAAAAACGCCCCGTCGCCCTGGTGACGGAAACCGCCGCCGGCGGGCAGGTGACGGAATCCGCCTCCGGCGGACAATGGCTGGTTTACGAAGACAGCGTGGCGCCCGAGCCGCCGCCGCCGGACGAGGTGATCGCGGCGGCACGCACGGCTCTTGCCAACGACCGCAGCGCGACCCATGACGCGGCCGGCGCGGGCTATTTCATTCAAGTGCACAATCCGCCGCTTCGCCTCTTTATCGTCGGCGCGGTGCATATCACCCAGGCGCTGGCGCGCATGGGCAGCCTCGCCGGCTATGCGGTGACGGTGATCGATCCGCGCCGCGCCTTCGCCGGGGAGGAGCGCTTTCCCGGCCTCGACGTCTCGAGCGACTGGCCGGACGATGCCCTCGCCGCTGCCCAGCCGGACCGGCGCAGCGCCGTGGTGACCCTGTCGCACGATCCCAAGATCGACGACCCGGCGCTGGAAACCGTGCTCAAATCGGATGTCTTCTATATCGGCTCGCTCGGCAGCAACCGGACCCATGGCAAGCGCCTCGCGCGGCTCCATGAGAAAGGCTTCAGCGAAGCGGAGACGGATCGCATCCACGGGCCTGTCGGCCTCGATATCGGCGCCAAATCGCCGGCCGAGATCGCCATTTCGATCATGGCCGAGATCACCCAGGCGCGCCGCGCGGCATCATGATATTCGGCGAAATCCCCATCGAAGAGGCCGAGGGTCTGATCCTCGCGCATAGCGTCCGCCTGTCGGGCGACGCTTTCAAGAAGGGCCGCGTGCTGTCGCCCGAGGATATCAAGCTGCTCGCCGCGAACGGTATCGCGCGGGTTTCCGGCGCCCGGCTGGAAGCCGACGATATGGGCGAGGACGAAGCGGCGCTGGCTCTCGCCAAGGCGCTCTCCGGGCCCGACCTCGCGCTCGGCAAGGCGTTTACCGGACGGTGCAATCTGTTCGCCACCGCGCGCGGGCTGATCGTGCCCGACCAGGAACGTATCGACCGCATCAATCTCGTCGACGAGGGCATGACGATCGGCACGCTGGCGCCCTACAGCCAGGTCGAGCCCGGCCAGATGGTGGCGACGGTGAAGGTCATCCCGTTCGCGCTGCCGCGTGAGACCGTCGAGACCTGCCTCTTCATCGCGCATCAGGGCAGCGCGGCGCTCCGCTTCGCGCCGTTCCGCGGCCGACGCGTCGGCTTCGTTCAGACCCGCCTGCCCGGCACCAAGGAAAGCGTGCTCGATTCGACGACTGGCACGCTGCTCGGCCGCCTCGCGATCCTGGAGGGCGAGCTGGTCAGCGAAATCCGCTGCGCCCATCAGAGCGGCGAAATCGCCGATGCGGTGGCCCGCCTGGTGGCGCTGGAGTGCGACATGATCCTGATTGCCGGCGCATCGGCGATCGTCGACCGGCGCGACATCGTGCCGAGCGGCATCACCGCCGCAGGTGGCGAGATCGATCATTTCGGCATGCCGGTCGATCCCGGCAATCTCCTGCTGATCGCACATTTGGGCGAGATCGATGTGCTCGGCCTGCCCGGCTGCGCGCGCTCGCTCAAGCTGAACGGCTTCGACTGGGTGCTGCGCCGGCGCTTCGCCGACATCCCGGTGACGCGGCGCGATATCATGACCATGGGCGCCGGCGGCTTGCTGATGGAAATCCCGAGCCGCCCGCTGCCGCGCGCTTTCGCCTCGCCCAAGGACCCGACCGCGAGCCGCAACGAGGAAACCTCCACGCCCGGCCCGGATAAAATCGCGGCGATCGTGTTGGCGGCGGGGCAGTCGCGCCGCATGGGCGAGATCAACAAGCTCCTGGTCGAGGTCGACGGCGTGGCCATGGTGACGCGCGCGGCCGACGCGGCGCTCGATAGCGGTGTCGATCCCGTGATCGTGGTCACCGGCCATGAACACGAACAGGTCGAGGCCGCGCTCACCGGCCGCGCCGTGCAGATCATCCACAATCCGGACTTTGCCGAAGGCATGAGCACCTCCTTGCGCGCCGGCCTCTCGGCGCTCCCCGGCGACACAGGCGCCGCGGTGATTTGCCTCGGCGATATGCCGCATATCGATGCCGGCCTCATCTCGCGCCTGGTCGAAGCGTTCGATCCGGCGGCCGGGCGCGCCATTTGCGTGCCCACCTACAAGGGCAAGCGCGGCAATCCGGTGCTCTGGTCGGCGCGCTATTTCGGCGAGATGTGGCGTCTCGCCGGCGATGTCGGCGCGCGCCATCTGATCGGCGAACATAGCGACGCGGTGCATGAGGTCGAATGCGGCGACGCGGCGGTCACTTTCGACGTCGATACGCCGGAAGCGCTCAAGTCCCTCGCGGCGCGCGGATGACGCGGGCCATGGCCGCGAAAGACCCGCTCCTCCTGACGCCCGGCCCGCTCACCACGAGCGCGCGCACCAAGCAGGCGATGCAGCATGATTGGGGTTCGCGCGACGGCGCCTTTATCGAACTGACCGCGCGCCTCAACCGCCGGCTGACCGCCCTGGCGGAGGCCGATGACAGCCATGTCTGCGTGCCGCTCGGCGGCAGCGGCTCCGCCGCGGTCGAAGCCATGCTCGGCACGCTGGTACCGCGCGATGGCCGCGCGATGGTGCTGGCGAACGGCGCCTATGGAAAACGCATCGGCGATATGCTGCGCCGCGCAGGGCGCGATTTCGACCTGCTCGAAAGCCCGGAGAATGCGCCGCTCGACCCGGCCGCCGCCGCCGCCCGGCTCGACGCCGACAGTAATATTACCGACGTCGTCATGGTCCATTGCGAAACCACGTCCGGCGTGCTCAATCCGCTGGCGGAGATCGCCGACCAAGTCGCCCGGCGCGGCAAGCGCCTGCTGGTCGACGCGATGAGTTCGTTCGGCGCCATTCCGATCGATGCCCGGCGGATCGCCTTCGACGGCCTCGCCGCGTCGGCCAACAAATGCCTCGAGGGCGTGCCCGGCATGGGCTTCGTGCTCGCGCGCAAATCCCATCTGGAGGTTTGCGCGGAGACCTGCCACAGCCTCAGCCTCGATCTCCACGCGCAATGGCGCGGCTTCGAGGCGAATGGTCAATGGCGCTTCACGCCGCCGACGCAAGTCGCCGCCGCGCTCGACAGCGCGCTCGATCAGCTCGATGACGAAGGGGGTATCGGCGGCCGCTTCGCGCGTTATTGGGAAAATTGCCGCACCCTGGTTTCCGGCATGCGCGAATTGGGTTTCGAGACCTATCTCGCCGACGACGTTCAGGCGCCGATCATCGTCACCTTTCAAATGCCGACGGATCCCGCCTTCGAATTCGCCGCGTTCTACGACGCCTTGGCGGCGCGCGGTTTCGTGATATACCCTGGCAAGCTAACCAAGGATGCCAGTTTTCGAATTGGTTGCATCGGCGACATCCGCGCGCCGGACATCGAGAACCTGCTCAGGGCCGTCGAATCCGTGCTTGGCGAAATGGGCGGAATGGGCGTCGGGGTGCGCGCCCGTTAGCCGGGCCAAGGAGTTTCCGCAAATATGCCAAATCAATTTTTCATCAGAAAAGCCAAAGTTAAAGTGCAGATGCAAATGTCCGACGGCGTCACCATGCAGGGCAATGTCTTCATCAATATCGATTCCCGCGTACTCGACCTGATGAACAACAGCGCGACGACCTTCCTGCCTTTCGAGGCGGACGACGGCTCCATTCATCTGCTCAACAAGTTCGAGATCCTGCGCCTGACGCCGCTCAGCCACAAACGCTAACTAACTTAAAAAAAGTGAGAAAACCCCGCCCGCTTTGATCCAAGTCAAAGCAGGGATATGGCGGCTCTATAGGATGGTCATCGTTGTGGACGGCGTGATTTCTAGTAGGTCTGTTCGGGGCACATCGCGACTGGTTCCTTCCCTGCGCTGAACCATCACTCCTCCCTCGCGACCCGGATCCCTCCGGGGGCGCCGCCCACAACACCCCGCATTCAAAACGCAGAAAGACGCCGCTCGCTGGCTGCGCCGACGTGTCGTGTGGCCTTGGGAAGACGCGCGGCGGGGGCAGCCAATTACCCCCGCAAATTCTGTGCAACCTACCGGGCCGCGCCTCGGCCCGGGGACCGGATTACTCTATGAGGGACAGATTTTCCGCCGCCATCTTTCCGTCGCGGCCCGGTACCAACTCGAACGATACCCGTTGACCTTCGGTGAGGCCCGGCAAGCCGGAACGCTCGACGGCGCTGATATGCACGAAGGCATCTTTTGAGCCATCTTCCGGTTCAATAAACCCGTACCCCTTCGTCGGGTTGAACCATTTGACCGTACCATTAGCCATAACAACTTCCTTTGATAACACGAGAAAATGAACTCCACCTCATGCGAGTCAGGAAGTCAACAACCACAATTTCGGTAAATGAATCGGTGCTAATCGAAATGCGCCGGATGGGCCCGGGTTGAAGCCGGTGTTTGCAAGGCCCGGCGCAACCTAATCAATTGATATAAAACAATATAATTAGATATTTAGATCGCCGGATCGGCCGATGGCAGGCCGAGAAGCACGCGTCCGTGATTCGACGCATTAACATCCAAATTTTGCGTAATATGGCCGCGCATGCAGTTGGCATCGCGCATCGCGCGCGAAATCGGGTTTCGGTCATAAAGACCGGCGCCACCGGAAACCTGGAACAACAGGTCGACCGCCTGGACCGAAAGCACCCCGCCCATGCATGCCTTTGCGCGCAGCTCGGTCTTTAATTCCATCGGTGCGACTTCGCTTTTCTCGGCCACCGCCATGCCGAGATCGCAGGCATTGTGCAGCAGCAACCGGGCCATCTCGACCGCCGTATGCGCTTCGCCGACCTTGGCCTGCACCGTCGAATAGTCGGCGACGCTCTTGCCCGACATGGTGGCCACCCGGCTGCGGCCTTCGACGAGATATTTGTCCAACGTGTCCTGCGCAAGACCGAGCGCGACCGCGCTCTGATTGATCGAAAACATGGCAAAAGCCGGCAGCTTGTAAAGCGCCGCCGGATTGACCGCGCAGCCCGGCGCATTGCCGCCGCCCTTGGTCAGCTCGACCGGCAGGGCGCGGGCCGCGGGCACGAACACATCGTCGATCGCGACATCGGCGCTGCCGGTGCCGCGCAGACCCGCCGTCTGCCAGGTGTCGAGGATTTTGTATTCAGCGAAGGGCACGGCATGCATCTGGGCGATGGGCGGGCCGTCGCCATTTTCCGCGAAGGCGGCGGCGATAAACCAATCGGCGCCGTAAACCCCGCTCGCGAACGGCCACTGGCCGCTCAAGCGCCAGCCGCCATCCGCCTTGCGCGCCTTGCCGCAGCCCGGAATCAACACGCCGGCGATCATCGCGTCGGGCAGGGCACTCCAGATTTCGTCCTGCCCCTCGGCGGGCCAATAGCCGAGCAGGCAATTATGCGAGCAATATTGCGTCAGGCACCAGCCGGCGGCGCTGCAGCCTTGCGAGATAATGTCGACGATATCGACCATGCCGGAAAAATGCGCCTCCGCGCCGCCATGGCGGCCGGGCTGCAGGATGCGCTGCAATTCCGCCGCGCGCATGGCTTCCATGACATCCTTGGTGAGGCGCCGGTTTTCCTCGGCGTCGTCGCTGCCCGCCCGAACCGTTTCGATCAGACCTTCGGCCCTGGAGAGCAGTTCTTCGCGGCCGAGCGGCGGTGTTGTCGGTGCGTTCATGATGGGCCAGCTTAGCGTCTCGCACCGGCCATCGCCATGCGCAATCGGTCAGGCCGTCTCCGGTTCATTGCCGAACAATTCGATCGACAGCATGAGACCGCTCATGCTCTTGCCGTGAATGTCCAGCGCCGCGGTTTCGGTGACGCTGCCGCCGCGCATATTGTCGATGACGAAATTGAGCGCGCCGAGGGCGGCCAGCTCGTAGCGCCGCACCGGGCCCTTGGCGACCGGCTGAAACGCGGCGAGAACCCGCGCCTCGGTCAACTCGCGGAGAAGCCTTTCATAGCCCGCGCCGTCATAGGCGATCACCGAAACATTGACCGTGTGGCCCTTGTCCCCGGCGCGGGCATGGGCGAGATCGCGCACCGTCAGGCTCATGGCGCGCTGAGGGTCTCGACCCGGGGCGTGACGAGCTCGCGCGGCAGCAGCACGGATTGCACGGCGAGGATTTCGCGTATGTTTGCATAATCCCCGGCGCCCCCGGCAGGACCGTTGGTATAGAGCGCGCCGACCTCCCAGCCGACCGCCTCGGCGGCTTCGCGCGATGCGGTGCGGCCGGCGACGCGCAGACGCACCTCATAGGGCTCGGGCCGTCCTTCGCCCGGGCCATGCAGGCTGTCGACACCGATCAGATCGGTGCGCAGATCGTCATAAGCGAAGCCGCGCAAGTTAAGGCGCTCGCGCACCACCTCGCCGGCAAGGCGCGCGCGGCCCACCGCGTTCGGCCCGCCATAGGACAGCTCGCCCTCGCCGAGATAGCCGTCGAAATAGCCGACGCTGACTTTGTAAGTATCCGTCCTCGGGCGGGCGCGGGCGCCTTCCACCCGCACGCGGTCCGGCGCGACCTCGGTGAAGCCGATACCGGCCATATCGAGCACGCAGTCCGGCGTGATATATGCCGTGGGATCGCCGACCTCATAGAGGAGCTGCTCGCTGCAGGTGCGTATATCCACCCGCCCGCCGGCATCCTCGACCTTGCCGATCACCACCTCGCCGCCGGCGCCGATATCGGCGAAGGGAAAGCCGAGCCTAGCGAGGCCCGGCACGTCCTTGACGCCGGGATCGGCGAAGTAGCCGCCGGTCACCTGGCCGGCGCATTCGAGCAAATGCCCGGCGGCACTCGCCTGGGCCAGGAGGGCGTAATCGTCATAGGACCAGGCGAAGGCGTGCAGCATGGGCCCGACAAAGAGCGACGGATCGGCGACGCGGCCGGTCAGCACCACCGGATCGCCGCCGGCCATCGCCTGAGCAACCGCGTCGGCGCCGAGATAGGCGTTGGCGGCGGCCATGCGCGGCAGGATGCTTTCGAGCGGCGCGCCGGTCTCCAACAGCTCAAGCTCCGGCCGCGTGGCGAGCAGCTCGCGCACATCGTCGCCGAGCAACACGGCGCAGGAAAAATCCGCGAGGCCGAGTTCCGCCGCGACGGCGCAGGCCGCGCGCCCCGCCGCGAGCGGCGCGGCGGCGCCCATATTGCTCACCAGCCGGATGCCCTTCGCCGCGCACCCCGGCAATACCGCGCGCAGGCGTTCCTCCAGCTTGGGGCTGTATCCCGGGCCCTGACCCCGGCTGAGCGCCAGGGTCTCGCGCGCGATGGTGCGCTCGGCGAGACACTCGAAAGCGATGACGTCGATATCGCCGCGCTCGACAAGCTCGGCCGCAGGCTCCCAACGGTCGCCGGCAAAGCCCGCGCCGACACCGATGCGGAAACGCTCTCTAGACATACCGGGGGCGCCGCTCCGTCAGTCCAAAAACGCGTCGACCAGCGCGTTGAACCGCTGCGGATTTTCGTAGCACATGAAATGCGAGCCGCCGTCGTCTTCCTCGAAGATCTCCACTTGCGCGCCGGGAATCTGCTCGCCGATCCAAACTTGCGATTCGGCGGAGAAAATACTGGCCTCGGCGCCGACCACGAGGGTTTCGAGGCGGATCGTCTGGATCACATCGCGCCAATCGAGCGAGCAGTGATTGTAGAGGAGGTCGGATGCGTGGCGCCGTGGCAGCTTGACGATCTCGCTGGCGAAATGAAGCAGATCCGCCGCCGGGAGTTTTGGCGAAAACAGCCGCGCCACCAGGGGCGCGGTCTCCTCCGCCGTCTCGGCGCCGCGCACCGCGAGATAAAATTCGGCGAGCGCCGGCAGATCGGGCAACAGGCAGCCATACCTCACGCAGTCGGCCGGCGACCAGTCGGGCTTGGCGGTGACCGAGGGCGCCTGATCGACGAATACCATGCGCCCGAGGCGGTAATCTCCGAACAGATCGTGATAGCTCCAGATGATCGAGGAGCCGATGGAATGGCCCATCAGGTCCACTTCCTTTAGGTCGAGCGCTTCGATCACGGCACGGAGATCGGCGGCGAGGCGGCTCACGCGATAGCCATTCTCCGGCTTGCTCGATTCGCCGTGGCCGCGCATGTCGAGGGCGATCACCCGCCTGTTATGCGAGAGACCCTGGAGCTGATGCTGATACCAGGCGCCGGTAAGCGACCAGGAGGGAATGATGATAAGCGGCTTGCCTTCGCCCGCTTCGACATAATGAAGTTTAATGCCGCCTTCGATTTCGACGGTTCGGTCGACAATCTTTCCAGACATCGTTGTACCTCCCTATGTGTTTCCACAATATCGAAGCGCGGCGCAGATAGTCGATAGATTTCATGACTTCCGGGGCTATGATGCGCACCAGCAACGGGCCATGGAGGGACCAGAAAAATGAACGATTCGACAGCGGTGGCACGCAACACCGCCTTTATCGGGCTCGGGATCATGGGCTATCCCATGGCCGGACATTTGGCGAATGCCGGGCATAATGTCGCGGTCTATAACCGTACGCGCGAGCGCGCCGAGAAATGGGCGGGTGAACATACCGGCCGTGTCGCCGATAGTCCGGCGGCGGCGGCGGAGGGCGCGGAGCTGGTCTTCGCCTGCGTCGGCGCGGACGACGATCTCAGGCAAATCCTCTATGGCGATAGCGGCGCGCTCGCGGGCATGGCGAAGGGCGCGATCTTTATCGATCACACCACCGATTCAGCGGTGGTGGCGCGCGAGGCGGACGGCGCGGCGCGGGAGCGCGGCCTCGGTTTTCTCGATGCGCCGGTCTCGGGCGGCCAGGCGGGCGCGGAGAACGGCGTGCTGACGGTGATGGTCGGCGGCGGCGATGAGAGCTTCGCGGCGGCCGAGCCGGTCATGCAGTGCTATGCGCGCAACGTCACCCATATGGGTGCGGCCGGCAACGGCCAACTCACCAAGATGGTCAATCAGCTTTGCATCGCGGGCGTGGTGCAGGGCCTGGCGGAGGGGATTAATTTCGCCCAGCGCGCCGGGCTCGACGGCGAGCGCGTGCTCGACGTTATCTCCAAAGGCGCGGCGCAATCCTGGCAGATGGAGAACCGCGGCTCGACCATGCTCAAGGGCGAGTTCGAGTTCGGCTTCGCCGCCGATTGGATGCGCAAGGATCTCGGCCTCTGCTTCGAGGAAGGCAAGAAGAACGGCGCCCTCCTGCCCATGGCCATGCTGGTCGACCAGTTCTACGCCCATGTGCAACAACGCGGCGGCGGCCGCTGGGACACCTCCAGCCTGATCCAACTGCTGCAGAAGATGTAACGCGCTCTTTTAAAGTGGTCCCTCAGACGCCGGGCGGGGGCGTCCGCCCCCTT
>CAZUVO010000003.1:28773-45212 GCA_964623955.1 uncultured Rhizobiaceae bacterium
GAGGGCCTCAGACGCCGGGCGGGGGCGTCCGCCCCCTTGGCTACCTCGTATTAACTCGGGCGCGCAGTCGCGCTTGCCGGAATGCCGATGCATTCCGGTTGGTGGTGCCGATTGGAAGAATTTGAAAGCGCGAGGCGCTCTATTTCAAATAGCCGCGCCCAGCGAGGTTGCGCATCAATTCGGCAATGCCGAACTGCCAGGGCGGTGCCTGGTCACACCGTGCGACGGTGTTGACCAGGGTACCGAGTTTGGCGGCGGAGATCGTCACCACATCGCCTTCGTGATGGGTAAAGCCTTCGCCCGCCTCGCCGCGATCCTCGGTCGGCGCGAACATGGTGCCGGTCAACAGTGTCAGGCCGTCGGGATATTGATGGTTGGCGCCGATCGCCTGGGAGACGAGATCTTCCGGGTCGCGGCTGATATGGCGCATCAGGCTTTGGCCTTCCATCGTGAAGCCGTCGCCGCCCTCGATGCGAAGATTGATTTCCGTCTGGCGCACATCGTCGAGCGAAAAGCTGGCATCGAACAGGCGGATGAAGGGGCCGAGCGCGCAGGAGGCATTGTTGTCCTTGGCGCGGCCAAGGAGGAGCGCGCTGCGCCCCTCGACATCGCGTAGGTTGACATCGTTGGCGAGCGTCGCGCCGGCGATGGTGCCACGATTGTTGACGATCAGCGCTACTTCCGGCTCCGGATTGTTCCAATTCGAAGCAGGATGGATACCGACCTCGGCGCCCGTGCCGACGGCGGACAGCACCGGCGCCTTGGTAAAGAGCTCGGCGTCGGGGCCGATGCCGACCTCGAGATATTGCGACCACAATCCGCGCGCCACCAGAGCTTCCTTGAGACGCGCCGCCGCTTCCGATCCGGGCCGCACCTGACTTAAATCGGCGCCGATTTCCGCGCCGAGATCGTCGCGGATTTGCTCGGCCCGCGCCGCCTCGCCGCGCGCCTGCTCCTCGATCACGCGCTCCATCAGGCTTGCGGTGAAGGTCACGCCGGATGCCTTGATGACCTGCAAATCCACCGGCGCCAGCAGATAGGGAAGATTTTTGTCGCGGCGGCCTGGCCGGCTGTTGTCGAGCAGCTCGCCGATGCCGCAAATCGCCTTGCCGTCAGCCTCGCCGATGCGGGCGACGGGGTCCTTGGTATTGAGAAGTTCGGCCGATGTCGGGCCGGCTGCGGTGATATCCTCCACCGTCTCGCCATTGAGCCGCACCAAAGCGGGCCCCGGCGTCTCTCCGGGCAGCCAGACGCGGCCCAGAAGCGCGCCGCCGGTACCGTCGTCCGGGAGGAAGTTAGCTGGCGTTGACAATGACGTCGCCGCGTTCGCCGCCGAAGAGGTGGCAGTTCGACGGCGCGACCGCGAGGCGCACGGGGTTGCCGAGTTCGAACTCGGGCTGCCCGGCGACCTGTACCTTGAGAATTTTCTCGCCGATGATGATGTCGACGATGGTGAAGGCGCCCAGCGGCTCGACCTCATAGACCTTGGCTTCGATACCGTCCTCATCGGCGCCGCGGATCTCGATATCCTCGGGACGCATGGCGAGGACCGCCGGGCCGTCCTGATTGGCATTTTCGAAATTCATCTCGATTTTCTGTTCCGCCGCCCGGAAGGTGCCGCCTGAAAGCGTTCCCTCGATAAAATTCATCGGTGGCGAGCCGATCAGTTCGGCGACATAGCGGCTGTTCGGCTGGTTGTAGATTTCCGCCGGCGTGCCGATTTGGCGAATGCGCCCGCCCTCGAAGATCGCCATGCGGTCGGCGACGGACATGGCCTCCTCTTGGTCGTGGGTGACATAGACCAGGGTGTGGTTCTGCTCGCGCTGCAGGCGCTTCAATTCGACGCGCATTTCCTCGCGCAGACGGGCATCGAGCGCGGCGATGGGCTCGTCCATGAGGAAGGCGCCGGGGTCGCGCACCAGCGCCCGGCCGATGGCAACGCGCTGCCGCTCGCCACCGCTCAGATGCGCCGGCAGTTTCTTGAGGAGCGGGGTGATGTGCAGCACCTCCGCCACCTGCTCGACCCGGGCATCGATCTGCTGCTTGTCCATCTTGCGCTCGGCCAGGGGGAAGGCGAGATTTTGCCGCGTCGTCATATGGGGGAAGAGCGCCAGGTTCTGGAACACCATGGCGAGATTGCGGTCCTTCGGCGGCAGCAGGGTGACCGCCTCGCCGCCGATGCGCACCTCGCCCGAATCCGGCGCGACCAGGCCAAGCAGCAGCCGGAGGATGGTCGTCTTGCCGCAGCTCGGCGGGCCGAAGATGCAGAAGAACTCATTGTCCTCGATCTTGAGATCGATATCGGCCACCGCCACGGTGTCGCCGTAGGACTTGTTGATGCCGTTCAGCTCGAGGCTCGCCATCGCCCTACGCCAAGCCGATCGCGGCGCCGGATTCGGCGTCGAAGATATGGCAGCGTCCCTTGGGAAAGGCCGCCTTGACCGTGGCGCCGAGCTCGATGGGATATTGCTTGTCCTTGGCCACCTTGATCTGGTGATCGCCGGCGGAGAGATGCACCACCGTACGCGGCCCGATGGGCTCGACGAAGGTCACTTCCATGTCGAGGCCGGGATGGCCGACTTCGCGCGGCTGAATATCGATATCCTCGGGCCGCATGCCGAAGACAACTGCCGGGTTCTTGGCGCTCTTGCAGCGCCGCTGCAGATCGCCGTCATCGATCGCCGACGCCCCGGCCGCGCCGAAATCGAGGCCGAAGGCGCCGTCGCCGCCGGTCAGATTGCAGGTCAGCAGATTCATGCTCGGGCTGCCCATGAAATTGGCGACGAAGGTGTTGCGTGGCTTGTTGTAGACCTCGTTCGGCGTGCCATATTGCTGCAACAGGCCGAGATCCATCACCGCGATGCGGTCGGCCAGGCTCATCGCCTCGATCTGGTCATGGGTGACATAGACCATGGTCTGCTGGAATTGGTGCTGGAGATGCTTGAGCTCTGTGCGCATGAAGGCGCGGAACGCGGCGTCGAGATTGCTGAGCGGCTCGTCGAGCAGGAAAATCTCCGGCTCGGTCACGGCGGAGCGGCCGATGGCGACCTTCTGCAGCTCGTTGACGCTGAGCTTGCTGGTGCGCCAGTCGAGCCGGTCCTCGAGGCGCATCAGCTCGGCCATGCTTTCGACGCGTCGGGCAATTTCGTCCCTGCCGACGCCGCGCACCCTGAGGCCGAATTCGAGATTCTTGCGCACCGTCATATGGGTGAAGATGGCGTAGTTCTGAAACACGAAGCCGACGTCGCGTTTGTTCGCCGGAACCGTCCGCATGTCTTGGCCGTCGAACAAGATCGCGCCTTCACTCGGCGTCTCGATGCCGGCGATCATGTTCATGGTCGTTGTCTTGCCGCAGCCCGACGGACCGAGGAGGGCGACGAATTCCTTGTCCGGAATATCGAGATCGAGCTCGTTCACGGCGATCAGCTCTCCGAATTTCTTGGTCAGGCCCTGGAGCTCGATCGATGCCATGGCTCAGGCCTCCGCCTTCTTCTGCGCCGCCTGCATGCGGTTGATGCCGACCACCGCGATGATGCTGAGACAGACCAGAATGAAGAGGCCGATCGCCGCGACATAGGACCATTCGAGATCCTTGAAGGTGAGATCGAGGATATAGACGGAGATCGATTTGGTCGCGACACCGGGGCCGCCGCCGGTCATGACGTAGAGAATATCGAAGATCTTGAAGCACTCCACCGTGCGGATCACCAGGGCGATGATCATCACCGTCCTCATGCGCGGCAGAACGATGCGCCAGAAACGGTGCCAGGCATTGGCGCCGAGGAGCGTCGCCGCCTTCATCTGATCCTCCGGCACGCCGACCATGCCGGCGAGCAGGATGAGGAACATCAGCGGCGTCCATTGCCAGACATCGGCGATCATTACGGAGATCATCGCGAGATCGGGATCGGCGAGCCATAGCGTATCTATCTTGCTCCCGGTGACCCTGCTGAGAATGTCGTTGATCGGCCCCGAGCTCTGAAACAGCATGAAGAACATATAACCGGCAACGGCGGGAACGATCATCATCGGCATCAGCATGATCGAATAGAAGATGCGCTTGCCGGGGAACTTATCGGCGAACAGGATGGCGAGACCAAGGCCGAGCAGGAACTCGACCGGGACCACGACGGCGACGATGAGGAAGGTACGAGCGAGAGATCCCCAGAATTTCGAGTCGTCGAATATCTCTCCGTAATTGTCGAACCAGTTCAGCGTTTCGTAGGCGTAGTACCATTTCACGCCATCGAGCGGCGTCCACCAACTCAGGCTGACATAGACTTGCATGCAGAGCGGAAAGGCGACGATGAACAGCAGCAGAAGCTGGGCCGGGAGGGTCATGTAGAGACCCAATTTCTTGCCTTCGCGCTCCAGCGGCGTGAGCGCCGCCTTCTTCTTGCGGCCGGACTTCGCGGGCCGGGGCGGCAAACCGGGCGACGTGTCAGCGACCGTATCGGTCATTGCTTGAGCGCTCCGAAGGTGAGGCCGCGCACGAGATATTTCTGGATGGCGATGCCGAATATCACCGGCGGCAAGGCCGCGATGAGCCCGAGCGCCGCCTTGGCGCCGTACATTTGGCCCGACATGGCATTGGAAAGCGAGTTCATATAGACCGGGATCGTTACCCAATCCTTGCGCGTCAACAGGAGCGCGATGACATAGTCGCTCCAATTGAGGATAAAGACAAAGAGCGCCGTGCTGGCGATCGCCGCCTTGACCATCGGCAATGTCACTTTCCAAAAGACGCGGAACCAGCTACAGCCCTCGACCAGAGCGGCTTCCTCGATTTCGCGTGGCACCTCGTCGAAAAAGGTCTTCATCAGCCAAAAGGCGAACGGCAGCGTAACGATGCCGTAGATCAGGGAGAGGCCCCACCAGGTGTCCATGGCGCCGATAAAGACCCACATGATCATCACCGGGATCATCACCGCCATCGGCGGGAACAGGCGCAATTGCAAGACGCCGAGCGGCAAATTGGCGCCGACCTTGAAGCGCGAAACGGCATAGGCGCCGAAGGTTCCGGCGACCACCGCGATCAGCGTGCCCAACAGCGCGGTAACCAGGCTGGCGAGGATCGGCCTGCCGGCGGTGCGCTCATGGGTAATGTTCACCGCGTCGGTTTGGCCGGTAAAAATAAATTCGAAATTGCCCCAGGTTTCTTCGTACGGCCACCAGTGCAAATCCGCCGCGCTTGTCGCCCATTCGGTGTGCGGCTTGAATGCCATGGTTGCCATCCACGCCACCGGCAGCAGCGCCAAACCGACCGCGATCAGGATCAGCGCGTAGCGCCAAATGTATGAATGAGTTGGCTTGAGCATGAACTCTGGTTCTTCAGGAAATCACCAAACGGTCACGCAGTGTGACCAATTTGAAATCTCCGCGCGGGCGATGCACTACGGATTGGCGCATCGCCCGGCGGAAACCGGTGTCGCGCGGCCTCTTGATCAGGCCTTGTCGATAACCGTCGACCAGCCGGATTTGGCTGCGTTGATGAGGCCGATCATCTTGTCCTCACCCTTCTTCTTGAGATGCTTCTTCCACGACTTGGCGGTGTCGTCCATCGCTTCCTTGGCTGTCTTGTCGCCCGTCATCGCCGCCACCAGATTTTCACTCAGCGTATTGTGCATGGCGAACTGGCCCGGGATGGCGATGGTCGGAACGGCACGCGCCACGGTGCCTTCGATAATCGGCACGTGGTAATCGTGGTACGACTGGATGACCAGCGGATCCTGGAAGTTGGCGAGCTGGAACGGATCGAAGAAGCCGCCCGGATTGCCCGTCAACAGGCTGAAAATGCGGGTCGAGCCCGACCATTGCAGCCAGAGATAGGCGAGTTCCTGGTACTGGCTCTGGCTCGACACGCCGCCATTGTTGCCGAGATAGATGGTCGAGCGGCGCACCAGGTCGCCGCCATGGGCATGGCCCGGCGGCAGGAACGAACCCATCTTGCCTTCGATCGCGGATCCCGGGACATCGAGGAATTTCGGGCAGTTCGAGAACGTCCCGAGCATGAAGGAGTTGCCGGCCCCCATGGCGCCGTAATATTCGCCCCATTGCCAGGCGAGACCGCCCTTGTCGGACCACTCCAGGCTCTTCTTATGCTCTTCCGTCGCCTGAATACCGGCATCCGAATTGATCAGCGGGTTGCCCGAATCGTCGAACAGATGCTGGTTCGGATTGTCCTTACTGACATAGCGGTTGTACCAGGTGCTAACGCCCCAGAAATGGCTCATCATGTTGCCATTGCCGAGCATTTCCGGGGTGCCCGTGCCGGTGTAATATTCCGCCAGCTGGTCGGTTTGCTCCCAGGTCTTGGGCGGACCCGGCTCCCAGCCATATTTGTCGGCGAAGGCCGCCTTGTGGGTCGGATCCTCGGTGAGATCCTTGCGGTAGACCCACACTTGCGCGTCGCCGTCGTAACACACCGACATCGGCTCGCCGCCATATTTGTAGAGCATGTCGTATGATTCCGTCGTCGGCATGCCGCGGCTGGAATCGGCGAAGTCGGCGCCGTGCCGATCGATCCATTCGCCGAGCGGCACGATGCCGTTGGCTTCCGACAGATCGCCCATCGCCGCATAACCGAAGGTATAGACGTCATAGGAGGCCGAGCTGGTGGTCACGTCCTGGATCACCTTGTTGAACTGTTCCTGCGGCGAGACGCTGAAGAACTCGATCTTGATGCCGGTTTCGCGCTCCCAGATCGATTGCAGCGTCGGGCCGTCGGCCGGCCACGGGTTTGGTGAAATGGCCGATGGCGCCGTCGGTCATGAGAATTCTCAGCACGTCAGGCGCCTTGCCTTCGGCTTTCAGCTTGCGTGCCGCGGCAACGGCGCGCCCTTCCGACATGGTGTCGTCATACTGATAGCGCTCGGCGCCGGCGAAGCCGGTGGGGCCGCCGGTCATGCCCGGGGCGAGATCGGCCGCCCAGGCCCCGCGTTGCTTGAGCCAGCTCGGCCCGATGCCCGCGGCCGCCGTGAACGCGGCACCCGCCGCGCCCGCCTTAAGCGCTTGCCTGCGGGTAAAGCCACTGCGTTTTGTGGTTTCTTTCGACATGTTACCTCTCCTTATTGCCTCCACAGCCTGCCCTTGGCGGGCGGGCAAAATTCTTCCTCCCAACGAGCGGTTTATACCCCTCCGGGATTACGGTGACTCCAGACTATCGCCTTTGCCATGGCGATTCCTCAATTACCACCAAGTCTGAAAATTCCCCGCGCCGTCGCGCCATCCTCAGCGGGCAAAATGCGTCTCCGGGATGGCTTTGAAATCGCCGCCGTCCTGCCACAACACTTCGAGCGCCCAGCTTCCCTTGCGCTCGTAATAGATGATTTCGATGGGCAGCCAGCCGGCTTGGCTTACTTTTACCGGCACCGGTTCGGACAGGCGGTTGGCATGGGGCTTCGGATCTTCATGCACGGTGAGGCCACCGATCGCGACGCGGACACCGTCATTCGAACGAACCCGGATCATATGGGTGCCCGGGCTCGAAAAATGCACAAATCCGGTGATGACAGCGGCAACGAAATTCTTGTGCTTCTGGTTGAGAACCGGCTTGCCATCGCCGCCACGAAAATCGACATGGGACAGCGGCTCGCCCGGAATGGAATCCTTATGCGCGGCAAATTCCGCCACTTTATCAACATGGTTAAAATCGCCGTAGTAATAGTCGATATTCAGTCCGGGCTGCATGCCCTCGCCCCGCACCGGCGCATCGGCCGCGACAGAGGCTCCGGCGATCAAAACCAGGACGGCGCCCGCCACCGCGCCGGCGAAACTCCGCAATCTCGACATGTTCACTCCTCCTTAGCTGCGTCTCGATTAGACGCGCCCTCGCATCTTTTCACCGACCGGCGGCACGTGCAACCGGCCGAAACAGTGACCAAAAAGTCAGTGCCGCCCGCGCGCATCCACCGGCCAGATATCGACCAGCGTGTCGCCCCGCACGCAGTGATAGAGATCGTGCAGATTGATCGTCGGGTCGCAATGGGGAACGATGCACTCCACCGCGTCGCCCAGCGCCAGGCGTTCGTTCGCCTGGGCGAAAGCGATGCGGCCGTGCTCGTCGCCGAAATAGCCATAGCTCGCGCCGAGGGGCGCGCCGGAGGCGAAATCCGGCAATGGCCCGTCGGTGGCGAAACATTTGAGCCCGGCGTCGATCGTCGCATGGCCGTCATGATTGGCGCTCACCACGGTGGCGCGGACAAAGAGCGCAGGCTCGAACAGCCAGCCGCCGCCGCCCTCGCAATGCACGTCGCGATATTCCACATCCATCACCGCGTAGGAGCCGACCTGCATTTCGCTCATCACGCCGAGCTTGGCATCGATATCGTAAGTGCCGGTGCCGGCGCCGGTGACGATGGCAGGCGTCAGATCCTTCTCGCCGAGCGCGGCGCAGACATCGTTGAGCGGCTTGGTATGGGCGATATTGGTGTCGCGCCGCTCGGTGAATTCCTCGATATGCATGATGTGACCGGCATAGCCCTGCACGCCGCAATAGGTGAGATTGTCCGCCACCACGGCGGCTTCGACCAGGGCCACCGCCTCGGCGACGCCCGCGCCGGTGCGGTGCAGGCCGACATCGACATCGATAACCACGTTCAAGGGCCGGCCGGCCGCGCCGGCGGCGGCGTCTAGCGCACGCAAATTATCCATGTTGTCGAGCGTCTGCATCAGCCCGTCGGCCTTGGCGTTAAGCGCCATGAGGGCGTCGATTTTCACATCGGCGATGATCGGCGAGGTCACCAGCACGCCGGGGATGCCGCCGCCGCCCATGACTTCCGCCTCGCCCAGGGTCGCCGCGCAAATACCGTTCGCGCCGGCCTCGATCTGCAGCCGCGCCACGGCAAGGCTCTTATGGGTTTTGCAATGCGGCCTGAGCCCGATCCCGTGCGCGGCGGCATATTCCTTCATGCGCTGGATATTGCGTTCCATGGCATCGAGGTCGAGCACCAGCGCCGGCGTCATCAGGCGCGCGCGCGATCCGGCCTGGCCGATCAGCGGGCTATTGGGTCCAAGGTCGTGAGAGCTGGCCACGCTATTCTCCTTCGTAACGGTGGAACCCCAGACTAGGGCGCGGCAACCGGTGGAATCAAGGCGGGCGATCGCGCTGTCCCCCGGGGCCGGGCTGATATATTCTCGGCGCCGTTTCGCGAACACCGAAAAGAACGAAAAGGTTGCTCGATATGAAAGTGGTAATTACCGGCGGCACCGGATTTCTCGGACTGAGGCTGGCCCGCGCCATTCTCGCGCGCGGCGCGCTGATCGGCGCTTCCGGCGCGGCCGAGCCGGTGGAAGAGATGATCCTGTTCGATGCCGTCACCCCGCCGGAACGCCCCGACGGGCTCGACGGGCGGGTCGAGATCATCGCCGGCGACATATCCGACCGCGACCTTGTGACGCGGCTCATCCAGGGCGATTCGCTGTCGGTCTTTCACTTCGCCTCGGTGGTGAGCGCCGGCGCCGAGCAGGATTTCGATCTCGCCCTCAAGGTCAATCTCGACGGCGGCCTCAATGTGCTGGAGGCGGCGCGCGCCCAGCCGGGTCTGCCGCGCGTCGTCTTTACCAGCTCGCTCGCCGTGTTCGGCGGCTCGGCCATGCCCGATACGGTCTCCGACGACACCAAGATCACGCCGATGACGACCTACGGCATGACCAAGGTGGTCAATGAATTGCTGCTCAACGATTACCACCGCAAGGGCTTTCTCGACGGCCGCGGCGCACGCCTGCCAACCGTCATCATCCGCCCGGGCAAGCCCAACAAGGCGGCCTCAGGCTTTGCCAGCGGCGTCTTCCGCGAGCCGCTTTCGGGCGTCGATTATGAACTGCCGGTCAGTCACGAGACGCGCATGGCGGTGTCCGGTTATCGCACCATCGTCGACGGCGTCATCGCCCTGCATGAGGCCGATAGCGAGGCCGTCGGCGACGACCGCTCGATCAATCTGCCGAGCATATCGCTGACCGTGGCGGAGATGATCGAAGGGCTCAAGCGGGTGGCGGGAAACCGCCCGCTCGGCGACATCATTTCAGCGCCCGACCCGGCGATTCAGGCGATATGCGACGGCTGGCCCGGCCGCGAGGAGGCGCCGCGCGCGCTCGTCCTGGGATTGCCGGCGGATGGGGATTTGGATTCGATCATCCGTGCCTATATTGAAGACTATGCCGATGCTTAACCGCCCGTCGACGGGCCCCGGATACTAGAGCCATGAGCGCCAACGACGTCCCGACCCATATGGGCAACCCGTTCGCCGGATTCTGGCGCCGCGCCGGCGCGTGGATTCTCGACGCGGTGATCATTTACGTCACCTATCTGCTGGTCGCGTTCTTTGTTTGGGACGATTTGCTGATCCGCTCGACGGTAATGGATCCGGATTCCGGCCAAACGCTGACATCCTATGTGCCGTCTCTGTTGGGATTGCTCGTCGTCGGTATCGGGACGCTGATTTATTTCGCGCTGCAGGAAAGCAGCTCGGCCCAGGCGACGCTCGGCAAGCGCGCCTTCAGTATCAAGGTGTGCGACTATAATGGCGACAAGATAAAGCTGATCACCGCCGGCTACCGCGCCTGGCCGCTGTGGCTGCCCGGCCTGATCAACACGATCCCCATTCTCGACCTGGTGATTGGGCTGATTTCGCTCGGCGCCTGTATCGCCGTCGCCTTCACCGCGCGCAAGCAGGGCCTGCACGACATCATGGCGCGCTGCCTGGTGGTCAAACGCCAGGCCGTGTTCAGCGATATGTCCGGGCGCCCCACCTAGCGGCGCCGCCCATGCTGCCGATCAAGGACAACAACCCGACCCACATAACGCCCTATGTGACCTATGCGCTGATCGCCGCCAATGTGCTGGTGTTTGTGATCGTCCTGGCGCTGCCGGAGGAAATGCAGGGGCGGACCAAGTTCGCGCTGGGCGCCATTCCGGCGGTCGTTTTCCAGATCAAGGACATTTTCGCCGACCATGCGATTCTGCCCGACAGCATCGATTTCCTCAGCGTCGTCACGTCGCAATTTCTCCATGCCGGCTGGTGGCACCTGATCGGCAACATGCTGTTTCTCTGGGTCTTCGGCAACAATATCGAGGACGCCATGGGGCATTGGCGCTTCCTCGTCTTTTACCTGCTGTGCGGTGTCGGGGCGGCGCTGATCAATGCCGGCATCGAGCCCAACTCGACGATTCCCACGATCGGCGCGAGCGGCGCGATCTCCGGCGTGCTCGGCGCCTACCTCCTGCTCTATCCGCGCGCCAAGGTGATGGTCTTCGCCTTTTACATGCTGATCCCGCTGCCCGCCTTCATCGTGCTCGGCATATGGATCTTCATGCAGGTCGCCAATCTCGGCGGCGGCGGCAATATCGCCTGGTGGGCCCATATCGGCGGCTTTGCCGTCGGCATGGCGCTGGTGCTGGCGTTCAAACGGCGCCATGTGAAGCTGTTCGGCACCGGCCATCTCAATCAGACCGCCCATCCCGACAGCATCACCGCCCCCGCCGCCGTGGAGGTGGAGGCAGAGCCGGAGGGGCCGAATCCCTGGGGGCCGGAAGTCGACGGCCCCTGGGTGGGGGAAAAGCCGCCGAGCGCGCCGCCCCGGCGGCGCTCGATCATCCCAAACGTCGGCAAGCGCAAAAAGGACTGAGCACGCCGCCGATTTGTTAACGCGCCGCGTTGATCAGGAATTGCGTATAGAAACGGATGACCTCGCCGTAATTCTCCAGCGAGATGCGTTCGTTGGTGCCGTGAATTCGCGGCGTGTCGTCCGGGCCGAGGCGGATCGGCAGGAAGCGGTAAGTGTTCTCGGCGATTCCTGTGAAATGTTTGCTGTCGGTGGCGGCGATCACCAGATGCGGCGCCGGCAGAGCGTCGGGGAAGATCTGGCCAACCGTCTCCTGCAGCGTGCGGAACCCCGGCGATTGAATATCGGCGACCGGCGACGGCTCGTCGGCGGTGCCATGCCGGCTTATTTCGATCAGCGGATCGTCGATCATCTCGCGGACATGCGCGGTGACCGAAGCGATCGAGTCCGAGGGCAGGATACGGAAGTTGACGACCGCTTCGGCGGTGCAGGGCAGCACATTCTCCTTGACGCCGGCGTTGAACATGGTGACGGCGGTGGTGGTGCGGATCGCCGCGTCCGACGCGGGCGCTTCGGAAAGCCGCGACGTCACCAAACCCGAAAACAGCCAGCGATTGCTCACCGCGAGACGCAGGATGAACGGCATCTCGGGCGCCAGTTGGTCGAACATATCGGTCACCGGCGGCGCGAGATTGGCCGCCATCGGATTGTTCTCGAGCCGGTGAATGGCGCCGGCGAGGCGGCCGATGGCGGTGGTCTTCGGCGGCATGGAGGCATGGCCGCAATCCTCCGTCCCGGCGCTGAGTTTGAGCGAAATATAGCCCTTCTCGGCGACGCCGATGAGCGCCACCGGCGGCGCCACGCCGGGCACCAGGTCGTGCCCGATGATGCCGCCCTCGTCGAGAGTGAAGGCGAGCCGCACGCCGCGCTCGGCGAGGAGCGATGCGATTTTGCCCGCGCCGGCCCGCCCGTCGATCTCTTCGTCATGGCCGAAGGCGAGATAGACCGTGCGCTCGGGCACGAAGCCATCGGCCAGCAACAGTTCTATCGCTTCCAGGGTGCCGAGGACGGACACCTTGTCGTCGAGCGTGCCGCGGCCCCAGATGTGGCCGTCCGAAATCTCGCCCGAATAAGGCGGCTGGTGCCACGCCGCTTCGCTGCCGGGCTCGACCGGAACCACGTCCATATGCGCCAGCAGCAGGATCGGCGCGCGCGCGGCGTCGCGGCCGCGCCAGGTATAGAGCAGGCTGTAACCGCCGACGGTCTCGCGCGCGAGCGTGGCGTGGGTTCTCGGATAGCTCTCGGCGAGAAATTCATGCAGGCCGAGGAACGCTTCGCCCGCGACCGGCGCGCCGGGGCCGCGCGAGATGGTTTGAAAGCGCACACTGGCGGCGAGGCGCGCCGCCGCGCCGCTCTCGGCCGCGTCGAACTGGGTGGCGATGCCGGCGGCGGGCGGAACCTCGACCTTGGCCGGCCCGGCGCATGCCGCGATGACGAGGCCGATGACGATGAGCAAGGTCAACCCTAGGGCGGGCAATCGGCGGAACATCGTTAAATCCGGCACTGCTGCGCTCCTTTCCCGGAATTTCTATCCGGCGTGGATGGCAATGCGAACGCCCGCGGGCTGCCGACGGCTATGCGGCGAAAACGCGACTAACCGATGCCGTACTCCGCGGCCCAGCCGAAGCCCGCGCGGGTGTCGCCCTCGGGGCGGTATTCGCAGCCGACCCAGCCGTCATAGCCGAGCCGGTCGAAGAGCTGGAAGAGATAGGGATAGTTGATCTCGCCCACCACCGGCTCGAAGCGCCCGGGCACGCCGGCGATCTGGACATGGCCGATAATGTCGAGAAGGCGCTCGAAGCTGTAGGCGAGATTCCCTTCCATGATCTGCAGATGATAGACGTCATATTGCAGAAAAAGATTGTCGCTCCCGACCGCCGCGATAATCTCCCGCGCCTGCTCGGAACCGTTCAGCAGATAGCCGGGCATATCGAAATGATTCAACGGCTCGATCAGTGTGCGGATGCCGCGCGCCTTGAAGCTATCGGCGGCATGGCGGAGGTTGGCGATATAGCACGCCTCATAGGCCGCCCGGTCGGCACCCTCGGGCACGATCCCCGCCATCACATGGAGCCGCTCGCAGCCGAGCGCCTCGGCATAATCGCCGGCCAGCGTCACCGCCGCGCGAAAATCATCCTCGCGCCCCGGCAGGGCGGCAAGCCCGCGCTCGCCCGCATCCCAATCGCCCGGCGGCAGATTAAACAGCGCCTGCTGCAAGCCGTGTTGGTTCAGCGTTTCCTTCAGCTTGTCCGGCGGATAATCATACGGGAAGAGATACTCCACCGCGCCGAAGCCGCAATCGGCGGCGGCGGCGAAGCGGTCGTAAAAATCGAGGTCCTGAAAGAGAAAGCTCAGATTGGCGGCGAATTTCGGCATGGTCCTGCTTGCGTGGCGGTTAATCGTCGGCGGCGGCGGCGGTGGTGGCTTCGGCGGCAGTGGTGGCTTCGGCGCCGGCGGCGGCGGCAGCGGAGAGCCGGACCTGAAACGCGAAGATACAGCCTTCGCCCTCTTCGGAGCGGATACTCAACTCGCCGCCCATATCGGTAATTCTCTTGTCGGCAATGGCGAGGCCGAGACCCGTCGCTCCCTTGATCCGCTCGCCTTCGTTCTGGTGGAAGGGCTGCAGGATGTCGGCCAGCATATCGGCGGAATAGGTCTGGCCGCGGTCGCGCACCTCGAAGGCGTGCATTCCATCATCGTCAAGCGATACCGTGAAGCGCACCGCGCCCTCTTCATTGGTGTCGACGGCATTCGACAATAAAAACTCCAGCACGCCGCGCAACAGATCGGCGTCGCCGTTAACTTGGCCGCGAACCCGCGGCTGAATATCGAAATCCAAACTCTTGCCGCGTCCGGCGGCCTGGCCGCCGATGTCGTTTTCGAGGCCGTCGATCAATTCGCCCAGGTCGAAATCGGCAGGGGTGAAGTTCGAGCCCTCCGCCTCCATCCGGGCGATTTCCAACACATCGGCGATGATGGAGGAGAGATTGACCCCGTTGAGCGCGAGATCGTCGATAATGTGCTTGTCGCCCTCGCTCAACCCCGGAGCGCCGCGCAACTTCAGGGCATCGCTCAGGATCGCCTTGATGGGCGCGCCGATTTCATTGCTCAGCTTCGACAGAAATTCCGACTTGGCCTGATTGGCGAAATCCGCCTGCAGGCGGGCGCGGGCAAGCTCTTCATTGGCGGCGTTGATCTCTTCCATCGCGGTATGCATGCGCTTGGCCATATCGCCGAGCTTGTCGGCGCGTTCGGAGAGCGCGCGGTTCTTGGCGCGGGCGTCGACGACGATGGCGAAAATGATCAACAGGCCGACGGCAAAAATGGCGATGAAGGAATTGAGGCCGAGCGTGGTCTCGCCGCCGCCGCGGAATATGACGTCCTTGAGAAAGATGAGTATGAGGGCGATGCCGCCGATAAAGGCGATCGCCACGCCGAGATAGCGATATTTGTTCAGAAGATCCGCGAGCGGATGCCGGTTGGTATTTTCTTCTGTCATCTCACCTTGCCCGTAAGGGGGTTCTTATACTGCACCATTCGGGCCGTCTTGTGTCGCGAAAATAGCCGGTTGACGGCGAACCCGCGAGTACGGATTGTGCGGACATGCGAAAAGAATTGGGCGAGTTGAACGATTTGGAGGCGCTGGCGGCGATTGTCGATATCGCCGGCCTCGATCTGATCGAAGCGGGATGCGCCGCCGGCGACACGGCGCGCGCCCTGGCGGAGCGCGGCGCGAGGGTGCTCGCGGTCGAACCCGATGCGGCGCAAGCGGAGAAGAATCGCGGCGCGGACCCGGTGCCGGGCGTCAGCTTTGTCGAGGCCGGCGCCGAGGCGCTGCCCGCCGAAGACGCCAGCGCCGACGGCGTGCTGTTCTTCCGCTCGCTGCATCATGTGCCGCGCGAACTGATGGCCCCGGCCCTTGCCGAGGCCGCCCGGGTGCTCAAGCCGGACGGGTTTCTCTATGTCGCCGAGCCGGGCCTGGAGGGCAGCCACTTCAAGATGATGCGGCCCTTCAATGACGAATTCGAGGTCCGCACCCTGGCGCAGCAGGCTTTGGAAAAGAGCGCCGGTCCGCTGTTCGCGGAAAGCGAGCGCTATCTCTATATGCAGTATCCCCGGCATGAGAATTTCGATGCCATGGTGAACAAATTCTCCTCCCTCTCCTACAACCCGATCCCGCGTGAGCTGATCGAGCAGGACGAGGTGCGGCGCAATTTCGAAGCGTGCAAGACCGATGACGGCCATGTGTTCGATCAGCCCATGCTGGTCGATATTTTCCGCCGGGTGCGGGGCCGGGCCTAGGCAATGACGGGCGCGGGCAACCGGGAAGTCTTTCTCGCCGAGCGGCCGGAGGGCATTCCCGAGGCGCGGCATTTCGCTTTGCGCGACGCAGCGATGCCGGAGGTGGGCGACGGCGATATTCTCGTCCGCAACAAGTTCCTGTCGGTCGACCCGGCGATGCGCGGCTGGGTCAATGCGGCGGCGAATTATTCCGAGCCGGTCGCCATCGGCGAGACCATGCGCTCCTTCGCCGCCGGCGAGGTGGTCCAATCGCGGCATCCCGATTATGCAACCGGCGATCAGGTGTGCGGCCTGTTCGGCTGGCGCGACTATGCCGCAATCCATGGCGGCAAGGTGACGTACCGACATGACTTCGCGGACGCGCCCCTCTCCGCCAGCCTTGGTGTGCTCGGCGTCAACGGCATCACCGCCTATTTCGGCCTGCTCGATCTCGGCGCCCCCCAGGCCGGCGAGACGGTGGTGGTCTCGACCGCTGCAGGCTCGGTCGGCAGCGCGGTCGGCCAGATCGCCAAGAT
>CAZUVO010000004.1:0-7553 GCA_964623955.1 uncultured Rhizobiaceae bacterium
CCATGCGTCTGCCGCTCCTCGACGGCCAGGGCAATTACGGCTCGATGGACGGCGACCCACCCGCCGCCATGCGCTACACCGAAGTGCGCATGGCGCCCTCGGCCCATGCGCTGTTGGCCGATCTCGACAAGGAAACCGTCGATTTTCAGGCCAATTACGACGAATCCGCGTTCGAGCCGACCGTCGTGCCGGCGGAATATCCCAATCTCCTGGTCAATGGCGCGAGCGGCATCGCCGTTGGCATGGCAACCAATATTCCGCCACACAATCTCGGCGAGGTGGTCGATGCCTGCCTCGCCTATGTCGACGATCCGGATATCTCCATCGACGGCCTGATGGAACATATCGAGGGGCCGGATTTTCCCACCGGCGGCCACATATTGGGCCGCGCCGGCATCCGCCAGGCCTATCACACCGGGCGCGGCTCGGTGATCGTGCGCGCCCGCGCCACCATCGAGGAAATCCGCAAGGACCGTGAAGCCATCGTGGTCACGGAAATCCCCTATCAGGTCAACAAGTCGCGCATGCTGGAGCGCATCGCCGAGCTGGTGCAGGAAAAGAAGATCGAAGGCATCAGCGATCTCAGAGACGAATCCGACCGCGACGGCGTGCGCGTGGTGATCGAGCTCAAGCGCGATGCGATCGGCGAAGTGGTGCTCAACCAGCTCTACCGCTATTCCTCGCTGCAGACGAGCTTCGGCGTCAATATGCTGGCGCTCAATGGCGGCAAGCCGGGTATCATGAACCTCCTGGAGGTGATCGCCGCCTTCGTCGCCTTCCGCGAAGAGGTCATCACCCGGCGCACCGTCTATCTTCTCGGCAAGGCGCGCGACCGGGCGCATATCCTCGCCGGCCTCGCCATCGCGGTGGCCAATATCGACCCGATCATCGCGCTGATTCGCAAGGCCAAGGATCCGGTCAGCGCGCGCGAATCGCTGACCTCGCGCGATTGGCCGGCCAAGGACGCAAAGCCGCTGATCGAGCTGATCGCCGATCCGCGCCAGTCGGTCGCCAAGGACGGCACCTGCCGCCTGTCGGAAGACCAGGCCAAGGCGATCCTGGAGCTGCGTCTGCAACGCCTGACGGCGATGGAGCGCGATAAGCTCGGCGACGAGCTGCGCGCTATCGTCGATGACATCAAACGCTATATCGAAATCCTGCGCGACAAGGAGAAGCTCCGCGAGGTGCTGCGCGCGGGCCTGCGCGAGGCGCGCGATAAATTCGCCGACGAACGCCGCACCACCCTCGTGGAGCAGGAGTTCGAGCATGACGTGGAAGACCTGATCCAGCGCGAGGAGATGGTCGTCACCCTCAGCCATGCCGGCTATATCAAGCGCGTGCCGCTCTCGACCTACCGCGCCCAGCGCCGCGGCGGCAAGGGCCGCGCCGGCATGCGCGTGCGCGACGAGGATTTCGTCAATCGCGTCTTCGTGCTCAACACCCACACGCCGGTGCTGTTCTTCTCGAGCGCGGGCAAGGTCTATAAGCTCAAGGTCTACCGCCTGCCGCTGGCCGAGCCCCAGGCGCGCGGCAAGGCGCTCATTAATCTGTTGCCGCTCGCCGAGGGCGAGACCATTTCCCACCTTCTGCCGATGCCCGAGGATGAGGAGAGCTGGGCCGACAGCCAGCTCATGTTCGCCACCGCGTCCGGTTATGTGCGGCGCAACTCGGCCGATGATTTCCGCAGCGTCATGGTGAACGGCAAGATCGCCATGAAGCTCGACGACGGCGACAGCATCGTCGGCGTGCAGTTCTGCGGCGAAGATGACGATGTGCTGCTCGCCGCCGCCGGCGGCAAATGCATCCGCTTCCAGGTGCCGGAGGTGCGCCTCTTCAAGGGCCGCAGCTCGCAAGGCGTGCGCGGCATGAATTTGGAGAAGGGCGACCGGCTGATTTCCATGACGATCCTGCACCATACCGGCGTTACGTCTGAGGAGCGCGACGGCTATTTCGGCCGCAAGCGCGACGACGAAGTGCCCGAGCTGAGCGCCGAACGCCGCGCCGCGCTCGTGGCGGACGAGCAATTCATTCTCTCCGTGCGCGACGACGGTTATGGCAAGCGCTCCTCGGCGCATGACTATCGCGTGACGAAACGCGGCGGCAAGGGCGTGATCAATATCGATGTCGGCAAGAAGGGCGCGGTGGTCGCCGCCTTCCCCGTCGCCGACGAGGATGAGATCATGCTGGTCACCGATGGCGGCCAGTTGATCCGCTGCGCGGTCGGCGATATCAGCAAGGTCGGGCGCGCCGCGCGCGGCGTGCGCGTTTTCCGGCTGGCGGAAGACGGCCGGGTGGTGTCGGTCGCCCATCTCGGCGAGAGCGCCGCCGGCGATGACGAGGCGGAGGGCGAAGACGCACCGGCCGCCGGTGAGGGCGTTGGCGAGGGCGATGTCGAGGGCGAAGGCGAGGCTGAAGCATGAGTAACGAGCGCATCGGCATTTATCCCGGGACCTTCGATCCCATCACCTCGGGCCATTGCGATATCGTGCGCCGCGCGCTTCGCATCGTCGACAAGCTGGTCCTCGGCGTGGCGTCGAACGCCGGCAAGGGGCCGGCCTTTACGCTCGACGAGCGGATCGAGATGGCGCGCGGCGATCTTCGCCAATTCGATCCTGACGGCGGGCGCATCGAAGTGCGCGCTTTCGACAAATTGCTCATGCATTTCGCCGAGGATATGAATGCCGCGGTCATCGTGCGGGGTTTACGTGCGGTGTCCGATTTCGATTTCGAATTCCAGATGACCGGCATGAACGCGCGTCTCAACCCGAACGTGGAGACCGTCTTTCTCATGGCCTCGGAAAGCCACCAGTTCATCTCGTCACGCTTCGTCAAGGAGATCGCCGAGCTTGGCGGCGACATCTCCAGCTTCGTCTCCCCCGAGGTCGCCACCCGCCTGGTGGCGCGCTACCAAAGCGGAGCCTGAGGCGCGCCGGGCCGCGCCACGCGGGCCCTCGATATCATGCGGGTCGATCTTTTCGATTTTGAACTGCCGCCCGAGCGCATCGCCGCCCGGCCCGTATCCCCGCGCGATTCCGCCCGCCTGCTCGAAATCGGCCCCGACGGGTTAAACGATTGCGTCGTCAGCGATTTGCCGGCGTTGCTCGCGCCCGGCGAGGTGCTGAACGACACCCGCGTGCTGCCGGCGCGGCTCACCGGCCGGCGCGGCGAAGCGCGTATCGAGATAACGCTCCACCACATGCAGGGCGATGGCATGTGGGATGCCTTTGCGCGGCCCGCCAAGCGTCTCAAGGCGGGCCAGGAAATCATCTTCGCCGAAGATTTGACGGCGAAGGTTCTGGCGCGCGAGGGCGGCGAGGTGCGCCTCGATTTCAATCTGCGCGGCGCCGATCTACGCGCCGCGCTGGAGCGCCACGGCACGCCGCCGCTGCCGCCCTATATCCCGCGCGAGGATGGCGCGGACCTACGCGACAAGGCGGATTATCAGACCCTACACGCCGCCAAGGACGGCGCCGTCGCCGCGCCGACGGCGGGCCTTCATATGACGCCGGAACTGTTCGCCGCGCTGGACACGCGTGGCGTGGCGCGCGAATTCATCACGCTCCATGTCGGCGCTGGCACCTTTTTGCCGGTGCGCGCCGAGGACACCGAGGATCACGTCATGCATGGCGAGTGGGGCGAACTCGACGCCGGCGCGGCGGCGCGCATCAACGCGGCGCGGGCGGCCGGCGGGCGTGTTGTCGCCGTCGGCAGCACGAGCATGCGTATTCTCGAGCGCGCCGCCGGCGATGCGGGCCGGCTTTCGGCCTTTTCAGGCGAGATCGACCTCTTTATCGTGCCCGGCTACCGCTTCAAGGCCGTCGATCTGATGATGACCAATTTCCACCTGCCGCGCTCGACCCTGTTCATGCTGGTCTCCGCCTTTGCCGGAATGGAACGCATGCAATCGGCTTATGCTCATGCGATCACCGAGGGTTACCGCTTCTATTCCTATGGCGATGCCTGTCTGTTGCACCGCACGGAGGATGCGTTGAATTCATGAGCGCCATACCGTTCGAGATTACAGCGCATGACGGTGCCGCCCGCACCGGGCGGTTGGAACTCGCCCATGGCAGTGTCCAGACCCCCGCCTTCATGCCGGTCGGCACGGCGGCGACCGTCAAGGGCATGCATCCCGAGGCGGTGGCCGCGACGGGGGCGGAAATCCTGCTCGGCAATGTCTATCATCTGATGCTCCGCCCCGGCGCGGAGCGTATCCAAGAGCTTGGCGGCCTGCATAAATTCATGAACTGGTCCGGGCCGATCCTCACCGATTCCGGCGGCTTCCAGATCATGTCGCTCTCCAAGATCCGCGAGATCGACGAAGACGGCGTCGAGTTCCGCGCCCATACCGACGGTGCGCGCCACCGCCTCACCCCGGCGCGCGCGGTCGAGATCCAGCACGCGCTCGGCAGCGACATCACCATGGTGCTCGACGAATGCACGCCCTATCCGGTGCCGCAAGCCGAGGCGGCGGCCTCCATGCGCCGTTCCATGCGCTGGGCCGCGCTCTGCCGCGAGCGCTTCGAGAAACGC
Organism: uncultured Rhizobiaceae bacterium; assembly: GCA_964623955.1. GTDB lineage: Bacteria > Pseudomonadota > Alphaproteobacteria > UBA828 > UBA828 > PTKB01. The sequence continues at coordinate 4,534 of CAZUVO010000004.1, forward strand.
CCCGGCCATGCGCTGTTCGGCATCGTCCAGGGCGGCGTGTTCGAGGATTTGCGCGCCGAATCGGCGGCGGCGCTCGGCGATATAGGGTTCGACGGCTATGCCATCGGCGGGCTCGCGGTGGGCGAGGGGCAGGAGCTGATGCTCCAGGTGCTCGACGGTCTCGAAGGTGCGCTGCCCGAAGACCGCCCGCGCTACCTGATGGGCGTCGGCAAGCCGGACGATATGGTCAAGGCGGTGCAGCGCGGCGTCGATATGTTCGATTGCGTGCTGCCGACCCGCTCCGGGCGCACCGGGCGCGGCTACACCGCCCGCGCCGCTGTCAATATCCGCAATGCGCGCCATGCCGACGATCCACGCCCGTTGGATGCGGCGTGCGCCTGCCCGGTCTGCACCCATTACAGCCGCGCCTATCTCCACCATCTCTTCCGCTGCGACGAGATGCTCGGGCCGATTTTGCTGACCCAGCACAATCTCTATTTCTATCAGTCACTGATGGCGAATCTCCGTGCCGCCATCGCCGCCGGCAGCCTCACCGAGTTCGCCGACAGCTTCCTTGCCCTTCAAGAAAGCGGCGATATCGAGCCGGTTTAGCCCAGCCCATTCTTGACCGCGACACGGCCAATCCATATGGTGTCGCACCTCTCGGGGGCGCGTAGCTCAGTTGGCAGAGCATCTGACTTTTAATCAGAGGGTCACAGGTTCGATTCCTGTCGCGCCTACCAATCTTCCAAGTAAGATCAATCGGTTATAAGAACCTGTCCGGGGCCATATTGTGGCCGCGAATACGTATGATCGAATATTGCGGAGAGAGTCGATGCGCATCGGATATGTCGGGCTGGGAAATATGGGCGGTCCGCTTGCCGGGCGATTGCGGCTGCGTCATCCCTTGACGGTCTACGATCTGAGCGCGGAGGCGGTCGCTCGTCTGGTCGAGCTTGGCGCCACCGCTGCCGCGAGCCCAGCCGATCTCGCGGCCGAATGCGATATCGTGTTCACCTGCCTGCCGAGCTCCGACGATGTTCATGACGCGATCTTCGGCGACAGCGGCCTGGCGCAATCGATGGCGCCCGGCGGCCTGATCGCCGATATGACGACCGGCGATCCGGTCAAGACCCGGGCCATGGCCGAGACGCTCGGGGCGCGGCAAATAGGTCTCATCGACGCGCCGGTCAGCGGAGGCCCGCGCGGCGCCAACGAAGGCACCATCGCCATTATGGTCGGCGCGCCGCAGGCCGAGTTCGACCGCATCCTGCCGGTGCTCGAAGCGATCAGCCCGAACATCTTTCATGCCGGCGGTACCGGCGCCGGGCATGCGGTGAAGGCCGGCAACAATCTCTTGAACCTGGTGTGCCGTCTGGCGACCTTCGAAGTGGTGTCCCTGCTGGTCAAGAACGGCGTGGCGCCGGGCGACGCGGTGGCGATCATGCAGAAGAGCTCCGGGCGCAGTTACGCCACCGAGATCACCCTGCCGGACAATATCCTGTCGGGCAAAATGCATCAGGGCTTTTGGATGAATCTGATGCTGAAGGATATCGCCATCGCCCTCGATCTCGCGCGCGCCAGCGACGTGCCGCTGCCGCTCGGCGGCCTGGCCGAGGAACAATTGCGCGCCGCGATCGACGAGCATGGCGGCGACGCCGATATGAGCCTCCTGGCGCTCACCTATGAGCGCCTGACCGCCGCCCGCATCCGCCCGGGCGATAGCTGAGCGCGGCTCTTTCGCCTCGACTTCACCCAGCCTGCCCCACATACTCCGCCGCGCCATGCCCTCCGATTCCGTTTCCTTTCAATTGATCCGCCGCCGATGATCGAAAGCGCCGTCTTATGGGGCGTGGGGTGCGCGGCCGTGTGGGGGTTCTCGGACTTTGTCGCGCGCTTCGCCGGCCGCTCGGTCGGCGCGATGGCGGCGACCTTCGCGATGATGGCGGTCGGCGCCGTACTCATCATCGTGCTCATGGCGATCATGGGAGAAGCGGTCGAGTGGCGCCTGGACGGCGTGCACTGGCTGCTCGCCATCGCCGGCGGCACGACGATCGGCGCGGTTATGTTTTTTTATGCCGTGACCCATGGACCGGTGTCGCTCGCGGCGCCGATGGTGGCGAGCTTCCCGGCGGTCGCTGTGCCGATATCGGTTGCCCTCGGCGCGCGGCCCGGGCCGATCATCTGGATCGCCATGGCGATCACGCTGGCCGGCATCTGGCTGGTGGCGCGGAGCGCGTCCGCCGCCGGCGAAGGGGCGACGGAAAAAGAATATTCCCCCGCCATCATCCGCCAGACGATCATCCTCTCGCTCGTCGCCGCCACCATCTACGCCGCCTCGCTGACCGCGGCGGACCTTGCGGTCGAGATTTATGGCCCGCTGCAGACCGTGCTCGTGGTGCGTCTGGTGGGCGCTGTGGTGCTCATCGCCATTCTAATGGCGCGGCGCGAGCGGGCGCGCTTTCCGGTTCGCGCCTGGCCGATACTGGTGGCGTTCGGCGTGCTCGATACGCTCGGCCATTTGTTCTTGTTTTTCGGCCTCGAGACGGTGCATGGCAACTACACCATCGTCGCCAGCGTCGCCTATACGGCGGTCACCGTGCTGCTCGCGCGTATCTTCCTGCGCGAGCCGGTCTCAAAGCTGCAATGGGGCGGTGTCGGCTTGGTCATGTGCGGCGTCGCCCTGCTCGCCGCCTTCGGCTGAGCTAGCCGGTTAGTCGGTGCGGCTGGTCACTTCCAGCAGGTGGTAGCCGAACTGGGTTTTGACCGGCCCCTGAACTTCGTTGACCGGGGCGGAGAATACGACGGTATCGAATTCCGCGACCATCTGGCCGGGGCCGAATTCGCCGAGCTCGCCGCCTTTGCGGCTCGACGGGCAGGTCGAATGTTCGCGCGCGATATCGGCGAAATCCTCGCCGCCGGCGATTTTTACCTTGAGCTCTTCGCAAAGAGCTTCGCTGTCAACCAAGATATGCCGTGCGCTGGCAAGAGCCATCGGGTCTCTCCCTATAAAGTAATATTTTGAGTTACGAAAAATACCT
>CAZUVO010000004.1:7563-26160 GCA_964623955.1 uncultured Rhizobiaceae bacterium
AAGAACAATAATTTTGCGCGCCCGGCGACTAAGCCGGTCGAGAACCGTTAGGGCCGAATTTATCGCTAAGGGTGAAAGACCAAATTAATTATACAATTACGCTTAATCCTACACCAATTTCCTATTGATAGTAGAAATTAATATCTTTAATACATGCCTCATGGAGAATTAAGAAGCAATAAGAACAAAATTCAGGGGGGTGTCGTGAAGCGGTGGTTTCAAATCGCGCTTATCGCCTGTGTGCCTTTGGCCCTTTTCGGCTGCGACACGATTAGGGACGGACCCTACTCGATTTTTAATTCCCGGGCGCAAACCGTCGGCACCAACCAGCTTATCGAACCGGAAGCCTTCGAGCCCATATACCTGCCGGCCGTCTTGGCTCCGACAAAATTTAGCAGTGGGCCGGGCAAAAAGACCGAGGAACAAATAGGCGTCGAAATCGACCAGGCTTTTGCTGAGTTCAACAATGACACAACCGACTACGCGTTTCGCCGCAACGCGGTCCAGGATCGTATCCTGGCGGCCTCGACGCAGCGCTGTAATTTTTTCAAGCAATATCTGCGCCGCATCGACCAATCGACCAATCTCTTTCTCGGCTCGCTGACAACACTCGCCGGTGCCGTCGGTGCGATCGTCACGGGGGCGACGGCCGCGCGCATATTGGCGGGCTCGGCCTCGGTGTTCAGCGGTTTGCGCTCCGAGTTCAACGACACCATGTTCGCGGGATTGGCGATGCAGGTCATCACCGACGGCATCGATCTCAGGCGAACCAAACTGCGCGCAACCATTGAGATCCGGCGTAGAGAGCCGGGCAACGAAATCAATTACACCGTCGGCGCCGCGGTCAACGACGCGTTGCTATTTCATGGCGCGTGCAGCTTGGTGGTCGGCCTGAAGGAGGCCGGCGCAGCTATCAAACGGTCCCAGGACCCCGGCCTCAAGGGTGCTATCAGAACACAACAGATGATGCGCGCAGGCCGAACGCTTGCTGAAGACGGCCCGGTCTCCGTTTTGGTTCGGATATCGGAGCAGATCGGCCGGCTTCAGACGGCGCGTCAAGAAATTGTCGACACTGCCGGGGCTCTTACGAGCAAGCTGGACGCTATCAACGCGGCTACGAACGATGTGACCGGGTGGAATGACAGTTTGCAGGGGATCGCGGATGCGGTGGTGACGGATGCGTCGCTGGCGCTGGACGATAGCGAGGTCGGTCTCGTGAAACTGAAAAGCGACGCGGTGACGCAGGACCAAAATGTCAACACCGCGTTGGCGGCGCTGGCAGGGGCCTGGGAGCAGGAATTGCCGACAGCCGCGGAGCAGGCCGCTTTGCAAAGCGAGCGCCAGGCCGCGGCCGCGCTCGTCGCGCTCGGCGAACGGCAGCTTGGCGGATTCCTCGACAAGGTGAAGGCGTACAAAGAACAGCTTGCGGGCTTGGCAATCTCTATCGAGAGCGCACACCCGTAACGCTGCCGGGCCGTTCGTATCGTCCGGCATGCTGGTATCTTTCGCGGACGGGGGAGAATGGACATGGGAGCCAAAGCTTCGACGGTAAACCTGTGGGGCGGTTTGCAGGAGGGGTGGGCCTATATGCGAACACTGGCCCGGGTGATGCGGCCGGCGCGTTTCAGCGTCCTGGTTTTCCTTCTCGGTTCGATCGCGCTGTTCGTCGATCAAGGACAACAGGTTCTGATCTCTCTCGGCTCGATCGCGGACGGCTCGCCAGGCTCACGAATCTTGTTTCTTGCCGCCGTGACGGTTTGGGCGCTGAATTGTTGGTACGGCGCGCGGGTGATGCTCTATTTCAAGTTCGGCGGTGTAATCCGAATGGGCGATCCCGGCCCGCTCGACCGCAAAGATCCGCGAATCAAATGGCTGCATCGGAATGCGCCGCGCATTTTGGGCGCGCTTTGCTATGCCGCCGTCGCCGCCGCGCTGGGCGTGGCGCAGAAAGAATTCACATGGCTTGTCGTCGCCTGCCTTCTTCTCGGCGTGCTGTTCCAGCTCTTCGTCTGGAAGCGCCGCAAGCTCCTCGAACGCTGGATGAAGGATAGCAAAGGAAAAATTCGCCAGCCTGACGAACAGTTCGAAACTTTGGGCGATATACCTTGGACGACCTGGGCGGCGATCGGTTTGACCTTCGCGGTGGGCGGAGCGACGTTCGCCGCGTCCCTGGCCTCCCCGGCTTGGCCGATGTCAATCGGATTCGATCCCGCGGTGATTCTGCTGCTCGCCATCGCGACATGGGTGCCGGCCGGCAGTTTTGTGGTTTATTTGGCAAGAAAGAACCAGCTGCCGATATTGACGATCATTTTTCTGTTTGCCGTGCTGTTCAGTTTTTGGAACGACAATCACGAAGTGCGGACATGCGGCGGCGACGGCGAGGCGTGCGGCGGCAATACCTCGCCGGATAGCCGCCCGAGCCTTGACGACGCATTCGCGGCCTGGAACAGCCATTCCGAGAAAATAATGCCCGGGGAGAAAGCTGCCCGGCCTCTTGTTATCATCGCGACCGCCGGCGGCGGCTCGCGGGCCGCCTATTGGACCGCCACGGTGCTCGGCGATATTCATCGCCGGGCGGCAAATTTCGACGACCACTTGTTCGCCATCAGCGGTGTCTCGGGCGGCTCGCTCGGCGCGGTCGTTTACCGCGCGCTCCTCGAAGAGGGCGTTCCCGAAGAAAATTTGGGCGACCAGGCGCGGACCATCCTGGGCGAAGATTTTCTGGCGCCGGCGCTGGCCGGCATGCTCTACCCCGACCTGACACAACGCTTCTGGCCGTTCGTCTGGTTTCCCGACCGGGCCGAGGCGCTCGAAAAGGGCTGGGAAAAAGCGTGGCAGGACGCGGTGCGGAACGAGAATTTGGCCAAGCCCTATCTGTCGCTTTGGGGCGAAGATGGTTCCGAAAACGCTTCTTGGACGGGCCCGGCGGTGCTGCTGAACGGCACCCATGCGGAAAGCGGCAAACGCATCATCACGAGCAATCTCCGTATCGGAGCGGCGGCATTCGACGACGCAATCGATTTGTACGATGTCATCGGCAAGGATGTGCCGATGTCCACCGCGGCCAATCTGAGCGCGCGGTTTCCCTTCGTTCAACCCGGCGGCACATTATATTTCGATTGCCAGCGTCTGCGCCAACTCGCGAATGGTGCGGGCGATGCCGGTCTGCCTCTGGCGCTGATGCGGAAGGATCTTGTCGACGATTGCTCATCCGGCGGCAGTGTCGAGTGGGGCCGCGTCGTCGATGGCGGCTATTTCGAGAATTATGGCGCCGTTACGGCGGACCAATTGGTGACTCATTTGGCGGTTGCGTCGGGTGACCGGCAGGGCCTGCCCAAAAATGTAAGATTGATTGTCATTCAGATCAGCAGCGATCCCGAGATCGGCTCATTCGGCGACCCGGTGACGCCAACCGAGCTCGGCGAGCCGATCGGTTTTGCGCCGGAACTCAGGACCCCGCCCAAGGCGCTGCTTTCCGCCCGGACGGCGCGCGGGACGCTGGCCATGCGGACGCTGAAACGGCGCGTCGAGACGATCTCCACCGAAAACGGCGGCGCGGCACAATTTTTTCATTTTCGCATGTGCGAGATCGTTGGACGGGATTCGCCGCCCCTCGGTTGGGTTCTGACGGGTGACGCCAAGAAACTTATCGAAAAGGATTTCATGACCGAGTGTGGCAACGGCGATCGACTCGACGCGCTCGTGAAACTTCTCCTGCAACCGAATGCCGACCCGTAATCGGGGCAGCCGTTTGTTCTGAAGGTTTATTCTAAACTGCCGGCGCGGCTTCGGCGGCGAACAGTTCGCGGCTTGCGAGGCCTTCCTCGATGATGGCGACGAGCAGCTTGCGCCGCTCCAGGCGGGCCGCGAAATCCGCTTCGCCGTGCACTTGGCGCAGTGCCTCACCATGTTCCTCCTCCGCCGCCACCGTAATGCGGGCGGAGTCGAGATACTGGCCGGTGAGGTCTATCTGCTCGGTGATCTTCCAGCCGGCGCGCTCGACCATCGCCGGATATGCCTCGTCGCTTTCCGCAAAAGGCGGCGCCGCGGTGGCGGCGCGCTCATAGGTCGCGCCGGTGAGTCCGGCGGGGATGAAGATGACCGAAAACACGGTGCGCCCGCCGGCGCGCACGATGCGGCGCGTCTCGGCCAGGGTTTCGAACTTGCCCGGCAGGCAGCACAGCACATCGGCATGGCTGACGGCATCGAACGCGGCGTCGCGGAAAGGGAGACGCCCGCCATCGGCTGCGGCGGCCAGGCACCTGTCAGCGATTCCGTCATTTTTCGCCCGCCCCAGAGCGGCGCCAAGTCCCAAATAGGGAATATCGCTCAACACCAGATCGCAGCCGGAGCGTTCGGCGAGATAAAGCGCCGGCCAACCCGCGCCCGCACCCACTTCCAGCAACCGGTCGCCGGGCCCGACGCCAAGCATATCGGCGACGCGCTCCGCCTCCGCCCGGGTGCACCAGCTCGTGCCGCCATAATCCGAACAACACACCGCCCGCTCCACCGCGAGCCGCGCCGGCGCAAACGCGAGGCGCTGCTCCTCTCGGAACCGCTCCCGGGCTTTTTCGTCGGTTAGTGTGGCGGGCATGGCGATACTTTCCTTGGAGAACAACTAACCGCGAGCACTGAAACTGCAAGTAGCCAAGTCATGGTAACGCAGTTCTCCGCACGGCATTTGTGAACGGTATTTATTTCTGTTGCTACAATAGCCCAAACAGGGGGAAACGGGATTATGCGAAACCTTATCAAGTCTTTCATACTCGCGCTTACTCTCACTCTCGCCGCGCCACTGGCGGCGCAGGATTTCGACGTCAGAGTTGCTGCCGTGCAGGTTCCCGGCGGCGCGGAAACCACCGGCGCGTTGCGGCTGGCCAATCGCGGCGAAACGCAGGAATGGTCAGGCGCGCATAGTCCGCGCGCGGCGTTTTCGGTGGTTGTGGCGCGCAACGATACGGAGTGGCGGCAGCTATGGACGGATTTGTCGCAGCCGTCGCCGGTCGCCCTCGACACCGCCAATCAGATGGCCATAGCCGTGTTTCTTGGCCTGCGCAGAACCGGTGGCTTTGCCGTCGAGATCGCGGCTGTCGAGGACGGTCCCGTGTTCTATCGCATTGACGTCAGCGAGAAGAAACCGGCGCCCGACGCGATGGTTCCGCAGGTCCTCACCACGCCTTACGTCATCCGCATCGTGCCGCGCAGCGACCGGCCCGTGATGTTCCGCCAAGTCGACGCGGCTGCCGCGCACATTCACATTCCCAACGCCGAGGTTGAAATTGCGGAAACCTGGATTTCGGACCTGTGGACCGCGCTTGAAGAGGCGCGCGGGGAAAACCAACAGCTAAAATACATAGTCGAACAAAGCCAGCGTCAAATCGAACAACTCCACCGCGAGCTCAGGGAACGGTGCGATCCGAACGGCATCGGTCCGACCTAAACAATATTAGTGGCGATGAATTTTCGCCGAGGCGTGTAATCGATACACCCCTATTCGATAATCACCAGCGCGCGGAGCTCGATGCTTTCGCGCGGTGGGGCGTCGGCGGGGGTGTCGGGCAGGGCGAAGGCGCCGTGGGGGGTGAAGCGGGCGCGGCCGTCGCCCAGGCTGTCCCAGCCCTTGATGAGGATGATTTCGTCCGCCGTCATGGCCGGCGCATAATACCAGCGCTGGGTCGGCGCGTGGGCCAGGTGATAGATTTCGCCGATGCGGTCGGGAAAGATTTGATCGGTCTCGATAAGCTCTTCCGGCCGCACGCTCGAGGCATCGGCGACGGCGAGCGGTGCGCGCGCGACGGGCCCGTGGATCGGCCGCCAGATATTGACTTGGACGATGCGCGCGCCGGCGGCGTCGAGGCGCGCCGCCTCCGCTTCGCCGAGAATGTCGGACACCCGCTGCGGGCCGCTCTTGAGCGTATAGTCGACATGAACGCGCCAGGCCGGTCCGCGCGGGCCGTCGCGGTTCTCGGCGCCGGTGCTGTCGTCCGAACGCCGCGTCACGTCGAATATCACCACCCGCGTGGCAGCGAAGCGTTGGCGCAGCAGCGCTTCGATCTCCGGGTAATAGATGCTGTCGACTGCAGCGTCGTCACGTAGGTCGCCCACCGCGGTCTCATGGCGGAGCAGCTCGAACCCCTCGCGGTCGAGGGAGAGATCATCCGTAATGGGGCGCATATCGCTTATGGCGACCATTCGCTCCTCGATCTCGAACAGAATTTCCGGCATGCCGCCGGTCAGCGCGGAGCTGTTGAACACCGGCTTCTCGTCCTGCGGGCAGATAAAAGTCAACGCCGCGCGGACGTCCGCCGGAGAAAGGTTTCGGCTCATATCATGGCTCCTCGATCGCCCTATTTATAGTAACCTGCCGGTCATGACGGAAGGAAATACGCCGGGCGGCGGCACTATTCTTGGCTGGCTCGAAGCCAACCACCGGCGCTTTCCCGATAAGGCTTTCATCGAGAGCATCGATCAGGGAACGAGGATCAGCCATGGCGAGATGTATCTTCTCACCCGGCAAATCGCCCATGATCTGAGCGCGCGCGGCTTCCAGGCGAATGACCGGGTGGCGCTGCTGGCGGGCAACTCGCTGGAGCATCTTGCCGTCTATTTCGCCGTGCTCGCCTATGGCGCGACGATCTGCACCATCAATGTCGAAATGAACCGCGCCCATTTCGGCCAAATTCTGGCCGATGTCGATGCCCGCCTGTTGCTGTTCGAAGAAGGTCTCGGCTTGGAGAGTCTCGCAGGTGCGAGCGGCGGCGAATGGCGGGCGCTGGGCCGGTGGGACGAAGGCGGCGGCAGCGGCTATTTCGCCCAAATCGCCGGGCATCCGAGCGACGGCGATATTCCGCCGGTGAACGGACCTTCCGACATCGCCTCGATCTTCTATACCTCCGGCACCGAGGCGGCGCCCAAGGGCATCGTCTGCGCCTACGAGGAGCTGATCGCCAACGTGGCGCCGACGGCGGCGGCCTTCGGCATCGGACCGGATGATCGGGTGCTCGATTTCCGCTCCTATAATTGGGTCTCGGCACAAGTGCTGAGCGCGCTCGGGCCGCTCTCGGTGGGCGCGACGCTGCTGCTCGCGCGCAAATTCTCGCAGAGCCGCTATTTCGACTGGCTGCGCGACAAGCGCGCCACCATCGGCGCCGGCAATCCGACCACCATCAATATGCTCAACAACCGCCCGCACGCGGTCACCGGCGAGGACATGCCGGATCTGCGCTATATCTTTTCAAGCTCGGCGCCGCTTCTGCGCGAGGACTGGACCGCCTTCGAAGAGCGCTACCATATCCCCATCGCGCAAGGTTTCGGCGCCAGCGAGATGATGTGACGAGCACAGCCGGCGCTTCGGCAGCGTCGGCAAGCCGCTCGCCTATCAAAATCTGCGCATCGTCGATAGCGCGGGCGACAGCCTGCCCGCCGGCGAGACCGGCGCGGTCGAGGTCGGGCGCGGCGAAGGGGCGGAATATCGCTACCTCACCGCCGGCGGGGTGATCGAGACCCATGCGATGGGCCGCATCCGAACCGGCGACCTCGGCTATCTCGACGAAGACGGTTATCTCTACCTCACCGGGCGCAGCAAGGAGGTCATTATCCGGGGTGGCGTCAATATCTCGCCGGTCGAGATCGACAATTGCGTGCTGGAGCTGCCGGGCATCGCCGAGGCCGCGGCGATCGGCGTGCCGGACGATATTCATGGCGAGGCGGTAATCGTCTATGCCGCCCGCCGGTCCGGCGCCGCGCTCAGCGCAGAGGAGGTCCTCGCCCATTGCCGCGACCGGCTGGCCGAAACCAAGCTGCCGCGCGAAATAATTTTTCGCGACGCCCTGCCCAAGACCCCGCGCGGCAAGATGGACCGCCGCGCCCTCGCCGAGGCCTGGCGGGCCGAGAACTAGTTCAGCGCCCGGTGCGCGCCAGAGAGTGCACCCAGCCCTTCATGCGCGATTTGGCGTTGTCGATATCGCCGGCGCTGAAGAAATCCTCAGGCTTGACCTTGTCGATGGGATAGACCGGGCGCATGAAATCATTCTCGTAGCCGAACGGCACCGTTGCATCGATGCCCATGCCGCCCTCGAAACGGGTGTTCGACGCGGTCCATTCCTTGTCGCCGGCGCTCATCCGCTCGGCCGGCTGGAAGGTCTGGCCGCGCCCGCCGGGTAGGGGATTGATGATGTCGGTATGCGGGTTCACCCGGGTCGTCAGGCACCACATCACATCGTCCATGTCGTAAGGGTCGGTATCCTCGCTGACGGCGATGCAAAGGCGCGAGCCCTGCGACGTGGCGAGGAAGGCGGCCATGAAGTTGCGCTGATAGCCCTCGTCGATGCTGTTGCGCTTCTTGACCTGAATCACGGCGCCACCCCAGTCCGTCATGCAATAAGGGATCACCACATCCTGCACGATACCGGGCTGCATGCGGTTGCACAGCTCGTAGAGCGCCGCCTCGCGCATGGTGGTGTCGATATTGTGGTCGTCCAGCATATGGACGCCGAGGGCGAAGATGATCGGCTTGCTCTCGGGCGTGCGCATGGTCACGGCGGTGACGTGGAAGGTCGGCGCCTTGTAGGATTTGCCCATATAGCCGGCCCACTCGGGGTGAAAATGATAGCGCCCCTGGACGTCGGCTTCCTCCGCCTCGGCGGTCTCGTAGCGCCGGTCGCGCGCATCGACATAGCCCTCCAGTACGATCTCGCAATCGGCCAGCGCCATGGCGTCGACGGTGCGCGCCTTCACCAGGCGGACGGGCGCGCCCTGCGCCGCGCCGGCGACGCCGATCTCGTCGCAGCCTTGCGGCAGGATGACGTAGTCGAAGCCGGCGCCGGCGAGGAGCGTGCATGCCGGCGGCACGCCGAAGCACATGGTGATCGGCACCGGCTTGTCGTCCTCATAATGTTTCGAGACGACCTGCCACATATGCGAGCCCGGCGAGATCTGGAAGGTGCCGGCATTGCCCCAGCGGAAATTCATGCGGTTATAGCCGAGGTCCGTGCCGCCGCTGAAATAATCGCCGGAGATCACCCTTATGCCCGAGCCGACGGTGAGCTCCGGCTCATGATCGGTATGGCGCACAGGCACCATATAATCGTTCACATCCTTCGGGTCCTCGATCACCACTTCCTGACACGGCGCGTCCTCCTGGGGGATGACCACCGGCGGCAGGGGATGGGACAGCGCCTCGGCCAGCTGCACCGTGCGTTCGCGGTCGTCCGGCCAGCCGAACATCTTGTTCACCACATTGATATCGCCGAACAGATTGGTCACGACCCGGTGGTTGGGCTTGCCCTTCACATTGTTGAACAGCGCCGGGCAACCGCCATCCAGATGTTTTTGCAGGCCGATAATTTCGAGGTCGGGGTCGACCTCCTTGTCCGTTTCGATCAGATCGCCCTCGGATCTAAGCCACTCCAAGGTGCTGCGCAGATCGCGGATCGCCGGATTCGCTTGGTTCGCGGCGGACATATTCTCCCCCCAGTCGGTGTATTCGCTTGGGCCGCACCATACGCGGATTCACCGGGACGAAAAAGCCGCCAAGCGATGGCAATAATTAGTTATCGCCTGCAACTAATTGTGATGACGTGCACATATTTTAGTTAATAAATATGAGACGATATGGCCAATTAGAAAACAGGGTTAGATGGTCTGCAACTAGGGAGTAATAGTCATGAAGTATATTGGAACGGTTATTATTTCATCCGGTCTGTTACTTGGCGCAGCAGGCTGTAGTTCCTCGGGCGATGACTTGTTTTCCTCTCTGTGGAACGATGGCATGTGGTCGGATGCGCCGGCGGCCGAACAGCTTTCCCAGCCGCGTCTCGCGCTCACCGCCAGTCATGGCGCCGCGCCGGGCGTCGCCGCTAGCGCCATGAGCGTGGAAAATTGGCGCAGCGCGGCGGAAAACGGCGATCCCTCTGCGCAGCACCGCCTCGGCTATCTCTACGCCATGGGCGATGGCGTCGCCCGGGATTATGTCGCGGCCTATGCTTGGCTGAATATGGCGGTGAGCAAACTGCCGGCGGGCATGGAGCATGACCGGGCAGTGGAAAACCGAGAAATGGTGGCGCGCCAGATGCGGCCGGAGGAAATCATCGAGGCGCACCGCCTCGCCGGCCTGTGGGCCGAGCCGGGCGTTCCGAAAGCCGCCGAAACAGCGGATAATTCGGCGGATATCACCGTTGAGGTCGAGTTTCAGGACCTGGGATTTCTCGACAATCTCGATATCCTAACGGCGATTTGAGTTTCATTTTGGACCGATCCATACTAAACGGATATTTGTACCCGTAGCTTTTAACGGGTCAAAACTGAAGTGTGAGGTTGGTCAATGGATTTCCGCCTGATCCGCCGGCTTGTCGTCGAGAAACTTAAAGACCGATCCACCTATATCGTGGCTGGCGTTGTCGGCACCTTGATCAATCTCTATGGCCAGCTCCTGGTGCCCTGGCTGCGCGGTCTCGGCAATCCTTTCGAATTGCTCGCCATCGAATTTTCCGAGCGCACCGGCCTCGCGGTCCTTTCGATCTTCCTTGCTTTCGCGTTTCCCGTTTGTGTCGGCGTCTATTCCTCGGTCGCGACGCGCTACAAAACCCGGCGCTTCGAATCGGTCGCGGATTTTCCCGACCGCAAACCCGATCCCGTGTTCCGGGTGTCCAGGGATGGCCGGATCGTCGAGCTCGGCGCGGCAACGCGCGAATTGTTCGAGACCTATCAGGTCGCCACGGCGCAGCAGATATTGGGCGAAAAGATCTGGTCCGAGATCATCATCAAGGATGGGCCGGGCAACAGCGGAACGGTCTTTTTCGAGGCCGAGGGCGCGTCCTACATCGTCTCCCACGCACCCACCAATGACGATCAGATCAACGTCTATCTGACGCGCCTGCCGGCTTAATCCGCGGCGCTCAATCTCTGTTCGAATTCTTCGTGAATCCGCTTTAGCTCCTCGATTGCTTCGCGGATGTTACGGCTGTCGGCGATGCTCACCTCGACATGCTCGCCGACATGTCTCACCGGCACAGCGGCCGGCCCCTCGCCCTGGAGATTGTCGAGGCGGTAGACCGGCACCGGCCGGACGAAGCCTTTCGGCGTGATTTCGCTGACATAGGTGCATTCCGCGGCGTCGCCGATCAGGAGGCGGGTCGATTCGGCGATGAGAATGGTATCCGCCTCGGCCGCCGCTTCGAGCCGCGCGGCAAGATTCACCGGGCTGCCGAGGATGGTGTATTCGAGCCGGTGGTCGGAGCCGAAATTGCCCACCGTGCAGAAACCGGTATTGATCCCCATGCGCACGCGGAGCGGCTTGGAGACGCCTTGCGCCTGCCATTCATGTTGCAGCTCGGCCACCCGCTCGCGCATCCTGAGCGCCATTTCGACACATTTGACCGCATCGCGCCGCTCGCCCTCGGTCTCCGGGTCGCCGAAAAAGATCAGAATCGCATCACCGATGAATTTGTCGATCGTGCCGCCATATTCGATGGCGATATTCGACATTTCGCTGAGATAGCTGTTGATCAGCGAGGCGAGCTTTTCCGGCTCCATGCCGTCGCTGATATCGGTGAAGCCGGCGATATCGGAAAAGAAGATTGTCAGATTCTTGCGCGCGAAGCTGTCCTTGGTCTCGGAGGTATCGGTAAAGATCGAGTTGTAGATCTGCGGCGAGAGATATTTCGCGAGGCGATTGGCGAGGCTTTCCAATTGCTGGGTTTTCTCGGCGATGATCTCGCTGTCGCGCAGCTTGTCCTGGAGCAGTTTCTCGCGCTCCTTGCGCAACTCGAATTCCGCGGTGCGGTCGACGAATTGTCCCTGCACGCCATTGAGATAAGAGAAATTGCTGTCGGTGGTGCGTGTCGAGAGCAGGGAAAAGACCCGCTCCTCGCCTTCGATGACAAGTTGAATCTGCGGGATGAGCACGCGGCCGTCCAATTCGAGCTTCTCCGAAAAGGAGCGGATATCCTCGGAAGCGACACCGAGTTGTTCCAGCACATCGGGGAAATAGGCATTGGAGACATTGCCCAGCACCGGAAAGAAGGAGCGGAAATTCTTGTTCACCTTGAGGATGCGCAAATCCGCGTCGGCGAAATAGGCTGCCGTAATCGCGTTGCTGAAATTGAAGAAACTGAGATCGATCATGTTGCCACGATCGAAAAATTCCTCGATTTGCATGGTTGATTTTCCCCGAGGCCCGAGACTGTCAGGCCAATTACCCCCAGCAAAAGTGTATGTGGACGGGGCGGCGAAGTCCAATCAAGGAAAATTTAGCGCGGCTGCCGCACACGCCGCGCGGCTAAGCCATTTGTGTCAAATATTCTTTGGTTTGCCGCAAGGCTTCTTCGAGTTCCGCGACCTGGGTATGGACTTCGTTTTCGGCCCGCGCCGCGTTTTCGATCTCGCGCGCGAAACTTTCCAGTTTCGCGGCGGCGAAGTTGCCGGCAACCCCGGCGAGGGCGTGCGCCGCGCGCCGGGCCTCCTCGTAGTCGCCGTCGGCAGCGGCTTTCTTGATCCGCTCGACCGATTTCGATCCTTCGTCCGGAATTTGCGCCAGCATATCGCCGAGCTGATCCATGGGAAGGGAGGCGCGCAGTTCCGCAAGCCGCTCTTCGTCGAATATGGGAACCACTTGACCCTCGCCCGAGGCGCTTTCAGCCAATGTGTCGCCGGCATCATTATCGGCGGGAATGGCATTTGGCGGGCGATCATCTTGTTCTCCGTCCACCGGGCTGTTCACCAACACCTTTTGCAGAGCGAAAAGCAGTTTCTTCGGGTCGACGGGTTTGCTCAAGAAATCGTCCATGCCGGCTTCGAAGCACTCGTCGCGATGCTGCTGCATGGCGTTGGCGGTGAGCGCGACAATGGGAATTTTCGATTGCGGCACCGGTAGGTTGCGAATGCGCCGCGTTGCCATGAGACCATCCATCTCCGGCATTTGCACATCCATCAGGACAGCATCATAGGCAGTGCGCTGAACGGCCTCCACGGCTTGGATCCCGTTCTCCGCGAAATCCACCGAGTGGCCCTCTTTGCGCAGCAGAGTCTGCATGAACAATTGATTGACCTGATTGTCCTCCGCCACGAGAACCTGCATCGGCCGGTCCGGGCGGGCCGAGGTATCGCCTTCTCCGTCGGCGGCGGACTCTTCCACCGGTTCGCCCGCCGGGCAGGGGATGGTGAACCAGAACGAACTGCCGAGACCCGGCATGCTGTCGACGCCGATCTCGCCGCCCATCAGTTCGACCAACTGTTTGCAGATCGAGAGACCCAACCCCGTCCCGCCATAGATGCGCGCGGTGCCGCTATCAGCCTGCACGAAGCGGGTGAAGAGTTTGTCCTGCGCATCCTCGGCAATACCGATGCCGGTATCGCGCACGGCGACGCGGATCTCGAATTTGTCCCCGTCCAGCTTCCTGTGCGACCCCTCCACCGTCACGCTGCCCTTTTCGGTGAACTTGATGGCATTGCCGATGAGATTGAACATGATTTGGCGAAACCGGATGGGATCGCCGACCAGCCAGGGCGGAAAGCCATCCGCGAAATGGGCGCTGAGCAGGAGGCCTTTGGCCGAGGCGCCGAGATCCTGGGTCGATACGATTTCCCGGATCAGCTTTTCCAACGAGAAGCTCTCCGGCTCGAGCTCGATGCGCCCGGCTTCGATTTTCGACAGATCGAGAATATCGTTGATGATGATGAGCAGGGTATCGGCGGAATCGCGGGCGGCCTGGGCCAGTTTTTTCTGCTCCGCTGCAAGCGGCGTGTCCAATAAGAGGCCGCACATGCCGAGGATGCCGTTCATCGGTGTGCGAATCTCATGGCTGATGGTGGCGAGGAAGTCGGATTTCGCGTTGTTCGCATTGCGCGCCGCGTCGAGCGCCGTGCCGAGGTCCTGGGTGCGTTGTACGACGCGCTCTTCCAACTCGTCGCTCAGTTCCTTGAAGGCCGCCTCGCTGCGCCCGAGCGCGACGACGTTCTGTTTGAAGTGTTCCAGGGCGCGCGCCATCTTGCCGATTTCGTCGCGCCGCCCGGTGGCCGGAATGTCGATGTCATGTTCGCCCTCGGCGAGGCGGGTCATGGTCCGGGTGATGCGGTGCACCGGTTTCTCAATACGCCGGAATAATACCAGATAGGCCAGCGCAATCAGCGCCCCTGTCGTGCCCACGGCGGCCGCAAGAACGACCAGGGAGGCGATCTCCACCTTGTTCAAATTGCCGGAGAGCGCGCCGGCCTGTTCGACATTGTGCCGGTCGACCGCCATAGCCAAGCGGTTCATGCCGGCCAGCGCCGGGCCGTCGTCGATCTTGATGACGGCGTCGATTTCTTCCGGCGCGGCGCCCGCGGCCGTCATGTCCACGGTAGTTTTGAGCGCTTCGCCATAGGCCACCACCGTGTGCTCGACCGTTTGGAGAGCGGCGCTTTCCGCTTCGGTGAGCGCCAAGGCGCGGTAGTCCGCAATGGCCTCGTGGGTGGTGGCGAGGGATTGCGTGGTTTTTTCGATGCGCGGAGCGTCCTGGCGCAGCACGTAATTCTTGAACTCGTGGATCATGCCGCCATAGCCCATGGCGGAGCGGATGGCGCCGAGCGCAACGGCCCGGGTCGTGGAGGCTCCGTTAACTTCTATGCGCCGCGCGGCTTCGGCGGCACGTAGGGTCGCCAGTCCCGCCAGCGCGGGGCTGTCGTCGACGCGCACCGCGATGTCGATGCTGTGCGCATCGGCGCCGCTCCCGGCCATGTCGCGCACGACACGTACCTTTGTCTGATAGGCCCTCAGGACCGTTTCGATATCGTCTAGCGCGGCTCGCCCCTCAGGCGTGAGGTCGCCAATCTCCCGGTAGCGCCCGAGCGCCGCCAGGGCATGGCCCAAATGATTCTCGAAGTTGAGAATGCGTGGCGCATCGCGGCGCAGCACATAGTTCTTGAAATGGTGAATTACCCCGCCATAGCCCAGCGCGCTGACCAAATCGTTCATCGCCAGCGCACGGCTCGAATTGCTGTCCTGATAGGCGCGCCAGATGCGATCGGAGCGATCGGTGAGAGAATCGACGTAGATCGAACCGGCAATATAGACGCCGCCGGAAAACAGCATGGCGGCGATCAATATCGTTCCTAGCGTGCGAAGCGACAGCGATTTCATATAACGGCCCGGCATTCTTTGTTGCGCCACCGACAAACGGGTGGGTTAGGCCGATCAACATAGCGCTACCTATGTTAACAAACCGCTACTTGGCGGCAACAGTGTACTGCTGCAGTTGTCTTGTTACTTGAAGTAAAACTAGAAGCGAATAATTGGTATCTTATGTAACAAAACTATTTTTATTGTAAATTTGTGATGATTATCACCGATTATATTTGGCCGATTGAATATTGTCGTCATAGGGATTCGGAACATTAATATGGAGAGATAGAAAAGGGGATAGAGATGGCAATTACGGCGGCTCACGATCTGAATGAAATCATCACGGCCTGTGAAGAGGGCGTCGCGCGCCGGCGTGCCGAATACAGCCCCGATACGGGCGGGCGCGGCCAATGCGATAGCTGCGGCGGCGAATTGCTCGCCAATTATATGCCGCTTGGCCTCAGCAACGGCTCCGGGGACTCGGTCTGGGTCCATATCGGCGCCTGCCACCAGCAATTCGTCGACAACCGCCGGCTCGCGGCGGAGCGCGAGTTCGGCGCTCTCGGCATTCACGGCTGATCGAAAAAATTATTCTTCGCTCGACAAGAAAACCCCGGACAGGCCGTTCCGCCTGTCCGGGGTTATTTTTGCTCGGATATTGCTTTCGGCGTTAAGCGTCGCCGATATGCACCTCGTCCTCGCGGGCGATTTCGCCGGTCGAATGGTGCATCGCGCGTTTCATGCCCACTTGTTCATAGAGCTTGACCGCTTCACGATACTCCTTCTCCTCCGCCGATATCTGGAACAGATGCCACAAGATCCAGAGGGCGAAGAGAACGATCACCATCAACCATTCGAGACCGACGCCCGGATAGAGCGGCCCGATTTCTTGAATGTTGCCGTATGAGTCTAAGCCTGTCGACATCGTAGCCTCTCCTTAGTCTTTGGCGTAGGTGCGTTCGATGGACTCGAACTCGGTTTCCTGGGGCGCATGGTAGGGATACGCGTCTCCCAAATCGTGCGTATCCAATCCGGCCAGTTCCACTTTCTCCGGCACCCGCAGCATGTTGAACGCCTTGAGAATGCGGGCAACGATGTAGCACGGGATGAAACCGAGCACCCAGAACATGATGATCGCGCCGATGAAGTTACCCAGCGGGTTGATCATCGGGCTGCCGTCATCGGTACTGAACATGCCGATACCTTCAGGACGCGCACTGTAATCGCCGAACATCGGGCTGGCGGCGGGATAACCCCACAGCATGAAGCCGGCAATAACCACGCCGAAGAAGCCGGCATAACCATGCACCGCGATGGCGCCGACCGCATCGTCGATCTTGAAGCGACGCTCGACCCAGTGATGGACCGCATACATGAAGACCACGCCGGCGCCGCCAATCACGAAGGATTGGATCGGATGATAGAGATCGTTGCCGGCCGACGCCGCGATGATGCCGCCCAGGCCGCCCGAATACGTCCAGAACGGGTTGCCCTTGCTGACCAGATAAGCCGCCATCAGGCCGCCCGAGAAGGACAGCAGGAAGTTGAAGGTAATGCCGCCCAGCGTGGTCGGCGTGAGATAGATGTTGGTCGCCGTAAAGAGCGCCGCCTCATCCGTACCAAGATTAATGATCGGCACGTTGCACGCCGCGTAGAAGCCCCAGAAGCCGGTGAAGATGAGGAACAGTCCCACCGTGACCAGCCAGGGATTGTGCGGCTTGATGGTGCGCACTTCGCCGTTCGGCCCGAATTTGCCGATGCGCGGGCCGAGCACCATGACGATGGCGAGAGCCGAGCCGCCGGCGATGGCATGCACGACGCCGGATGCGTAGGCATCGTGATAGCCGAGGATCTGGACCATCCAGCCGCCCGGGTGCCAGCCCCAGGCCGCGTCGAGAATCCAGGTGAAGGAGCCGATCAGTACGGCGAAGATGAGGAACGCGCCGGTCTTGATGCGTTCGATCACCGCGCCCGAGACGATCGATGCCGTGGTCCAGGAGAACAGCAGGAATGCCGCCCAGAACACGCCGTTAATATGATCGCCCATATTCGGGGCCATTTCCGCCGCCCAGGGCACAGCCCAGGGTGCGTCGGAGAATCCGCCCGATGCGAAGGGGACATTGGGCAGTCCGAAATAAATCCACCAACCGAAAATGAAGAACGTCACGGTCACCAGCGGAATCAGCATGGTGTTCTTCATCAATGTGTGAAGAACGTTTTTGCGCCGCGACGCGCCTACCTCATAAGTACAGAACCCGGCGTGAATCAAAAACATCATCACGACCGTGATCCAGTAATAAGCTTCGGTGAAAATTGTATTTAGGGCTGATAGTTCGCTACCCATGGGACCCCTCCCTAGTCAAAAACCCCAGCGCACAGTATCGCCAAATCTGCCGGGCAGATTTGTGAAATGGTCCGTACGCTGCGCGGAATACTGCGTGGCATAATTTTTATTGTCCAGAATTTATTTAACGAATTACCGCGCGGGCGGCTCGAACATCTATTTGTCCAGACCAATTATTACCTTTAAATGCTTGCAAAAAAGGATGAATTTGGATTACCGGGCGTGATCTTGTAGTGTTTCCGGCGGGCGTCAAAGGGACGCGAAAGCGGGAGCGAACATGGATTGCGGGGCCTGCGGCGCGGCAAATAAGGCGGGAAGGCGGTTTTGCGCAAAATGCGGCGCGCCGCTCGAATTGACCTGCGCGGCTTGCGGTTTCGCCAACGACGCGGGAGACGGATTTTGCGGCGGCTGCGGCGCCGCGCTGGCGGATAGCGCAGCCGCGCCAGAACCCGCCCACACGCCTGAGCCGCAACCGGCCGCCCAGCCCGCCGCGGTAACCGGCGAGCGCCGCCAGGTCACCATTCTCTTCGCCGATCTTGCCGGTTTTACCAAGCTCAGCAGCGAGCACGACCCGGAGGAGACCCACCGCATCCTCAGCCGGTTTTTCGAAACCGTCGACGGCATCGTCGATTCCTTCGGCGGCGCCATCGACAAGCATATGGGCGATTCCGTCATGGCCCTCTTCGGCGCGCCCATCGCCCATGGCAACGATCCGGAGCGCGCGGTCGGCGCCGCCCTCGCCATTCACGACGCCATGGCGGGCCTGAGTAGCGAGATGAAATTGGCGCTCCGGGTGCATGCCGGCGTTGCCAGCGGCCAGGTGATGGCGAGCGGCTTGGGCAGCAGCAGCCACAGCGAATATACCGTCTTGGGAGATTCGGTGAATTTGGCGGCGCGGCTGATGAACCGCGCCGGCGAGGGCGAAACCCTGATTTCGGCGGCAGTCAGGAATGCCCTGCCGCGCGGCGCGGAGCTGGAAGATCTCGGCGAGAACGAAGTGCGCGGCCTGGACAGCCCGGTGCATCTGTGGCGCGTGCTTGGCCTGGCCGGCGATGGCGCGGCAGGCGAGGCGCCGATCTTCGTCGGCCGCCGGGCGGAATTGCGCCAGTTCCAGGGCGTGCTCGATTCCTTGACCGAGAGCGCCGATGGCCAGGTC
>CAZUVO010000004.1:26170-44639 GCA_964623955.1 uncultured Rhizobiaceae bacterium
GCGCGGCGAAGGCGGTATCGGCAAGAGCCGCCTGGTGGACCAGTTCATCCTGTTGGCGGAGGCGGCCGGCCTCGCCAGCATACGCGGGCTGATCCTCGATTTCGGCGTCGGCAAAGGGCGCGAGCCGGTGGCCGATCTGATGCGCGATGTGATGGGCCTTGGCTCCGGGGCCGATGACGACACCCGCCGGGCCGCGGTCGAACGCGCGATCGGCGATGGATTGGCAGAGGCCGGCGACCTCATCTTTTTTTACGATCTGCTGCACATTCCCTTGAGCGACGAGATGCGCGCGATCTACGACGCCATGGACAATGAGAATCGCAACCTGCGCAAGCAGGAATGCGTCGCCGCCTTCTTTGCCGCCGCTGCCCGTAGCGGGCCGCTGTTGCTGGTCGTCGAGGATGTGCACTGGGCCCATGGCCGCACCCTCGGCCATCTCGCCCGTTTGGCGCGCCTCGCCGGCGAGCATCCGATTATTCTCCTGATGAGCTCTCGCATCGACGGCGATCCGTTGGATTCCGATTGGCGCTACAGCGCCGGCGCGACGCCTTTCACCACTATCGATCTCATGCCGCTGCGCCCTGAAGAGGCGATGCAGATGGCCGGCGAATTCCTAGAGGTCAGTAAAAGCTTTGCCCAGGAGTGTGTCGCCCGCGCCGAAGGCAACCCGCTGTTCCTGGATCAGCTGTTGCGCAGCGCCTTCGGCCAGGATCCGGCGGAGGTGCCGGGTTCGGTGCAGAGCATCGTCCTCGCGCGGGTAGACCTGCTCGGCGCCGAGGACAAGCGCGCGCTGCAGGCCGCTTCGGTGCTCGGCCAGCTTTTTTCGCTCGACGTTCTCCGCCACCTGCTCGACGTGCCGGATTATGATTGCGCCGCGCTGGTGAAGAACCATCTGGTGCGCGCCGCCGGCGAGGATTTCTTGTTCGCCCATGCGCTGATCTGGGAAAGCGTCTATGCCTCGCTGCTGCATTCGCACCGCAGCGAGCTGCATGTCGCCGCCGCCGATTGGTTCGCCGGGCGCGACCCGCGCCTGCATGCCGAGCATCTTGGCCGCGCCGGTGACGGGCGCGCCGCAGCCGCCTATCTCGAAGCGGCGCGCGGCCAAAGCCGGCTGTTTCATTTCGAGAGCGCGCTTGAGCTGGTGGAAAGCGGCCTCGCGCTCGCCGAGGAGGCGCGCGACCGCTACGCCTTACTTATGCTCAAGGGCGAAGGCACGCGCGAAATGGGCCAGGCCGCTGAATCCACCGAAATTTACCGCGCCGCTCTCGATGCCGCTGCGGATGCGGCGGCGCGCTGCCGCGCCTTGATCGGGCTCGCCGCGGGCATGCGCGTCACCGACGATTTCGACGCCGCGTTCGAGGCGCTCGACGCGGCGCAGGCCATCGCCGAAGCCGAGGCGCTCGATCTCGAGCGTTCGCAGGTGCATTACTATCGCGGCAACCTCTTTTTCCCGCTCGGCGAAATCGACGGCTGCCTGAAGGAACATGAGCAGGCGCTCGACTATGCGGAGCGCGCCGAATCATCCGAGGACGCGGCGCGCGCCCTGAGCGGTCTCGGCGACGCTTATTATTCGCGCGGGCGCATGATCACCTCGCTCGGCTATTTCCGCCGCTGCATCGATCTCTGCCGCCGCGAGGGTTTTGGCCGCATCGCGGTGGGCAACCAATATATGGTCGCCTGGGGCCGCTTCTATTTGAATGAAACCGCCGGCGCCCTGGAAGACGCCCTCGAAGCCATCGAATCCGCCCAGCGCATCGGCCATCAACGGGCGGAAATGGTCGCCCGCCTGACCGCCGGGCGGGTGCTCGTCGAATGCGGCGACGCGGCGGCCGCCGAGGCGCATATCGCGCGCGGCCTGGAGCTCGCGGAATCTCTCGGCGCCAGCCGCTTCAAACCGTTCCTGCTTATTTATGTCGCGCGCGGCCGGTTTGCCCGGGGAGCGGCGGCGGACGAAAGCGTCGCGCTGATGCGCGAGGCGTTGGATTTGTCGCGCCAAACCGGTGCCGGATTTCTCGCCCCCTGGGTGGTGAGCACGCTGGCCTTGGTCTCCGAGCCGCGCGAGGAAGCATTGGCAGCCTTGCGCGAAGGAGAGGAACTCCTCGCGGCGGGCTGTGTCGGGCACAATTATTATGCCTTCTACCGCAACGCCATCGA
The DNA here is from genome assembly GCA_964623955.1 of uncultured Rhizobiaceae bacterium. Lineage (GTDB taxonomy): Bacteria > Pseudomonadota > Alphaproteobacteria > UBA828 > UBA828 > PTKB01. The sequence continues at coordinate 28,325 of CAZUVO010000004.1, forward strand.
AGTCGCGCTCAGGCTCGAGGATTGGCGCGAGGCGGAACGCTATGCGGATGCGCTGACGGCCTACGCCGCCGACGAGCCCTTGCCGTGGTCGGAATTCACTGCCGCGCGCGGCCGGGCGCTCGCTGCCCACGGTAAAGGCGAGCGCGGCGAGACGATCCAGGTGGAATTGCAGCGCCTGTGCCAAGAAGCCGAGCATGCCGGCCTCCACGCCCCAATGGCCGCCCTAACCAAGGCCCTCGCCGCCGTCTGACGCCTACCCACTCAACACCCAACACCGAACACCCAACATCCAACACCCAACACCCAACATCCAGCACCCAGCACCTCCACGATCCCGGATAGGTTTTTAGAAATCTATAATTCAATTGAATTATCTAATTTATTGAACGGACACAACTAACCGGCCACGGCCATGCCCAGTAGGGTTTGGCCGCCGGTGCCTTCGCTTTGCTTGGGGTCCTTTGGGTCGCCCATTCACACCTTCCGTTTCGGCGGCGGGTTCGATCGTTCCGATTTGCCGGGGAGGGCGAGGCGGATGTTGAGGAAATTGGCGGTAAACACCAGTGCCGCGCCGCCGAGCACCCAGGGATTGAGCGCCTCGTCATAAACCAGGAAGCCGACCGCGGCGATCAGCGGCAGGCGCAGGAAATCGAGCGGCACCACCAGCATGGCATCGGCCTGCTGGAAGGCGCGCGCCATGCAGTAATGCGCGCTGAGGCCGGTCAGGCCGACGAGAATCACCCAGGGCCACAGGTCCGCGCTTGGCCACACCCAGCCGTCGATGGAAAAGGCGAGGGCGATCGGCGTATGCACCAGGCTCATATAGACCAGGATGGTGAGCGGTGAATCCGTCGCCGTCAGGCTTTTGACCATCGTATAGGAGGCCGCATAGGCGATGGCGGCGCCGAGCACGGCGAAGGCAGCCGGATGGATGGTTTCAACCCCGGGGCGGGTGATCAGCAGAATGCCTGCGAAGCCGAGCGCAATGGCGGCGACCCGCGGCCAAGTCAGGCGTTCCTTGAGAAACAGGAAGGCAAGCAGCGCGGTCCACAGCGGGGCGGTGAACTCAAGCGCGAACACCTCCGCCAGGGAAATCACCCCGACCGCATAGAACCAGCCATATTGGCCGGCGAAATTAAACAGATTGCGGGCGACCTGCATGCCCGGGCGCGAGGTGCGGGCATGCCCCCATCCCTGATGGAACAAGAGCGGCACGATGGCGATTCCGCCGACCAGGCTGCGCCAAAAGAGGATTTGAAAGGTGTTCAACTCGGCGCTCATCTCGCGCCCGCAAACGCCCATCAGAGCGAAGGAAAGCACCGTGCCGACCATCCACAGGGCGGCTTTGATGGGCGGCGGCAAACCACCGGGATTTGGCATGGTCACACCGCTCCCCGCCGGCCCACCATTGGCGCATGGCGAAATTCCCTTCCGAACGGTCGGAAGGGTGAATTTCTATACCGATTTATGTAGGACTTGGCCTTTGACTTTCCCCCTGGGGGAGGCGCCGAAAGCTTCAAGCTGGTCGAAAATCCGCGCTTGCCGATGGCATGGCTCTGGCGGGCGTACGAAATACTGCCGTCAGGCCGCCGAAATACCGGCGCCTGAGCGCCATTCGGTGGTCTGTTTGCATTTCGGACAGATCCGCTCGCCGGTCCACTCGCTAAGAAATTTTTCCCCGCATTTCAGGCAGTTACGCTTCTTATTTTGATATTCGCGGGACGGCTTGGGCTTCCTGTGGTAGGACGGGGGCATAGGTTTTCTCTTATGTGATCTTGTGGCTGTGGCTCTGGCGGCCGGAGCGAAAATCCGAACCGGACTGGTTATATACAGACTCTTGAGAAAAATTTCAGCCAATGATTTGAAATTTTTGCAATTAAAGCGAAAATAATTGCCCTCCGGCCCTTCTCAGGACCGAATATTAACGTTATTGGAGGTGGCAGAGCGCTTCATCATGGGGAGATTACCGTCATGACTCAGATTTTCGACATAAATATCGATTGCGGCGAGAGTTTCGGCAATTGGGTCATGGGTGCGGACGCAGCGCTCATGCCGCATGTCACGACCGCCAATATGGCCTGTGGATTTCACGCCGGCGACCCCATGACCATGGTCGAGACCGTGCGCCTGGCGCGCGAGCACGGCGTCGCCGTCGGCGCCCATCCCGGCCTGCCGGATCTGCGCGGTTTCGGCCGCCGCGTCATGTCGCTCTCGCCCGAGGAAGTCTATGCCGATACGCTCTATCAGGTCGGCGCGCTAACTGCGGTGCTGCAAGCGCATGACATGGAACTGCATCATGTAAAGCCGCATGGCGCGCTTTACTCCATGCTGAGCGCGAGCGAGCCTCTCGCCGAGGCCTTCGTCCAGGCGGTGATCGAGATCTGCCCGCGGCCGATGATCTACTATCCCGCGCCGGCGGAAAAACACGCGGCGACGCGCGTCGCCGCCAAACGCGGCATCGATGTGGTTCCCGAGCTCTATTTCGACCTTTCTTATGACGATGAGGGCGGCCTGGTGCTCAAGCGCGCCAATGAGGGCGCCGATCTCGAGGATACCAAGCGGCGCCTCGCCCATTTCCTCGAAAAAGGCGAAGTGCTGAGCGTGAACGGCAATCCGGTTGCCCTGGCGGCGCGCAGCATCTGCCTGCATGGCGACGGCCCCAATGCGGTCGAGCTCGCCCGCACCATCGGCGATGGCCTGAAGGCGGCGTCCTTTGAGCTTGCCGCGCTTGAGCCGGCACCCGCCATGACCGGCCAGGCGGCGCAATAGCCGCATCACCGGCATATTCCGATTGCTCAAGGATTGAGCGCACAAGCTGAAGGCGGCGTGGCCGAGCCTTCGCCGTCCTCGCGCCGGCGCAATGTGCTGTTGCTGGCCTTGTGCCAAGCCTTTTTCATGACTTCGACCTCGGCCGTCGTGACTTCGGCGGCGCTGATCGGCCACAGCCTTGCCGAGGACAAGGCGCTCGCCACCCTACCGCTCGGCATGCAGTTCGTCGCCGTCATGCTGGTAACGGCGCCGGCGTCGTTTCTGATGAAGCGCATCGGCCGGCGCGGCGGTTTCACGGTCGGCCTCGTCATCGGCCTTATCGGCGCCGGCCTCGCCATCATCGCCATCCGCGAAGCCGATTTCGTGCTGTTTTGCATCGCCAGCCTGCTAATCGGCACGTTCAACGGCTTCGGCCAATATTACCGTTTCGCCGCCGCCGACGCCGCCGAGGAAAGCTATAAGAGCCGCGCCATATCGCTGGTCATGGCGGGCGGCGTCATCGCTTCGATCGGCCCGCTGCTTGCAAATCTGTCGAAAGACCTCTTGCCGCCGGACGTCTTCGCCGGGGTTTATCTCCTCGTCGCGATGCTCTTGATCGCGAGCCTGATTACGCTCCGCTTCGTCGACATTCCTAAACCGGGTGCGGCCGAGCGCGGCGGCGGACGGCCGCTCATTCGCATTGTGCGCCAGCCCATATTCATCGTCGCCGCGCTCGGCGGCATGGTCGGCTATATGCTGATGTCGCTCCTGATGTCGGCGACGCCGCTCGCCATGCATAGCGCCGGCCACGATTTCTTCAACACGGCGCAGGTGATCCAATGGCACGTCTTCGCCATGTTCGCGCCGGCCTTCTTTACCGGCCATCTGATCCGGTGGTTTGGCACATCGACCATCATGACAGCCGGCGCGGTGCTAATCGGCGCCTGCGCGGTGATCAATCTGGTGGGGGTCGAGCTCATCTATTTCTGGATCGCCGGCATGCTGCTTGGCGTCGGCTGGTGTTTTCTCTTCGTCGGCGCGACCACACTGGTCACCGAATCCTATAGCCCGGCGGAAAAAGCCAAGACCCAGGCGGCCAACGATTTTCTCGTCTTCGGCACGGTGGCCTGCGCGGCGCTGCTCTCGGGCGTGCTGCATGAATGGCTCGGCTGGCAGGCGATGAACTACATCGCACTTCCCTTCCTCGCCATCGTACTGGTCGCGCTTTTCGCCATGTTGATCGCGCGCCGCCGCCGCACGGCTCTGGCGGAGTGAATCCCACCTGTGCTACCCATGCCGCCGGATTGACGGCAGGCGCTGAAGGAGAGAGGCATTATGAATGCGCAAGGTAAAGTCGCGCTTGTGACCGGGGCGGGCAGCGGCATCGGCAGGCATGCCGCGCTGGCTCTGCTGGCTGAGGGCTATTCGCTGGTGCTGGCCGGGCGCCGCAAGGAACGGCTCGAAGAGACCGTGGCGGCGGCGGGCGAAGATGCGGCGCGGGCGCTGGCGGTGGAAACCGATGTCGGCGATCCGCAATCGGTCGCGGCACTGTTCGCCGCCCTCAAGGATCGCTTCGGCCGCCTCGACCTGTTGTTCAACAATGCCGGCACCGGCGCGCCCGGCATCAATCTCGAGGAACTGACCGCCGAGCAATGGCAATCCGTGGTCGACGCAAATTTAAGCGGCGCCTTCTATTGCACCCAGGAAGCCTTCCGCGTCATGAAGGACCAGGACCCGATGGGCGGGCGGATCATCAATAACGGCTCGGTGTCCGCCACCACGCCGCGGCCCAACTCGGCGCCCTACACGGCGACAAAGCATGCCATGACCGGTCTGACGAAATGCACCTCCCTCGACGGGCGCAAATACAATATCGCCTGCGGTCAGATCGATATCGGCAATGCCGCGACCGAGATGACTCAGCGCATGTCCCAGGGCGTGCCCCAGGCCAATGGCGAAATCGCCAACGAGCCGGTGATGGATATCGACAATGTCAGCCGCGCCATCCTCTACATGGCGAGCCTGCCGCTCGACGCCAACGTCCAGTTCCTCACCGTGATGGCGACCAAGATGCCGTTTATCGGCCGGGGTTAGGCGGAACTGGTCTAGTCTGGGCCGGGAGGTTCGCTGCCGTCGAGCCGGGCGATGGCTTCCATCAAAAGTCCGATACGGTCCTGCTCGGTCTTGAGGCGGGTTTTCAGCGTTTCGCATTTGCGCTCGATGGCCGGATCGGCGTCGCGCAGCGGCTGAAGGCGCATCAAATTGTGCGTCAATTCGATCAGTGTTTCCTGGTGTTTACGGAGCGCCTCGTTCGGGTTCGAATCCGTGCCGAGCGGAACGATCGAGCGGTACTCGACCGCGCCCCGGTGATGAAACGCCTCGGCGATCTCATAGCACACTTGCCCGCCGATCTTCTTTTGCCGCACTTCCATGCGCCCAGCCTATCGCGTTCCGGGTGCGGGTTAAATGCTTCCGCGGAATTCGGAGCGAATCCATAACACCGGCCAATCGACAGGAGGCGAATAGAATCGCTTTACCCGCCAATATCGTTGTATTTGCGCTGTCTGCGGATCGTATACTTATCCCCATCTATCCAATTCACCGAGAGGGCTGAGGCGGTGTATGAAGAAATCGAATAGATCGTCATCGACACGATTGCCTCGCCCTGGATTGCACCTCGCTATTGGCCTCGTGACCTGTTGCGCGGCGAGCGCTCTGGCCGCGAAGGCCGGAACCGCGGCCGAGAGCGCGGCGGATCAAGCGGATGGCGCGACCGATATCTCCTTGGTCTTGATTATTCTCGTTATTTTGTTGGCAGTAATTCTGTACCGGGCCAGGAAGCATAAATGTCCGAATTGCGGATCGCGCAGCACCATGAAAGTTGGCGATGTGACGGCGGTAGGCGTGAATTGGCAGGAATACCGTTGCAGGAAGTGCAATCACCAATCGGGACGCAAAGCCTATTTCCGCCACGGTTGGTTCTGGCTACACGGCAGAGGCGGCGGCGCCGACCGAGGACGCGATAGCGGCGACGGCCTTTGATTGCCGTGGGTCGTGCCGCAAGATTGTCGAAGAGGGTGGCGTTAGGCTAAATTGCGCGCGCTCAAGAAATTCTGAACAAAAACTGCGGCAGGCCATGAGACATAGCAGCGAGAGAATTTTGACCACCCATGTCGGCAGCCTGCCGCGGCCCGACGATGTGATGGATTTTCTCGTCGCCAAGGAAGATGGCGAGCCCTATGACCGCCACGCCTTCGATTCCTGCATGCGCCGCGCGGTCAAGGATGTGGTGGCCGAGCAGGCGGCGCTCGGCATCGACGTGGTGAGCGACGGCGAGATCAGCAAGCCGGGTTACGCCACCTATATTCAGGACCGGCTCTCCGGCTTCTCCGGCGCCAGCCCGCCCATTCATTTCGCCGATCTCGACGGCTTTCCGAAATATCGCGTGCGCATGGGCCAGGCGGCGGCGGTGCGCCGCGTCGTGCGCGCGCGCTGCACCGGGCCGATCGCGGTGCGCGATACGCTGCCGCTCGAAGCCGATCTCGAAAATTTCCGCGACGCGGTCGATGCCGCCGAGGTCGAGGAGGGATTCCTAAACGCCGCCTCGCCCGGCGTCATCGCGATCTTTCAAAGCAATGATTACTACCCGAACCACGAGACCTATCTCGCCGCCCTCGCCGCCGCGATGAAAGAAGAATACACCGCCGTGGTGCGCGCCGGATTCCTGCTTCAGGTCGATTGTCCCGATCTTGCGATGGGGCGCCATGTCTCGTTCACCGATATGAGCGATGCGGATTTTCTCAAACAGGCCGAGCTCAATATCGAGGCGCTCAACGAGGCGCTTGCCGATGTCCCCGCCGAATCCGTGCGCATGCATATCTGCTGGGGCAATTATGAAGGCCCGCATCATTGCGATATCGGGCTCGAAAAAATTCTCGACATTATCGTCAAGGCCAAGCCCTCGGCGATCTCCGTCGAGGCGGCCAATCCGCGCCACGCCCATGAATGGGCGGTGCTGCGCGATGTCGGCCTGCCCGACGACAAGGTCCTCATCCCCGGGCTGATCGACAGCACGTCGAACTATATCGAGCATCCCGAACTGGTCGCCCAGCGCATCGAGCGCTTTGCCGATATCATCGGCCGCGAGCGGGTGATCGCCGGCGTCGATTGCGGCTTCGGCACCTTCGCCGGCATCGGCAAGGTCGATCCCAAGATCTGCCATCTCAAGCTGAAGGCCCTGGCCGAGGGCGCGGCAATCGCCTCCGATAGGCTGTGGTGAGGGGCGTTAAGACTTCTTTCATTAATTGTTTGTAGTTTGATAAGGCGACTATCTCGGCGGGGGCCAACAGTCCGGGATAACATTTATGATCGCTCCTCGCTTCGCGGCCCTCATCGCCGCAGCCACCATCCTCTTCTCCAGCCCCGCCTTTGCCGCTTCCGAAAGTTTTGAAGACGCGCTTCAGAGCTCCTCCGAGCTCTATGAGCAGGGCCGTTTCCAGGAAGCCATTCCGCACGCTAAAGAAGCGCTCGCCCTCGCCGAGCAGCAGATCAGCACCGACGACGTTACCTATGCCGCGCTGCTCGACAATCTGGCCGCCCTTTACGAGGCCGAGTTGCAGTATGACAAGGCGCGCCCGCTCTATCAGCGCGCCCTGGAAATCCGCGTCAAGACCTATGGTGCGAAACACCCTGAGGTGGTGAACAGCCTGCTTAATCTGGCTTTGATTTACGACGCCCTCGGCGATTACGGCACGGCCGGGCAGATGGACGCCCGCGCCACCGAAATCATCGAGGAACACAACAAGGAGCAGCCCCAGCAGGGTTAGCCGCTCCGCCAATTTCCTCCGGGGACGCCCGCATAGCGTTCCAAGGCGGCAGCCATCCCAACTTGCTGCAATACTGGCCCTTTCTCCTGCGGGAGAGGGGGCTTTTTTTTGTTTTGTTCAGGCCCCGCGCGCCGGCAAGTGGGTGGCGAACCAGGCGGCGGTTTCGGTCATTACCTCGCTGAAGGCGGGCTCGGCATAGACGTCGTAATGGCCGTAGCCCGTGAGCGTCACCAGCTTTTTCGGCTCGCCGGCGCGCGCGAACAGGCGTTCCGACTGCTCCGGTGGCACCAGCCGGTCATCGTCCGTGGTGATCAGCAGCAGCGGCCGGGGCGCGATCCTGTCGACCACCCATTCGGCGTGGAAGCGCAGCGTCTCGTCGACATATTCGAGCGGCAGGGTGTTGATCGCCGCCGGGTTGTCGCGCCGGGCCGCCGCCGATAGCTCCGCCGAGGCGCGGTCCTGCAGCAGGATCTCGTCGCGGTCGATAATTTCCGATTCACCGGTGCGTGCGCGCTTGGTGCGGTCCGCCGCAGAGCGCTCCAACAGGTCGAACCACTCGTCGGGCCGGCGCACGCTCCGCATCCAAAGCTCGCCCTGGCCGACGCCGACGACGCTCACGGTGCAGCGCACGCGTTCGTCCATCGCCGCGGTCCAAATCACCGTCGCGCCGCCATAGCTCGTGCCGTAAAGGCCGAGCCGGCTTTCATCGACCGCCGCCTGCGCGGCGAGAAAATCGAGCGCCGCATGGCTGTCGGCGACGCGGCTGAACGGCGCCAGGCGGCTGCGCGCCCCTTCGCTCTCGCCCCAGCCCTTGTAGTCGAAGGTAAGCACGGCGTAACCCGCTTGGCGCAGCCATTCCGCATTGTCCGGCAGAAAGAGGTCCTTCACCCCGGTATAGCCGTGGCACAGCACGATGCCGGCGCGCCGATCATCGCCGGACGCGCCGTCGGGCAGAAAGAGATCGCCCTCCAGTTTCACGCCCTCGCTATAGAAGGATATTTCTTGTCTGCTCATATCGTCCGTCACCAGCGCGCCGCGCCGCCATCGGTATTGATCATCGACCCGGTGACCCAACGTGCTTCCTCCGAGGCGAGAAAGAGCACCGAAGGCGCGATGTCTTCGGGCTGGCCGCGTCCCGGGAAGGCCTGTGTCGGTTCGACGACATCGAAAAATCCGACCCACTCGCTCTCGAGCACGCCCTCGCTCGCGGTCATCCCCGGCGCGACCCCGTTGACCGTGATATTGTGCGGGCCGAGTTCCGTCGCCAGGGCGCGGGTCAAGGCCAGCACCCCGCCCTTGGCGGCGACGTAATGGACGAGGCCGGGCGTTCCCCAAATAACCGTATTGGAAATGATATTGACGATACGGCCGTAGCCGCGCTCGCGCATATGCTTTGCCGATGCCTGGCACATGAAGAACACCGCGTCCAAATTGACCCGCATCAAACGCTGCCATTCCGCGTGGTCGATTTCCTCCCAGGTCAGCATCGGCGGAATGATGGCGGCATTGTTGACGAGAATATCGATCTTGCCGGCACGCTCGATGACCTCGGCATGAAGCGCCTCCACCTGGTCGAGATCGCCGACATCGGTCTCCACCGCGAACGATCCGTTGCCGATCGCCGCGGCGGTTTTAGCGGCGCCTTCGCCGTCGATATCGGCAACTACCACCTTGGCGTCATGCGCAGCCAAGCCCTTGGCGATTGCCGCCCCGATGCCTCGCCCGCCGCCGGTCACGATTGCCACACGGTCCTCAAAACTGATCATGCCCCTGTCCTCCGTCTCGATCCGGTGTAAAATTGAAGCGCCTCCTCGCGGCCCCCGTCAAGCCACCGTGCTACCGTGCGGGTCCGGATGTTTTGATATTGTTCAAACTAATTCATACTCCCGGCGGCGGCTAAACAAGAATTCTCCAGACGAAAAGGGCCTTCGCGCTTTGTCGCCTGGCGGTTGACGAGGAACATTCGATGGAAGTTGTTTCGACGTGGATATCGGACGTAAAGATCATTCGCCCGCGCTATTTTCACGATCACCGCGGATATTTTGTCGAAACGCATAACAATAAGAAATTTGCGGAGTGTGGAATCAATATTGAGTTTGTTCAGGACAATCTTTCCTATACGGCGAAGCAGGGCACCGTCCGGGGCCTACATTTTCAAATTTCTCCGTTCATGCAATGGAAACTGATATCCGTCGTGGCCGGCGCCATTTTCGATGTCGCTGTCGATATCCGAAAAGGTTCACCAACCTACGGAAAATTCGTCGGCACCGTTTTGGATTCTGAGAACGGAAACCAGACCCTGGTGCCGGCGGGCTTTGCGCATGGCTTTGTCGCGCTTGAGGACGAAACATGGGTGTCTTACAAGGTTTCGGACTACTACGCACCGGAGCACGAAAAAGGCATTCACTGGGCCGATCCGGATATCGCCATTGACTGGCCGGACACCGGCGGCGGAAAAATCCTGTCGGACAAGGATCTTCACCTGCCGAAATTTTCGGACCTCCCGGAATATTTCACATTTTCGGACGCAAAAAGGTAGTCGAGTGCAATGCGTGCCCATTTTCGAACCACAAACGGTTTTTCAGGCGGATGGCGCGGTTGAGCAAAAGGCGAAAAATGTTGGTTATCGGAAGCTCCGGTCAAATTGCCTCGGCGCTTCGGCAGAATGCCGCCTCTTCCGCGCTTTCGGTTCAATGCCATGGTCGCGAAACCGTCGATGTGACGCGTCCTGAGAGCGTCACCGTCCTGTTGGCAAACGCCGGCGCCGATATGGTGGTAAACGCGGCGGCATATACCGCGGTAGATGCGGCGGAATCGGAAACTGAACGGGCGTTTGCCGTCAATTGCGACGGTCCGGCGAATCTTGCCGAGGCGTGTCGCAAGTTGGACCTGCCGCTCATCCATATTTCAACCGACTATGTCTTCGACGGCACCAAGCACGGCGCCTATCGTGAGGACGACCCGATAAACCCGGTAAATGTTTACGGCGCCAGTAAAGCGGCGGGAGAGACAAAGATTCGTGACGGTCACTTCCGCCATGTCATCCTCCGGACGTCCTGGGTGTACAGTCCGTTCGGGAATAATTTCGTCAAATCCATGCTCCGGCTGGGCGCGGAGCGTGAACATCTGAGGGTTGTCAGCGATCAATATGGCTGTCCCAGTTCCGCGATCGACATCGCCGGCGCCATCGTCGCCATTTCGACAAAGCTCTTCGATCACATTCCGGATGGCTATGGAACGTTTCATTATTGCGGCGCAGGCGCCACGAGTTGGGCCGCGTTCGCCGAGGAAATATTCAGAGTAGCGGTCAAGAAAGGAGCGGGACTGCCGTGCCGGGTCATTCCGATTCCGGCGGTTGATTACGAGTCGAACGTAACGCGACCGATGAATTCCGAATTGAATTGTGACAAAATACGAGACGTATTCGATATTAATACCCAACCTTGGCGAAGTTCACTTGAAGATTGTATCGAAAGAATTATCTAGACTATGGCGTCAGGCAGAAAACATTTAGTCATCATTCGCGCAGGAGATTCATCTCTCCATAAGAAGTGGATGTTAGTGGATAGTCCCAGGTCGTGGGATTGTTGCGTTAGTTACTTTGGCGATGATCCTAAAAATATGGTGCGGTTCAGTGATTATTTGATTGTCACGAAAGGCCCCAAATGGCCGGCGCTTTACGATCTGATAAAAACCAATTCCGAGAAAATATTTTCCTATGATGCGATTCTTTTTTTAGATGACGATATTTGGTGTGACTATCATGAAATTGACGAGATTTTCAGGATATTCCAACAACACGACCTGCAGCTTTCCCAGCCATCTCTAACGGTGAATTCTCACTTTTCTAATTTTATTTGTGTAAGAAATAACTCATTCTCAGTACGATACACGAATTTTGTGGAGAATATGAATCCGATATTCTCCCGAGATTCGTTACAAAGGTGCTGGAAGACATTTAACGAAAATCGAAGTGGCTGGGGGATTGAGTATCTTTGGAGAAACATTCTCGGCAACTCTAAACAAAATATCGCAATCATAGATGACGTCTCGGTGGAGCATACGCGGCCGGTGGGGGGCCCGCTTTATGATTTGCTCGCGGCCTCCGGACATGACGCGAAGAATGAATTGGATGTATTATTGGAGAAGTATGATCTTTATCAATATCCTCACCTGATTCACGGTGCTGTTTGTAAGAATAATGAGGTTTTGAGTCCGCTGGTAGATTGCAGTGAGATTGATAAATTGAAATTCGTGCAACAATTGATTGGGGGAACCGATATCGGAATATTAAAAGACCGAAGATGTTTGAATCAATATTTGTCTGCAAATTTTCACTTGAATAGGAAATATAATTCGGATTCTGATAATAATCATGCGGAGGGAAGCGAAGAAGAAATCCGATTTTCAGGAAAAATAAGTATTTGGGCAAATTTGTTACACAGCATGTCAGACATGAGCATATCAAAAATTATTCAAATCGGTAATAGCGATGTCATGTTATTTCCGCTTCTGTTTGGATATTTAGATAGGTGTCATGCAATGAATGATGCGCTATTGCTTGCCGATAATTATACCGAGGTTGAACGACAAATTGCGCATGATCATAAAAAGGTTACAGTAAATAAATTCGATGGAGAATTGGAAACTCTTAAGAATATTGCTGGGGTGGAAAAATATGACATAGCTATCTTATCGTCCAGTGGATCTGCAAATAAAAACGAAGATGTAAAGAACTTTTGCAGGGAAATATCGAAAGATCTAATAATTGTAAAATAATCGCACCGCTTTTCGTTGATTAATATTGCAACTATATCGACAACATTAATGTCGTCACGCGTGTGGACGAATGCTGTGCGGCCGGTCTCCGTGGGGTCGTCGAGACTAGCATCCGAATGATCACCACAGGAGGTGTTGCGATGCAGAAGAGCGAAGCGAGGATACTGACCACCCATACCGGCAGCCTATCGCGCATGCCGGCGCTGAACGACTTGTTGATCGAGCAGGATCACAACCGGCCCATCGATCCGGCGGAATTGTCGGCGGCGATTGCGGCCAGCACCCGGCATGTCGTTGCCGAACAACTCAAGGGCGGCATCGACATCGTCGGCGATGGCGAGCAGGCCCGGGCCGGCTATTCGACCTATCCGGCGCAGCGCATGAGCGGTTTCGGTGGTGAATCCACGCGCAACGATTTGCTCGATATGGAGCAGTTTCCGATCTTCGCGGCAGCTTATCGCGCCGCCTTTCGGTCGCGCCCGGAACAAAGCTCGCGCATCATCAACGCGCCGCAGGCGGTGGCCGAACTCACCTATGACCCGGAGTTCTCCGGCGTGCGCGCCGAGTGCGCGGCGTTCGAGACGGCGCTCGACGCGGAAGACGCGCGCGCTGCCGAAACTTTCGTCACCGCGGCCTCACCGGGCTGCGTGATGACCATCATGAACAACGCCTTTTACCCGTCCGAGCGCGACTATCTCTTTGCCCTCGCCACGGAGCTCAAGAAGGAATACGACTTCATCCATGCCCGCGGCCACCTGTTGCAGATCGACGCGCCCGACCTGGCGATGGAGCGCCGTCTATATTTCCGCGACGTGCCGGACGCGGATTTTCTCGCCAGTGTGGAGAGCCATATCGAGGCATTGAACATCGCACTGGCCGATGTGCCGCGCGACCGGGTGCGCCTCCATGTGTGCTGGGGCACCTGGGACGGACCGCATGCCAACGACACGCCGCTCGCACCACTCCTGCCGCGGCTCTATGAGGCCGAGGTCGGCGCCCTCAACATGCCCTTCGCAAGCCCCAGCCACCAGCATGAATATGAGACGCTCCGCGCCCATCCGCTGCCGCAGGACATGATCCTGATCCCCGGCGTTATCGACAATATGACGCGGCAATTGGAGCACCCGGAGGTGGTCGCGGAGCGCATCCTGAGAGCGGTCGACACGGTCGGCGAGCGCGAGCGGGTGATCGCCGGCGTCGATTGCGGCTTCGCCGTTTTCACCGACCAGGCGATCGTCACGGAAGATATTTGCTGGGCGAAGTTCCGCGCGCTTCGCGCCGGCGCCGACATCGCCAGCAAGAAACTCTGGGGCTAGTTCGAAAGATGCGCCGCTTATCCGCCGCCGGTTACCATTGCCACACGGTCCTTATAGCTGGTCATGCCTTTGTTCTCCGCGTGATTGCCGGGGATTCCGTCACGTCGCTGCCTTGGCTTGGCCCTCTTCCATCAGCGGCGCGCGGCTTCTGTCGACCTTGTTCGCGACATATTCGCCCGACATGACCGGCGCGTATTTGGGCGGGTTGTCGGCGCTCGTGCAGGTCGGCAGACATTCGATCCGCGCGTCGTAGTTCGGCTGCTGGAAAAACAGCAGCGACAATTTGCTGGCGTCCGTTTTGTCGCGCGGCGGATTGACCACCCGATGCCAGGTCGAGCGCCAGCGGTCGTTGGTCCACTCGGCCATGAGATCGCCGATATTGATGACGAAAGTGCCGGGCACGCGCGGTACGCCGCGCCATTCGCCCGATTGGGTCTGCACCTGTAATCCGCCGACATCGCTGTCGGTGTAGACGATCGACAGGCTTCCGAAGTCGGTGTGCGCGCCGCAGCGGGTCTGATTGTCGAGCGGCGCCGCGCCTTGCGGCGGGTAGTGGATCATCGCGGAATTCGTGATGTGCTTGTCGAATTTGTCGGCGAAAAAATCTTCCTTCAGGCCGAGCGCCACGGCAAAGATGGTCATCAAGCGGGCGCCGAGGCGTTCCATCTCGGAATAATACGCTTCCCATGCCGCGCGCAGGCCCTGCGGCTGGTCTGGCCAGACGTTGGGCGAAAAGAAGCGCGCGCCGGCGCGGCCATGATGATATTCGTCATAGGCGTGGTCGAACGGCCCGGTGATGTAGCATTCGCGCAGATCGTGCGGGCGGCGTTCGTCTTCCATCGAGTAGGCGGCGTCCTCGCTGCCCATCGGGAGATATCCGCGGTAGCGGTCCGTCGACATGGTAAGCCGCGCCTTTTCCCAATAGGGCAGGGCGATGAATTCCCGGCACATCGCTTCCATCCGCGCGATCACTTCGTCCGGCACGCCATGGCCGGAAACGATAAGGAAGCCGATGGAGCGGCAGGCATCGTCGACCTCCCGGGCGATGCGCGATTTTACCTCGGCGGAGCCTTTCTCGAATGGGCCGATATCGATGACGGGAATATGGTCTTCGTGGGCGGTACCGGACATGAATCCCTCCCTGATCAGCTATTTGTCCGAGTGTGAGCACTTTCCTTTCCAGAGTCCATCCGCCCGTGATCGTAACACAATTGGAATTCCCGCTGTCCCCGCAGGGGCGGTGAAACGTCGACCTGGCGGGCGGCCGTCGCGCTCAGAGTGTGAAGCGGTCCAGGGAAAACGGTGCCAGCAGACCGGGCTCGCCGGTCGTGGCGAAATGTGCGACGGCCTCGCCGATGCTCGGCCCCAACTTAAATCCGTGGCCGCTCGAGCCGCATGCGACCCACAGCCCCTCCGTACCCGGCACCCGGTCGACGATCGGCAGATCGTCGGGCGACATGTCATAGACGCAGGCAACGCCCGGCTTTACACCAAGATCGGACAGGTTCGGCATGCGCGGCAGAAAGGTCTCGATGATCGAAACCGTCTCGTCGTCACTGACGGTTGGCGAATTCTTGTCGGGATCGCTGACCGCAAGACCGCGTTCGGTCTCCGGATTACGTTCCGCGATGCCGCCGCCATGCCACGTCCCCAGGATGATGGCATCCTCGCCGTCGGGCCGGCCATAATTCATGAACCTGTTATCGGCCCAGGTGAACGGCATATGGTCTCGCGCCCGGCCCGGCGCATCCAACACGGCGACCGTCGCCCGCTCGATGGTGAGCGGTAGCTCAACGCCGATTTGCGCGATCAACGGCTTGCTCCAAACACCGGTGGCGACAATAACGATATCGGCCGCGAAACGCGCGCCGTCTTCGGTCTCGACGCCGGCGATACGGCCACCCTCGCTGACCAGATGGCGCACCCGGGTGTTCGGCCTGAAGTCGACCCCCCGATTGCGCGCCGCCCGGGCGAACGCGTTCGTCGCGCCATAGGGATCGATATATCCCGCCGCCGGCTCCCAAACCGCAAATGGCACGCCATCCCAATTATATTCGGGCGCCAGCTTTTCGAGTTCGTCGGGCGGCAGCGATTCGATGTCGATACCTTCGCCGCGGATACGTTCGACCGCATCGCCAAACGGTTCGGCGGAATCCGGGTCCACCGCCCACAACAGGCCGACTTCGGTGAAGCCGATGGCTTCTCCCGTCAGCTCATGAGTTTGTTTCAGAATGTCGACGCCGCGGGCGGCCAGCTGGGACAATTCGGGCATCAAATAGAATGCGTGGCACACCGCGGTGGAATTCCCCGTTGGCCCCGACGCCGGATGTTCGCGTTCCAGCAGGGTTGTGGCGACGCCCCGTTCCGCAAGCCAAAACGCCGCGCTCGCACCGGCGATGCCGGCGCCGATCACGATTGCTTCGGAAGACGATATGAAGCTCATGTGAAAGCCCGTGATTTAGGCATCGCCGAAGGTGATGCCTTGCGCCAATGGCAGGTCGGGCGAATAGTTCACCGTGTTGGTGGCGCGGCGCATATAGGCCTTCCACGCCTCGCTGCCGGATTCGCGCCCGCCGCCGGTTTCCTTCTCGCCGCCGAAGGCGCCGCCGATCTCCGCGCCGCTCGGGCCGAAATTGACATTGGCGA
>CAZUVO010000005.1:0-43330 GCA_964623955.1 uncultured Rhizobiaceae bacterium
TGGCGCGCGAGCAGGTGAGTTTCGCGGCAACCCGGAAAGAGAAGATCGCCCGCATCGAGGCCCTCGCATGCGGCCATTTCATCGACGATCTCAGCGAAGTGTTCGATCATCCGGAATTTCCCTCCGGCGTCGAGAAAATGCTGTTCGACCGAAGCCGCGCCGCGTCCGACCCGGCGACCGGCGCGTTCGCCAATTGGCACGACATGACGGATTATCTCCTTGGCGATGACTGAACCAGCCCTTGAGCCGGACGGCACGGCCGAAGCCGCGGCCGAGGCGGTGACGCGCTTGCTCGCGCTCGATGTCACGGGCGTCCGCCGCATGGCCGGCGGCGGCAACAACAAGCTCTGCCGGGTCGAGACGCGGGCGGGAGAAACCCTCGTGACGAAGCATTATTTCCGCCAGCCCTCGGACAATCGCGATCGTCTCGGCGCGGAATTCGACGGTCTGGATTTTCTGTGGCGGAACGGCGTGCGGCAGATCGCCCGGCCTCGCGCTTGCGACCGGGAAAAGGGAATTGGCGTTTACGATCATGTCGCCGGCGAAGCCGCCGGCAACGTCGCGGCCTCCGCCGGCGATGTTCGCCAGGCGGTGCAGTTTCTTGGCCGGCTCAAGGAGCTGACGAATTTGCTTGAGGCAGAGGCGCTGCCGGAAGCCTCGGAGGCCGGCTTCTCCCTCGACGCGCTGCTCGACATCTTGCGCGGCCGGCTGGAGCGGCTCCGCGAGGTCGCACCGGATTCGCCACTGCAAAAAGAGTTCTGCGCTCTTCGCGACGAGCGGATCGCGCCGGCCCTGGAGCGGATCGCGGAATCCGCCCGGTCGCGGCGGTCGGGGGACGGTCATCCGCCGGAGGCGCCCTTGGAGCCCGCCCGGAGAAATCTGAGCTCGTCGGATTTCGGGTTTCACAACGCCATCCGCCGGCCCGATGGCGAGTTGATTTTCGTGGACTTCGAATATTTCGGTTGGGATGATCCGGCCAAGACGGTTTCGGATTTCCTGCTGCATCCGGCGATGGCGCTGGAGCCCGCGCGGGGTAAGGCGTTTGTCGCGGCCAGCCTGGAGGCGTTCGGCGATGACGATCTCGCCAACCGGCTGCGCGCCTATTTTCCCCTATTCGGGTTGAAATGGACGATGATTGTGCTGAACGAGTTTCTCCCCGGCGGTTGGAAGCGGCGTCTCTTCTCGGGCGCCGACGCCGAGAACGAAGAGGCGTATTTGCACGGGCAATTGCATAAGGCCACGGCATTTTTGGAGGGCGCGCTTCGCGCCGACGCGGAATTTCCCTATGGTGCGTAGCAATTCGCAACTGCCGCTCGATGCCCGCTCGAAGGAGTTGCGGCGCATCGTGCTGCGCATGCTCGAAGCCGGCGACCGCGGTCATCTCGGCGCCGCCTTCTCCATGGTCGAGATTTTCCGCGTGCTCTATGACGATGTGCTCAGCTATGAGAGCGCCGAGCCCGACTGGCCGGAGCGCGACCGCTGCATCCTCTCGAAGGGCCATGGCTGTCTCGCGCTCTACGCCATCCTCGCCGACAAGGGCTTCTTCCCGGAGAGCGAGCTCGACAAGTTCTGCGCCGTCGACGGCATCCTCGGTGGCCATCCCGATGCCGGCAAGGTGCCCGGCGTCGAGGCCTCGACCGGCGCGCTCGGCCACGGCGTCTCCATCGGCGTCGGCATGGCGCTTTCGGCGCGGCTCGACGGCTCCGGGCGGCGCGTCTATGTCGTCACCGGCGACGGCGAGATCAATGAGGGCGCGGTGTGGGAGGCGGCGATGAGCGCCGCCAAGCACCGCCTCGACAATCTCACCGTGCTGGTCGATTACAACAAGCTGCAATCTTACGGCGCGACCAGCGAGGTGCTCGACCTTGAGCCCCTGGCCGACAAATGGGCGGCCTTCGGTTTCGCCGTCGCCGAGATCGACGGCCACAACGTCGGCGAATTGCAGGACGCGCTCGCGCCCAAGCCCTTCGCGCCCGACAAGCCGCTCGCGATCATCTGCCATACCGTGAAGGGCCGCGGCGTCCATTTCGCCGAGAACAATCCCAAATGGCATCACCAAAGTAAGATCGGGCCCGACGGCATGAAGCGCCTGCATGACGGGCTGGACGCCGCCTGATGCGCAAGACCAGCCTCAACCAGGTTTATGAGCATGCACTCAAGGACGAGCGCATCGTCTTCATCGGCTCCGATCTCGGCGCCGGCACCCTCGACGATTTCAAACGCGACATGCCCGAGCGTTTCTTCATGGAAGGCGTCAGCGAATCCCATATCGTCGGCATGGCGACCGGCCTCGCGATGGACGGCAAGATCGTCTATGTCAACACCATCGCGACCTTCCTCACCCGGCGCTGCTTCGAGCAGCTGGTCAATGATGCCTGCCTGCACGAAGCCAAGGTGCGCCTCATCGCCAATGGCGGCGGGCTGGTCTACGCGCCTCTCGGCCCGACCCATTTGGCGACGGACGATATCGCCATCCTGCGCGCCATTCCCAATATGACCATCGTGGCGCCGTCGGACGCCGAAGAGATGAAGCGCCTCATCCCGCAAACCATCGACTGGCCGGGCCCGCTCTATATCCGCCTGGCGAAAGGCGGCGACAAGGTGGTGAGCCGCGACGATCTGCCGTTCGAAATCGGCCGCGCCATCGAGCTGAGGCCGGGCGGCGATGTCACCCTGGTGACCACCGGCGTGACCTTGCAGGTCGCTCTCGATGCGGCGGCTCGGCTCGCGGGTGAAGGCATTGATGCCGGCGTGCTGCATATGCACACAATCAAGCCGCTCGACGCGGCGGCACTGATGGAGAGACTCTCGAAGGTGCCGGCCATGGTAACGATCGAGGAACATTCCCTGATGGGCGGGCTCGGCAGCGCGGTGGCGGAGCTGATCGCGGAATCCGACATGGCGGTGAGTTTCCGCCGCATCGGCATCCCGGACGTCTTCCCCCATCAATATGGCCGCCAGGAGGATCTGATGCGCACTTACGGCATCACGCCGGAGAACGTCGCGGCGGTGGCGGCGGATATGCTGGGCGCCGCGCCGCAAGCCGGCGCCAAGGCGGAAAGCGGCTAGGCGGCGCCATGACCTCCACCATTCTCACCGGTCTCGACGGCAATGCGTTTCTCTCGCCGGAGGAAATCGCGCTCTCGAAGCAGTTTATCGAGCAGGGCTATTGCATCATTCCCGTCGAGGACAAGGCGGGTCTCGACCGCATCCGTGGCGCCATCGCCGGGCTTGCGGCCGCCGGTCTGAAAGGCGATGCGCCGGCCGAACCCGGCGCTTATCTCAATGGCGTCCATGCGGAGATCGGGCCGGATGGGCTCAATGAATTCCGCCTCGCCATCATCCGCGACATCAACCGCGAGGACTGGCTGCGCCCGACTTATTTCGGCCTGGCGCGCGCCGCGCTGCAAGCCATCGTCGGCAACGAGCTGGCGATGCAGCGGCGCATCAATCTCAGCATTCAATTGCCCGGCGACGACGGCTCGCTGCTGCCGATTCATTGCGATGTGTGGGCCGGCGATTCACCGTTCGAGGCGGTGTTGTGGCTGCCGCTGGTGGATTGCGCCGGGACCAAATCGATGTTCATCGTCCCGCCCGAGGCCAATGCGGAGATCCAATCCCGGCTCAACGAGTTCAGCACCCGCAGCAGCGAGGATCTGTTCGCCGAAGTGGCGCCGCATCTCGAATGGATCGACATCCGCTATGGCGAGGCGCTGCTGTTCAATCAGAATCTCATGCATGGCAATCGGATCAACGAGACCAATGAGACCCGCTGGAGCATGAATTGCCGCTTCAAGGGTGCGTTCACGCCCTATGCGGAAAAGAATCTCGGCGAGTTTTTCGAGCCCATTACCTTGCGCGCGGCATCGCGCATCGGTCTTTCCTACGAGCTGCCCGATGGCTTCGACAGCTAAACGGTCCGGCTATCGCGGCTATATCGGCAGCCGGCCCTTTATGGGCGAGAACGCCACCCAGCAGGTGCAGAATATCGTCATCGTCAATTATGCCGAGCGCGAGAAACTGCATTATCTGTTGAGCGCGACGGAATATGCCATGCCCGACTGCATGATGATGCTGGAACAGGTGATCGACGAGCTGCCGCAATTGGAGGGCGCGATCTGCTATTCCCTGTTCATGCTGCCGCGCCAGGCCGAACGCCGCCAGCGGGTCTATCAATCGGTTATCGATTCCGGAGCGGAGATGCATTTTGCCGTCGAGCGCACGGTTCTCCGCCACGAAGAAGATATTCCCGGCATCGAAGCGCTCTGGCTCATGCGCCGCGCCCTGCCGCATTGTCCGAAGGAGCTGCCGGCATGGAACTGATCGATTTCGTCGGCCCGGTGCACCGCAGCACCGCGCGCGATTACGTCGCCCGGGTGACCGAGCATGACAAGGCGGAATGCGCCACGATCGCCAAGCGCTTCGACAAGGACTATTGGGACGGTGCGCGGCATTTCGGCTATGGCGGCTATTCCTATGACGGGCGCTGGCGCCCGGTGGCCGAGCGCATGGCCGAGCATTACGGCCTCAAGGCCGGCGACCGCGTGCTCGATGTCGGCTGCGGCAAGGCCTATATGCTCTATGAGCTGACCCAGGCGGTGCCCGGGCTCGAAGTGGCGGGCGTCGATATTTCCGAATATGGCCTCGCCAACGCCAAGGAAGAGGTGCGCGACCATCTGCAGCTCGCCGGCGCGACCGAGCTGCCCTTCGCCGACGGCGCGTTCGACATGGCTTTCTCGCTCGCCACCTTTCACAATTTCTATGTCTTCGACGCCATCCAGGCGCTGCGCGAAATCCAGCGCGTCTGCCCGGGGCCGAAGAAATATGTCATGGTCGAGTCCTATCGCAACGAGCGCGAGAAGGCGAACCTGCTCTATTGGCAGCTCACCTGCGAAAGCTTCTTCACCCCTGACGAATGGAAATGGTGCTTCGATCAGGCCGGATATGATGGCGATTACGGCTTCATCTATTTCGAATAGGCCCGGCCGATGACCGCGCCGCAAGCCGCCGGCGATCTGCTCGTGCTCGGCGGCTCGAGTTATGTCGGCCGGCATCTGTTGCCGCGGCTGGTGGCCGGCCGCCATGTCGCGACCTATGCCGCGAATCCGTTTCCGGGCGGGGAGCATTTCGATTGCGCCGCAATGCGCCTCGCGGATTCAGGGATCGGCGATCTCGCGCGCTTCGACAGCGCGCTTCTCCTGCTCGGCGATACGGAGCCCAATTCCTGCGTGCGCGATCCGGCGCGCTCGCAGGCGGTCAATGTCGATGGCATCAAAGCGGTGATCGACGACCTCGCCGCCGCCGGGGTGCGGCCGGTCTTCGTTTCGAGCGAATTCCTGTTCGACGGGCGCGGCGGGCCCTATAGCGAATCCGATCCGCCCAATCCGATTCTTCTCTATGGCAGGCAAAAGCTCGAGATCGAGCGCCATCTTGAAGCGGTGCTGGAGGATTACGCCATCCTGCGCCTGGCCAAGGTCTATGGCGAGACGCCGGGCGACGGTACCTTGTTCACCAATTGGCTGGCGCCGGTCGCCGAGGGTGGCCATCTCAAATGCGCGAGCGATCAGTTTTTCTCGCCGATCTTCGTCGATGATGTGGTCGATGCCCTGCTATTGGCGGCGGACCGCCGCATTCGCGGCACGTTCCACCTCGGCGGCCCGCAAAGGCTGAGCCGCATGGCCTGCCTGCAGGCGCTGATCGATGCGGCCAGCGCGCTGCGGCCGGTCGATCTCGCGATCGAGCCCTGCGGGATCAATGATTTCGATTTTCCCGAGGACCGCCCGCTCGATGTCAGCCTGCGGATCGACAAGCTCGCCGGTGCGGTGGATTTCCGTCCGCTCGACGTCGCGGCGTTCTGCCGCCGCCTCGCCGCCGCTCATTTTGGCGCCGGTAACGCGCGGGCGAGCGGGGCGCCGGCATGAAACTCTCCGCCATATCCCTGCTGGCGCCGGATGCGGCGAAGCTGCGCGAGGACACCGGCGCGAAATCGGTCTCCTTCTTCTGTATCGAGCGGCCGGTGCGCATCGATCGGCTGCTGCTCGACGAGATGAAACAGGTCTCCGCCCAGCGCGGCGGGCGCAATGTGCGCATCTGCCTCCATAGCGCGCCGGAGGACGATCACCACGACATGGTCGTGCTTGAGCGCAGCGGCAATTACTACCGCCCGCACAAACATGCGGCGAAGGGCGAGTGTTTCCATGTGATGGACGGCAAACTCGGCCTGCTGGCCTTCGACGAAGCCGGCCAGGTGGTCGACGCGGCGGTGCTCGAAGCCGGCGAGGTCTACCGCATCGCCGTCGGCATGTATCACGCGGTGATGCCGATGAGCGACCCGGTGATCTATCATGAATCGAAGCCCGGCCCTTTTCTCGGCGAGGGCGATAGCATATACCCCGATTGGGCGCCGCCCGAGGAAGACGAAGACGCGGTGGCGGCGTTCAACAAGATGGCGCGAGCCAATCTTACGGACTGAGCGGAAAAACAGGCGTATGAGCATGGCAATCGAAATCGCGGGGCGAAAAATCGGCGCGGGCCATCCGGTCTTCATCGTCGCCGAAGCCTGCGACAATCATCTCGGCAATACGGAGGCGGCGCGCGAGATGATCACCCGGGCGCATGCCGCCGGCGCGGATGCGGTCAAGTTTCAGCATCACCTGCCGGACGAGGAAATGCTGCCGGACGCGCCCATGTCGGACAATTTCGAAGAGCCGCTCTACGAGTTTCTCAAGAAATACGCCCTCACCCTCGATCAGCACCGCGAGCTCAAATCCTTCTGCGAGGAGACCGGCATTCTCTATATGTGCACGCCCTTTAGCTACGCCGCGGCCGAGGAGCTGAACAGTCTCGGCGTCTCCGCCTACAAGATCGGCTCCGGCGAGATGACCGACGTGCCCTCGCTCGAGCGGATCGCCGATTTCGGCCAGCCAATGATCGTCTCCACCGGCATGTGCACCCTCGATGAGATCGAGCGCACCTACCGCGCCGTGGTCGCGCGCAACCCGGCGCTCGCGCTCTTGAACTGCGTGAGCGAATATCCGCCGGCCTATGAGGATATCAATCTCGACGTTATCACCGTCATGCGGGAGCGTTTTCCCGAGGCGGTGATCGGCCATTCCGACCACACGCCGGATCTCTTCACCTGCTTCGCCGCCGTCACCCTGGGCGCGGCGATCATCGAAAAGCATGTCATCCTCGATAAGGCGCAGCCCGGGCCGGATCAGTCGGTGTCGATCGATTTCGACGACCTCGCCACCCTCGTCGACGGCATCCGTAAGATCGAGGCGGCGCGCGGCGACAGCCGTGAAGTGCACGGCTTGGAGCAGCCGATCCGCACCTGGGCCTTCCGCAGCCTGGTGACCACGCGCGCGGTGAAAAGCGGCGAAGTGATTTCCGAGGACATGATCTGGTCGAAACGGCCGGGCACAGGCATTCCGTCGCACCGCATGGCCGAGGTGATCGGCCGCCGCGCCGCCCGCGATCTCGGCGAGAATATCCTTCTCAGCTGGGACGATTTCGAATCCGCCTCATGAAACTGCTCTTTCTCACCGGCTCACGCAGCGAGTGGGGCTATATCCGCCCCATCCTCCGCCTGTGTGAAAAACGCGGCGTCGAATACGATATTTGCGCCACCAATATGCTGCTGCTGCCGGCTTACGGCACGCTGGTCGACGAGATCCGCAATGACGGCTTCACGGTCTCCGACGAGCTCTATATGGCGATGGAGGGGCACAATCATTACTCCATGTCCAAATCGCTCGGCGTCTTCCTGAGCTCCTTCGTCGATACCCTGAACCGGGTGCGCCCAACCTGGGTGGTGCTGTCCGGCGACCGGGCGGAGCAGCTCATGGGCGCGGTCGCCGCCGCCTATACCTATACGCCGGTGGCCCATATTCAGGCCGGCGAGCGCTCGGGCAATATCGACGGGGTGAGCCGGCATGCCATCGGCAAGCTGGTGCATCTCCATTTCGCCGCCAATGAGGACGCCGCCACGCGGCTGCGCAATCTCGGCGAGGAGGATTTCCGTATCCAAAATGTCGGCGCGCCGCAATTGGATGAAATCGTCGATGGCGGCTTTCCCCGCCGCGAGGATTTGGCGCGTAAATACGGCATCGATCTCGCCCGGCCCTATCTTCTCGTCGTACAGCATCCGGTCACCGAAGAGATGGACAGTGCTTATGACCAGACCATGACTCTGGGCCAGGCGCTGGAGGGTATGGATATCCAGAAGATCTGGGTGCTGCCCAACAATGATGCCGGCGCGGGCGCGGTCAGGCGCGCGCTGTTCAAATTCCGCGCCGGCGACACGCAAATGTTCGACAATCTGTCGCGCGGCGATTATCTCGGCTTTCTTGCGGGCGCCGCCGCGATCGTCGGCAATTCGAGCTCCGGCATTCTCGAGGCGCCCACCCTCAAGGTCGCCGCGGTCAATATCGGCCGCCGCCAGCTCGACCGGGTGCGCGGCGCCAATGTGATCGACGTGCCCGTCGGTTTCGAGGCAATACAACAAGGCGTGACACAGGCGCTGTCGGATGAATTTCAGGCGCAGCTCAATTCCTGCGCCAACCCCTATGGCGACGGAAAATCCTCGGGCCGTATCATCGATTGCCTGGCGAACACAGCGGTCGATGACCGGCTGTTGATCAAGCGACTGACCCTTTAATGCAAATTGGCGGATTGGACCCGGCAGATGGCAAATGATTTTTCGGACTATGTCGTTGCCCATGGCGCCACGTTGTTGGACGCGGCGGAAGTCATCGAACACAGTCACAGCCGAAGCGCGGTCGTTGTCGAAGGCGAAAAGGTTGTCGGCATAATCAGCGAGGGCGATATTCTGCGTGCGCTTTTGCACGGGGTCGGCGTGCGCGCGCCGCTCGCCGATTTCGTCAATCACGGTTTTAAGTTCCTCGACGCGCCGGACGAAGCGCGCGCCCTCGAACTGTTCAGGGATTTCGGCATCGCCCTCATTCCCGTGCTCGATTCCGAGTTTCGTCTGACCGGTGTGGTGACGCTGCAGGAAACTCTGAAGTCGGTGGAACTGACTGTTTCGAAATCTTGATCACAATTATTCCCGCGAGAGGCGGCTCCAAGCGGCTGCCGCGAAAAAACATCCGCCCGCTCGGCGGCAAACCGCTGCTGGCCTACACCATCGAAGCGGCGCTGGAGGCCGGGGTTGCGGCGCCGCTCATCGTCTCGACGGATGATGACGAGATTGCCGAGACCGCGAGGCGATATGGCGCGGAGGCGATCCTGCGGCCCGCCGAGCTGGCGGCGGACGACAGCCCGACGGAGGCGGCCCTGCTCCACGTTCTTGACAGCAAAGAGGGGCTCGACAGCACAGAGGGTGAAGGCGTGGCGGCGGCGTGGGTCATGACCCTGGCGCCGACCTCGCCGTTTCGCACCGGCGCGACAATCCGCAAGTTCCACGATGCCGCGCTGGCCGGCGGCGATGATGTCGATTGTTATATGGCCGTCACCGAAGACCGCGGCGATTTTTGGCTGTTGCAGGAGGATGGCTGCGGCCGGCGGCTGTTCCCCGATGCGCCGCGCCGCCAGCAATCGCGCGCACCGCTCTATGAAGAAAACAGCGCCATCTATGTGAGCCGGGTGAGCGCGCTGCGCCGCAGCGGGATCATCCTCGGCGACAAGGTAAAGCCGCTCGCCATCGATCCCTTCGAGGCGCTCGACATCAACACGGCCTATGATTTCTGGCTGGCGGAATCGCTGATCCTGAACGCAACCGCCCGGCCGGCGTCATCATAGCGGTGAACTGGCCCTCTCCATGACCCTGCAGACAGCCTCTCCACGACGGGTGAATTTGTGGCGCTAGGCCGGCAAACCTTGGCGCGCGCCAGGCTGGCGATGGTGCAGAGTTTTCCGCCGCTCGCGTGGCTCGACGACAGCTTGCGGGCGATGCGCGATCCGGCCTATGGCAAGCGGATCGGCGAGGAGGCGGCGGCGCTCCAGCGCCTGAAGGCGAAACTCGGCGGCCGGTTCGCGGGCCGGACGCCGGCGCGCGGCGGGAAATCCGCCATCATGTTCGGTTTTGGTCGCGTCGATATGGCGCTTCTCGAGCGTATCGTCACGGCGGGATTCGAACATGCCGGCATGGTGCCGGTGATGGTCGGGCCGTGGCATTCGCACGGCGCGGCGGCTTATCGGCAGCTCGGCCTCGGGCGCCTCAACCCCCTGACCTCTCATGTCGGTACGGCCGCGCGGGACGCCGCCGCCCGGGCGATCGCCGGCATGACCCGAAAGGCCGAACTGCATGCCTTCGACTATGACGGCGTGCCCTGCGGCAAGATCGCCATGTCGT
The DNA here is from genome assembly GCA_964623955.1 of uncultured Rhizobiaceae bacterium. Classification (GTDB taxonomy): domain Bacteria; phylum Pseudomonadota; class Alphaproteobacteria; order UBA828; family UBA828; genus PTKB01. The sequence continues at coordinate 10,313 of CAZUVO010000005.1, forward strand.
CGCTTATGCGCAACCAAAGGCGGGGCCGGTTCGATTTTGGCGACAATGCGACGCGCCGTATCCTGGCCGATGCGCTGGCGCGCTCGATCGCCGCCGTCGAAGCGGCGCGGGAATTGCTGCACAAGCACCGTCCGGCGGCGGTCGTGCTGTCCGATCGCGGATACACGCCGTTCGGCGAGATATCCTATCTCTGCACCGAGGGCGGCATTCCGGTTTATACCTGGAACGTGGCGCATCGCTATGGGCTGATCGTGATGAAGCGCTTCAGCAAACACAACACCCATCTACATCATCATTCCCTGTCGAGCGAAAGCTGGCGGAAAATCTCACAACTGAATTGGTGCGACGCCTATCAAGCGGCGAGCGAGCGCGAACTGACCGACAGCTATACGAGCGGCGAGTGGTATGGCGAGGTGGGTACGCAATTTCATGTGTCGTCGGTCGAAAAGCAGGCCCTGATCGAGCGCCTCAACCTCGATCCCGACAAAAAGACCGCGGTTCTCTTCCCGCATATTTTCTGGGACGGCACCTTCTTCTGGGGCGAAGACCTGTTCGACGATTATGAGCAATGGTATTGCGAGGTATTGAAGGTCGCGCGCGAGAACACCCGGCTCAATTGGGTCATCAAGATTCATCCGGCCAACATCGTCAAGGATGTGCGGGACAAACATTCGGCGGAGCATTCCGAAGTGACCGCCATGCGCCGGGTGCTCGGCGAGACGCCGTCGCATATCCACCTTGTCGAGGCGTCGAGCGACATCAGCACGCTGTCGCTCTTCTCGATCATGGATTATTGCCTGACCGTGCGCGGCACCATCGGAATCGAGGCCGCCTATCGCGGCATCCCGGTGCTGACGGCCGGCACCGGGCGCTATGACCGGCTTGGCTTTACGGTGGATTTCGACGACCGGGATTCTTATCTCGCCCGGTTGCAACGCCTGGAAACGGTGCCGCCGCTCACACCCGCCGAGTGGGACCTGGCGAAGAAATATGCCTTCGGCACCTTTGCGCTGCGGCCGACGCCGCTCTCCAGCGTGCAATTTTCCTTCCGCAAGGATGCGGTGGCGAGCTTGGAGGCGTCGCTCACCGTGGCGGATGGCGCGGCGCTCGGAGCAGCGCCGGATATCGCGTCGCTCGGCGCCTGGATTCGTTCCGGTGAGGACGATTACTGCAATTGGGCCATGGCCGAACGGATCGGATAATTTTGCGCAAGAGATGCTGAAACCGGTCAAATCGGCGCTCCGTCTGCCAATCATTCTCCTTTCCATGCTGCTCGCCAGCTGCATCGGCGTTGCCGTTTTGCTCAAACATTGGCGAAAAATCGCCGCAGCGGATTTGGTGATGGTTCACGCCACTGGCGGCTTCGGTTACACCATCACCTCGCCCGATATCTTGCGCCGCGACCGGGCCGGGCAGCGCATCGTCATCCTGTTCGCCTATATTCCGGGAACCCATAATCGCTTTATCGGCCGGATTTGGCCGGATATCGACTTGCTGTTCATTCCCATCGCGTTTCGCCGGCCGTTCGTCCGGCAATTCCACCCTTATGACGAACATGCGCGAACCATCGCTCTCTTCCCTTACTGGGATCCATGGCGCTATATCCTATTCGCTCTGATCGGCGCTTTTCTTCGCTTCGTGCTGCCGTCCGGGCGTGTGATCACCGACGAAACCTATTACAAAGCCATCCCCGAATGTCGCGTCCCGGATGGGCGCCCGCCCTTGGACCAGTGGCATCCGTTCTATTTCCGCCTGCTGCGCGAAGTGCCGGCAAAGCCCCTCAGGCTGCCGGAAACGGACAGGCGCGTCATCGGCGACGCCGTGCAGCGGGCCGCGGGCGGGACGCACAAGCTCTGCTGTCTCTATTTGCGTCTGCGCGCATCGAAAGAACTGCCGGATGCCTATCTCAGATCGGGCAGCGATGTCGCGTCCTATATGCGGGCGGTGCGCCGCCTCAACGAGCGCGGCTACCAGGTCCTGTTGGTGGGCGACCGAAACCTGCCGCCCGGCATGGCGGATGACTTAAACGGCATGCTCGTCGATGCCGCGAGCCTCAATGTTTCGGAACATATTTTTTACCTCTATGCCGCGACGGAGAGCCACATCGCCATCGGCGAGTGTGGCGGCGGATTTTGGATCGGTCCGATCAACGGCATCCCCAGCATGATGATAAACAATTATCCGTTTCATACCGGTTGGCACGAGATGGCGATTCATTTCAAGGTTCTGCAGGATTCCGACGGCAACCTCGTTCCGGCCGAGACCATTTTGTCGCAATATGGCGAGGCGGTCGTCCACACCAATCCGAAAGTTCTGGAGAGTGGCGCCGCCGAGCTTGAAGCGGCGATCACCCACTTCGCCGACAGTGTGGCAAATGGGGCGCCGCTCGGCGTTCCGGCGATGGACGTGGCCGGTATGAAGGCGCATTTTTGGAGCGCCGAGGGCCGCGGCTATATCTCGCCGGTTTGGCTCGAGCTCTATGCCACCGACCGGCCGATGCCGGCCGAAGGGCGGGAAGCGCGCGCGGAAGAGATTCTGCGCCGGCGCGGCGCTTAGGCGTCGATCGGCCGGGGCGACAGCGATGTGCGGCATTGTTGGCATTCATGGCGATCAGGATCCCGACTGGATCCATGCCATGAACGCACGGATCGATCATCGCGGGCCGGACGACAGCGGTGTGCGGAGCTTCGCCGAAGACCGCCTGTCGATCGCCATGCGGCGCCTGGCGATCATCGATATGGATGGCGGCAGCCAGCCCATGGCGACGGCGGATGGGCGCTACACCATTATCTTCAATGGCGAGATTTTCAACGCGCCGGAATTGCGCAAGGAGCTCGAAGCGCGCGGCGTCGTCTTTGCCAGCGATCATTCCGACACAGAGATCGTGCTGCACTCTTACGCACTGGAGGGTGCGTCGATGCTGGCGCGGCTGAACGGCATGTTCGCCTTCGCCATTTACGACGAGACGGAAAAAACCCTCTTTTGCGCGCGCGACCGCTTCGGCATCAAGCCGCTCTATTACTATGCCGACGGCGCGCGCTTCGCGTTCGCCTCCGAGCTCAAAGCGCTGATGGCTCTGCCGTTCGTCGACCGCGGCCTCAATGCCGAGGGCCTTTTTCACTATGTCAGCCTGATGTTCGTGCCGGGGCCGGCGTCCATCATCGAGGCGGTGCGCAAACTGCCGCCGGCGCACGCCCTGCATTACGATCTGACGACGCGCGAGCTGGAGATAACGCGCTGGTGGCGTGCCCGCTTCGGCACCGAGCGCCCGGCGCCGGCGGAGGCCGAGGCGCGCATTCGCGAGAGCCTCGCCGACGCGGTGGACCGCTGGACGCTGTCCGACGTTCCCGTTGCCTGCTCATTGTCCGGCGGGCTCGATTCGTCATCGATCGCCGCCTTGCTGGCCGAGCGGGGGCAAACGGTTCGGACCTATTCCGTCGGTTTCACCGGCCCGGGCGAGGAGGAGTGGAACGAATTGCCGCTCGCCCGCGAGCTCGCCCGCAAGATCGGCGCGGCGCATCATGAGATCGTTATCGACCCGGAAAGCCTGATTGAAGACTTGCCGAAAATGACCTGGCATCTCGACGAGCCCTATGGCGGCGGCCTACCGTCCTGGGCGGTATTCAAATTCATGAGCGAGGAGGTCAAGGTCGGGCTGACCGGAATCGGCGGCGACGAGATATTCGGCGATTATCTGCGCTGGCGCCATTTTGAGGGCCGCGCCCTGCCGGCGCCGCGCACCCGGAAGCGTTTCGCACGGGAATATTTCGACCGCCATTATTATATGAGCGACAGCGAGAAGCGCCGCGCCGTGCTGGAGCCGCATATGCTGCCCGAGAGCGGCACCGCGGACCTTCTCTATGAGACGTTCCGCGCGGCGCCGGCGCCTTCCGTGCGGGACGGCATTACGCGCATGGATATGGAGACCCAGCTCGCCGAGGAATTTCTGCTGATGACCGACCGGCTCTCCATGGCCCATTCCCTCGAGGTGCGCACGCCGTTCCTCGATCATGAATTCGTCGAGACCGTGTTCGCCATGGCCGCCGGCTTGCGCACCGGCTTTAGGCCGTATAAGCGCATGCTGCGGAACGCCCTGGCGCCGCTTCTGCCCAAATCATTATTGGACGCGCCGAAAAAGGGTTTCGTCATTCCGCTCAAGCTGTGGCTCAGGGGCCCGTTGCGCGACATGGCCGGCGATCTGCTGAGCCCGGCGCGGCTCTCGGACCAGGGATATTTCCGCGCCGATTTTCATGACCGCTATGTGCGCCCCCATATCGACGGGCGGGCGGACAACACCAATCTCGTTTGGGGCGCCCTGATGTTTCAGCTATGGCATCAGGAGTTTATCGAGGCGCGTCCGCTGCGGGGCGCGCCGGAGATGCGCCGGGAGGCGGCACGGTGAGGGAGGGAACGCTCTCCATCCTCCATTTCTCGACGGCGGATATTCTCGGCGGCTCGGCAAAGGCGGCCCTGCGCATTCATCATGGCCTCGCCGCGGAGGGTCACCGCTCGCGCATGCTGGTGCGCCACAAGCAAACCGACGACGAGACGATCGAGAGCATCTGGCCGCGCGGCCCGGCCCGCCTGTGGGACCGCGCCTGGGAGGCCTTTTCGACCCGCAGCGGGCTGCAATATGCTTACGTGCCCGCTTCAGCCCGGGCGTTGCGTCACCGCTGGGTGAGCGAGGCGGATATCATTCAGCTCTACAATATTCATGGCGGATATCTCTCGCCCGCCGCGCTGCCGCGCTTGTCGCGCCAGGCGCCGCTGGTGTGGCGGCTCTCGGACATCTGGCCGGCGACCGGACATTGCGCCTATTCGGGCGATTGCGAGCGTTGGCGGGAGGGCTGCGGCCAGTGCCCCGATCTCGGCGCCTATCCGCCGGTGCGCCGCGATGCGACCGCGTTTCTCTGGCGCCGCAAGCGGGCGGCCTATGGCAAGAGCGATATCACCCTCGTCGCGCCGTCGAGCTGGATGGAAGGCATCGTTCGCGCCAGCCCCTTGCTGCGGGATTTCCCCTGCGAGCGCATCGCCACCGGCGTCGATGCGGCGCTGTTCAACATGGCCGAGGCCGACGCCGCCCGCGCCGCCGCCCGGGCCGAGTTGAATATTGCCGAGGACACCACCGTCATTTTGTTTGCCGCCCATATTCTCGATGCGAATCCGCGTAAGGGCGGGCAGCATCTTCGGGCCGCGCTCAACTTGCTGGGGCCGATGCCGAATTGCGTGCTGCTTCTCGCCGGCGTCGGTGGCGAAAGCTGGCGGGGCGCGCAGCCGCTCGAGCTTCGTCTCGCCGGCTACCGTGCGGCGCCCGGCGATATGGCGAAAATCTATGCCGCCGCCGATTTCTCCGTCACCCCCTCGCTCGATGAAAACCTCGCCAATTCGGTGCTCGAATCCATGGCCTGCGGCCGTCCCGTTGTCGCCTTCGATGCCGGCGGCACGCGCGACGCGGTACACCACATGGAAACCGGCTACCTCGCCGCCGCCGGAGACGATGCGGCGCTGGCCGAGGGGATCAAACAGTTCGTGGACTCCGGGCCATTGCGTCAGCGGATCGGCCGGGCCGGCGGCGATCTCATTTCCCGCGAATTCGGCCTGACTCGCCAAATCGAGCGGCTCAACAACCTCTATCATGACATCCTGGCGCGGCGGCGAAACACCGGCCCGGCGTCTTCGGCCCTATCGGCGCAGAGCCATGTCTAGCGACCAAGCCGCAAACCCCTTGCCGGCGCGTGGGCCCCGCGTCGCGCTCCTGGCACAAGCGAGAATTCAATGTCGCAAATAGCTGATCTATTGGAGGCGTATTACAGAATCGGGCAGCGGAGGTCCGAATCGCCCACTGCGCTATTTCCGTCCCAGAGATCCGATGTATCGCAAGAACTAAACCGGCTTTGGGGAAAATATTCTCAGGAATTAAAAATTCTTTCGGATCATTTGGGCACGCAATATAAAAAGAAGATGCCCCAGGGTTTGTCGGGAGGATGCGGTGATCTGGAAGGGGAATTGCTGTATATATTGATTCGGAAATTGAAGCCTGAACTCATTTATGAGATATCGCCAAATACGGGATTTTCGACGAATTATTTACTTGCAGCGGTTACGGAAAATAAGTCAGGCCGGATAGAGGGGTTTGAAATAATTGAAGAAATAGATGGCGTATCGATAAATGAAATTGTATATGGGAAATTATTACCGATATGCGACAAAGAGAGATATCACCTTAATGTCGGAGACGCTCGAATCAACTCGCTAGAACGTATTACACAGCAAGCGCCGGATTTTACTTTGATCGATTCCTGCCATGACGATTTTTTTGCAGAATTTTATGTGAAGGAATTATTTCCTCGCTGCTGCGGAACAATTGTCATGCAGGATATTGCTCACTTCGATCCGCGGCCGGAATGGTCGACAGAAGCCTATTATGTTCTTTCCTATTTGCAAAAAACCGCCAGCGAGTATCTGTTGTTCGGCGACTATGAAGATGCGTTGTTTAACAATAGCGCTCGCGACGAATTCTCCGTTCGCCGCCCCTGCAGAAGCAATTGCATCGTCGTCTCGCTCGGCGACGCGCCGGTGACGTCGGAGCCGGCGGAAAGATTTCTCGGCTATCTAAGTGGCGAGTCGGAGCCGGGCGATGGCATGGCGTCCGCATACCCTCTGACTTTCGAAATTCTTGGGGGAACGTTGCGCCGATCGTTCCCGTCGGAAGATGCACGGCCCGAGGACGATTATGTCGCCGCGATGACGGCCGATCAGTGGCGCGCCGGCAGCCCGGCATTCGCGGATATGCTCGCTCTCTCGCTGGGCCGAACGTCACTGAAGGGGGCGCCTCCGGGAGAATTGGCCCAGGCGGCGCAATCCTTCGATGCCACCCAGCGCGTATTGGCGCTCGAAGCTTTGGCACGCGCGGGCGCGCGGGACGATATGAAGACGATCCTCTCCACGGTCGAGAATGACCCGCCGCGCGGGGGTGAGTTGCACCTGCGCATCGCGGAGACCGCATTGCGGCTCGGGTATCGTGCCGAGGCCGAGCGTTGGGCGGAGCGGGCGCATGAGAATTCGAAGGATTTAAGCCTGGCGGTCGGTTATCGTCATTCGATGCAGGCGGCGCGCATATTGTTGCGTTTGGGCCAAGCGGCGAGGGCGCGCAGTTTTTTCAGAGAAGCGCTGGAAGGATTGACCCGGCGCCATGACGACGTCATGGCGAAGGCCAGCGCGGAGGCTTTTGCGATCGCGCTGCGCCATCCCGTCTTTCTGCCCATCGCTCTCGGATCCGGCATCGATAAAGGCGCTATCATGGTGGCGGCGAAATCCCTTATCCGATCGATTGCGCGAAAGGTCGCGAGAAAAATTCTTGCCGCATGAGAAGCTTCCGGCGACGAACCGTCGAAGACCAACTTAAATATAGGGGTACGGGCTAAGGTTCCGGCTACGGAATTTAGCCCAACAATAAATTCGGCCAGTTGTTACGTTTTCTTGAGGTTAAACAAATGCCAAGAAGAATAATTGGATATTTAAAACTTAAGATATCCCAGAGTTCGTATAAATTTCTTACCGGATTGGCCCGCCAGCAAAAGATAAAAGCATTGGCGCCTTCTTTCTTACGCAAGTTTGTTTCTAAACACATTGTCAAAAAAGTGGTCGATATTTACGATCGCGAGCGGCTGCTGCAACGGGTCGACGAGAAGACAATTTTGCTCGCCGATTACCCACGCTGCGGCATCGCATGGGTGCGTTTCACCATGGCGACGGTCTTGCATTACCGTACGAATAATGAATTCCGAAAATTGACGTTTCCGGAATTGGGAAGTTATTGTCCCACTATTCACAGCCATGGCGAGTTCGACCCTATTTATTTTAATGACGGGGTCAGCTTCATAAGGACCCATTCGCACTATTATCCGGAATATCGCCGCGCGATCATGATTTATAGAGATCCGTTCGAGGCGATCAAATCGCTTCATACCCATGAAAGCTATACCCTTGACGATGTTGATTTTGAGCTGTCCTACGTGTCCAGGCGGGAGGGGCATGTGCTTTCGGGTGAAAAATATGAAGGCTTGTCGGAGGACGAATCATTTCTCGTCTATTGGAGCAACCAGTATGTGATTCATCATGAAACATGGATTACGGCAATTAACCCACGCCCGGACGATTTTCTGATTGTCAAATATGAGGATATGCTTGAGCGGTGCGCCGACCTACTGCCTGCCATGATTTCGTTTTCGGGGCTTGACCAGCCGCCTTTGACGCAAGATCAGATATCCACGCTTGCCGGCATGTACACCCGGCGCCACGCCAATTGGAGATCGGATGACGATATCGCCTATCGCGACAAGAATTTTCACCGGCTTGAGAACATCATGTGTCTCAGCGAATTGGAGCGATTAAATCAGGGCCTTGCACGCCGGATCGAGAATATTTTCGCGCAACTTGACGCGCTGCGCCATCGGCCGCGGCAGGGCTGACAATCGCGGAACCTATCGTATGGCAGTCGAAGCAACGTGAAAGCCCGGCAGGTAGAATGATAAGGTTTCTCATACGCGGCATTACCAGGCGTCTCTATTTCCTCCTCATGAGGGCCGCCCATCAACAGAGGTTGAAGGCCGCGGCGCCCCGGTTTGTGCGCAAATTTATTTCGCGCATTGTCGTCAGGGCCGTCGTCGACACCTATGACCGCGAGCGGCGGCTGCAGCGGGTGGATGACGACACCATATTGCTGGCTGATTTTCGCCGCTGCGGCGTGGCGTGGTTGCGATTTGTCCTGACCACCGTGTTGCACTATCGCGCCACGGGGGAATTCCGCAAACTTGCGCATCAGGAGTTGGAAAACTACTGCGCCACGATTCATGGCCACGAGAAGTTTTCCCCTTATTACTTCAACGACGGCACTTCTTTTCTAAAAACCCATTCTCATTTTTATCCTGAATTCCGCCGGGCGATCATGATTTATCGTAACTCTTATGAGGCGATAAAATCGCTTTATACCCAAGAGAGCTACACGCTAAACAATATTTCCCAAATGTATAATTTTGACCTGTTTCGCGGCACGGACCGCGAGAAAGTGCCGCTATCGGGTGACAAATATGAAGGCCTTTCGGTGGATGAATCATTTCTGGTCTATTGGTCGGCGGAATATGTCAGGCATCACGAGACCTGGCTCGCGGCGATTCGAGAGCGTCCCGACGATTTTCTCGTGTTCAAATATGAAGACATGCTCGACAATTGCGCGGCGCTTCTGCCGGCAATGATTTCCTTTGCAAAATTGGATGCGCCGCCTCTGACCGGGGAGCAAATATCGGCGCTTGCCGGCATGTATACGAGAAAATACAGCAATTGGCCGAAGGACGAAGACTTGAGCTATCGCGACAATAAATTTTCCGAACTTGAAAACGTTATCAGCCCGCGCGAATTAAACCGTCTCAACGCAGCACTTGCGCGGCGCATCGAAGAAATCCATGCCGAGCTCGACGATGTGCGGCAGCCGATAATGGCCTGTTCCCCGGCGATGACCGCGCAACATTGATGGCCCAACGCAATCTCTGACGACTATCCCAGAATTCTCGTGCTGGCGCGCATGCCCTTCAACACGCAGGACGGCACGGGCATCGCCTTGAGTGCGCTCTTTCACGGCTGGCCGAAAGACCGCATCGCCCAACTCTGCGGCGAAGGTGCTATTGCCATGGCGGACAGAAACATCTGCGAAACCTATTACGGGCTGGGCGCGGCGGAGTTGCGCCGGGCCTGGCCGCTTAGACTGCGCGATGCCTTGCGCGGCAAGCCGGCGGCGGGCGCTCCCGGCGGCACGGCTCCCCCGGGCGGCGGCGCCGCTCAATCCGGACCGGCGGCGGCGTTCCGGCGCTATCTCCATGGGCGCGGCTGGCTCTATCCGGTCGATTCGCGCCTCAGTGCCGGCTTGCAGCGGTTTCTCAACGCGTTCTCGCCCGATCTGATCTATGCCGCGCCGGCGGAATTCGCCATGGTCCGCCTCACCCGGCAAATCGGCTGCCATCTCGGCGCGCCGGTCGCCGTGCAAGTATGGGACAATTGGATGAGCATGCATTACCGCAAGGGCGCCGGCGCCGCGGGTAAACGCCGCCGGCTCGACGCCGAGCTCCGCGCCCTCTTTGGCGAGGCGGCGCTCCGTTTCGGCATCAGCGAGCCCATGTGCGACGCTTATGGAACGGCCTATGGCCAGCCCTTTCTGCCGCTTCCGGTCTCTGTCGATGTTGCCGAATGGCACCGCCAGTTCGCCGAGCGCGGCGCGCCGGGCGAGCCCTTCACCATTCTCTATGCCGGAACGATTCACCAACACGCCGCCTATGCCGGCCTTGCGGATATGAGCCGCGCGGTGGAGGCGCTGAATGCGGCGGGCCTCGCGGCGCGCTTCAAGATCCTCGCCGCGTCCCCACCGCCTGCCGGGCAGATATCCGAGCTCGGCGGCCGGTTCACCGAATTCGCGACCGCCGCCGGCCGCACGGAACTTATCGCCGAGACCGGCGCCGCCGATCTTCTCTTTCTGCCGGTCGCGTTCGACGCCGAGAGCCGCGACCTCATCAAATATTCCCTGCCGGCGAAGAGCGCCGCCTATATGGCGAGCGGCACGCCGATACTGGTCTACGCCCCTGCCGACCTGCCGATCGCTATTGAGGCGGCACGCCACGGCATCGCCCATGCGGTTACCGAGCGGGATATCGGCCACCTGGCGGAAGGCGTGCGTCATATGCTGAGCGATCGAGCGGCGCGTGCCGCGGTCTCCGAAGCGGCGCTTCGCCGCGCCCGCGAGGCTTACGACCGGCCCGTGCTGCAGGAATGCACCCGCCGGCTCTTCGCGGACGCCATTTCGCACCAACAGGGCACCGGCGTCTGATGGTTGCGAGCAAGCGCAAAATTCTCCTCGCCGTCGGAACCCGGCCCGAAGCGCTCAAGCTGGCGCCGGTGGTGCACGCCTTGCGCGCGCGCCCCGAGGCGTTTGACGTCAAACTCTGCGCCACGGGCCAGCACCGCGAAATGCTCGACCAGGCGCTTCAATTCATGTCGGTCGCGCCGGCTTACGATCTCGATATCATGGCGGCGGATCAGGGGCCGTCCGATGTGGCGGCGCGCGTCCTGCTCGGCATGCAGGAGATCTTCGCCAGCGAAACGCCGGAGCTGGTCATCGTCCAGGGCGACACGACCAGCGCGCTGGCCGCCGCCCTTGCCGCTTATTACCGGCGCATCCCCGTCGGCCATGTCGAGGCCGGGCTCCGCACCGGCGACACTTACGCGCCCTGGCCGGAGGAGGGCAATCGCCGCCTGCTGGCAGGCTTGGCGCGGTATCATTTCGCCCCCACAGAGGCCGCGCGCGGCAATCTGTTGCGCGAAGGGATCGCCGAGGCCGAGATACACGTCACCGGCAACACCATCGTCGATGCGCTCGCCGATATCACCGGCCGGTTCGAGCGCGACGATGCGATGCGGCAGGAAAAGGCGCGGGAATTCTCCTATCTCGATTCCGCCAAGCGGCTCATTCTCGTCACCAGCCACCGGCGGGAAAATTTCGGCGCGCCGATGGAGCGGGTTTGCCGCGCGCTGCGTGCCATCGTCACCGATCACGCGGATACGGAGCTTCTGTTTCCCGTCCATCTCAATCCCAATGTACGCGGGACGGTTCATGATATATTAGGCGCCCTCGACGGGCCGGTCGCGGAGCGGGTTCACCTGATCGAGCCGGTCGATTATTTTTCCTTCGTCTATCTCATGATGCGAGCGCATATCATCCTTACCGATTCCGGCGGCATCCAGGAAGAGAGCCCGACCCTGGGCGTGCCGACCCTGGTGCTGCGCGAAGCCACGGAGCGGCCCGAGGCCGTGGCGGCCGGCTGCGCTCTCTTGGTGGGCACGGATGAAGAGAAAATCGTCCGCGAAGCCGATCGCCTGCTCAGCGACGGCGCCCATCGCGGTGCGATGAGCCGCGCGGTAAGCCCGTTCGGCGATGGCGAGGCGGGCCGGCGCATCGCCGAGATCCTCGCGGCGGAAGACTGGGCATGAAGGTCTGCGTTCTCGGCCTCGGCTATGTCGGCCTGCCGACCGGCGCGCTGCTCGCGGCCAAGGGCATGCGGGTCCATGGCGTCGATACCGATTCGGCGCTGACCGAGGCGATCAATGGCGGCACCTTCACTTCGGTCGAACCGGACCTCGACCTGCTGGTGAAATCCGCTGTCCGCGATGGCAATCTGGCGGCTTCCGGCGAGCCGGCGGCGGCGGATGTGTTCGTCCTCGCGGTGCCGACACCGGTACTGGCCGACAGAAGCGGCGCCGATCTCTCGGCCATCGAAGCCGCCTGCAAGGCGCTCGCTGGTCATCTCGCGCCGGGCAATCTGATCATCCTCGAATCCACCGTGCCCATCGGCACGACGGAACGGATGGCGGCGTGGATCGGTGAATCCCGCCCCGATCTCACCTTCCGCGAGAGCGACGAGGGCGCAAATGACGGCAACCGTGTCTATCTCGCCCATTGTCCCGAGCGCGTGCTGCCCGGGCGGCTGATGCAGGAGCTGATCGAGAACGACCGCACGGTCGGCGGCATCGACCGGCCCTCCGCCGAGCGCGCGCGGGATTTCTACGCCGGCTTCGTGCAGGGCGCCATCGCCCTCAGCAATGCGCGCACGGCGGAGCTGTCGAAGCTGATCGAGAACGCCTATCGCGACGTCAATATCGCCTTCGCCAACGAGCTCTCCATGATCTGCGACGGGCTGGATATCGATGTCTGGGAAGTGATCGAGCTGGCCAATCAGCATCCACGGGTGAATGTGCTGACGCCGAGCGCCGGCGTCGGCGGCCATTGCATCGCCGTCGATCCCTGGTTCATCGTCGCCTCGGCGCCAGAGCAAGCCAATTTGATCCGCGCCGCGCGCGCGGTGAACGATGCCAAACCGGTCCATGTCGCGGCGCGGGTGCACGCGGCGCTGGCGGACCGGGAAGGCGCCACGATCGCCTGCCTCGGCATCGCCTTCAAACCGGATGTCGACGATCTCCGCGGCAGCCCGGCGCTGGAAATCGTCGCGAGCTTGGCGGCGGACGATGCTCTCACCGCGCTCGTCGTCGAGCCCCATGTCGAGGAATTGCCGCCTGGCCTGGCGGGTCTCGGCAATGTGGAATTGGTCGGGCTGGACGAAGCGCTCGGGCGGGCCGATGTTATCGCCCTTCTGGTTGGCCACCGGCCGTTTCGCGACATCGACCGCGCGCGCCTGGCGGAGAAGCCGGTCGTCGATTGCACGGGCGCATGGCGCGTTCCTTGACGGAGGAGCCGGCGGTGTCTCCACCACGCTCGGTACAATCCTATTTCGACGGCGTCGCCGGGCGCTGGAGCGCTAATTACGCGCCGGGCGGCGTCATGCGGGCGCGAATCGAACGGTTCATCGATGCCTGCGCAAAGAGCGCCGCGCCCGATATGCGGGTGCTCGATTTCGGTTGCGGCAGCGGCGAGCTGGCCCGCGCCATGGCCGCGCGGGGCTGGCGCGTGACGGGCTGCGACATGTCGCGCGAAATGCTGCGCATCGCCGAGTCCGCGCCGGGCGGCGGTACGGTCGAGTGGCGCGCGGTTCAGCCGGCGGCGAAACTGCCCTTCGCCGATGATTCATTCGCCATCGCCACCGCCTCCAGCGTGTTCGAATATATTCCCCAGCCCGCGGCGTCGCTGAAAGAACTGCATCGGGTTTTGCTTCCCCAGGGGCGGATATTGCTGACGGTTCCGGATATGCGCCATGCCGTGCGCATCGCCGAGGAAAAAAACCGCCACAGCCTGCGCGGGCACATCATGCGCTGGGCGAGACGTGTTTGGGCGCGGGGAGAAGATATCGACTATCTGCCCTATTCGCTCTCTCGTCCCACGCCGGAGGGCTGGCTCGAGCTGCTGCGCGACTGCGCCTTCACTCCGGACCCGTTGCCGGATTGCAGCGACCCGCTCCTGCTCCTGGAGGCGGCCAAAAGCGACATGCGTCGCTAGCTCATGCTGCGGTTCCATCCCCGGTCCGCGGCAGTTTTCCGGAAATTATGGTGGTTGCGCGGACCGATCGGGTATGTAGGGTTACCGGCGCGCCGTTTCGCGGATCTTGTCGCCTCGGACAGCGCCGCCGCAGGTAGGAAATCATTCAATTCGGTTCGTTGGATATAAATGACAGAAGATAATTACGGCCTCCCGCCCGAGCGGCTCATCGCGCTCTATAGATCCGTCGTTCGGATTCGCCGGGTGGAAGAGGAAACCGCCAAAATCTATCCGAGCGATCTGGTCAAAAGCCCCATTCATTTGTCGATCGGCCAGGAGGCGGTGTCCGTCGGCGTGTGCGATATTCTCGAGCCCGAGGATATCGCTTACGGGACCTATCGCGGGCACGCGCTTTATCTCGCCAAGGGCGGCGACCTGAAGGCGATGGTCGCGGAATTGTTCGGCCGTGAAACAGGCTGCGCCGGCGGCAAGGCGGGTTCCATGCACCTGGTCGATCCCGCCGCCAATGTGATGGGCATGTCGGCCATCGTCGCCACCCATATACCGCTCGCGGTGGGCCACGCCTTCGCCGTCAAGTCGAGGGGTCTGGCGGCGATCGTGGTTTGCTTTTTCGGCGAAGGCGCCGCCGACGAGGGCGCGTTTCACGAAGCGATGAATTTCGCCGCCCTGAAAAACCTGCCGCTGCTGTTCGTCTGCGAAAACAATCGGCTGGCCATCCATTCGCCGGCCGAGGACAGAATGGCGGGCCCGGGATTGGCGGCGCGGTTTTCATCCTACGGTGTCGCGGGGCGCAACATCGACGACGAGAACATTTTCTCGATCCGCGCCGCCGCCGAAGACCTGGTGGGTGAGATTCGCGGCGGCGGCGGCCCGCGCTATCTCGAATGCAGAACCTCCCGCTGGCGCGAGCATGTCGGCCCGGCGGAGGATTGGGATGCGGCTTACCGCGACGCGGCGGAAGAGCGCGCGCGGTCGGCCAAGGATCCGGTGGCGTTTCTCGCCGCGCTGTTGGATGCCGAGACGCGGGCGGCCCTGGACAGCGAAATCGCGGCGGAAATAAGCGAGGCCTTTAAATTGGCCGAGGCCGCGCCCTATCCGCCGGCGGACGCGTTGAACCATCATGTGTTCGGATAGTTCCGCCGTGCGCGAGATCACCTACGGCCAAGCCCTGTTCGAGGCGACGCGCCAGGAAATGGCGCGCGACGATAGCGTCTTCGTGTTCGGCCAAGGGGTCGACGACCATAAGGGCCATTACGGCACCACGCTCAACCTGCACCGGGAATTCGGCGCCGAGCGCTGCTTCGACACGCCGCTCGCCGAGGACGCGATGACCGGCATGGCGGTGGGTGCCGCGCTTGCCGGCATGCGGCCGATCCATGTCCATCAGCGCATGGATTTCCTGCTGCTGTGCATGAACCAGCTCATCAATATGGCGGCGAAATTCTCCTATATGTTCAACGGAACCTACCGCGTGCCGCTGGTCGTCCGCGCCTCCATCGGGCGAAGCTGGGGGCAGGGGCCGCAGCATTCGCAGGCCCTGCATGCCATGTTCATGCATGTGCCCGGCTTGAAAGTCGTCGCGCCGACCACGGCGCATGATGCCAAGGGCTGCCTCACAGCGGCGATCCGCGACAACAACCCGGTCGTCTTTATCGAGCAT
Source organism: uncultured Rhizobiaceae bacterium (assembly GCA_964623955.1). Lineage (GTDB taxonomy): Bacteria > Pseudomonadota > Alphaproteobacteria > UBA828 > UBA828 > PTKB01. The sequence continues at coordinate 25,963 of CAZUVO010000005.1, forward strand.
CGCATGCTCTATGGGCTGTCGGGTCATGTCGCGGAAGAGAGCTACGAAATCCCCTTCGGGCAGGCGCGCCGATTGACCGAGGGCGGTGATATCACCATCGTTGCGATCAGCCATATGGCGGTCGAGGCGCTGCGCGCGAGACACCATCTGCAATCCGTCGGAATATCCGCCGAAATCATCGATCCGGTCAGCCTCAGCCCGATCGATTGGGATACCATCCTGACGTCGGTGGAAAAGACCGGGAGACTGCTGGTTGTCGACAATGGCTGGCTCAGTTGCGGCGCCTCGGCGGAAATCGTCGCGGAGACCGTCGAACGGCTGCAGGGCAGACGCGGCATCACCGTCGGCCGGATGGGCTTTTCGCCATCGCCCTGCCCGACAACGCGGCCGCTTGAGCGCCTGTTTTATCCCAATGACCGGACCATCGCCGCGCGCGCCCACCGGCTGGTGAAGGGTGGCGACGAGTCCTGGATGCCGGCGGGCGGCGACTCCGCGGAAATCACGGAATTTCGCGGGCCGTTTTGAGCATATAATAATAAGACAATCGGTGAGGTAGCGGCTTTGTCTTCAGACAGGAAATCGGACGACGCCCGGGCGGCGGCGCGGGACGCGCTGCGCGGCGCCATCGAACGGGGCTGGCGGCTCGAGAAGGAAAAGTTGGCCGCGGCGCGCGGCAAGCGGTTCAAGCTGCATGAGCCGACCTTCGGGGTCGATGAAATACTCGCCGCCGTCGATTGCATGCTGACCTCCTACGTGACGATGGGAAAGCGCGTCGCGCAATTGGAGCGAATGTTCGCCGAGGTGATCGGCGTGCCGGAGGGCATCTCCTGCAATTCCGGCTCGTCGGCCAATTTGTTGGCGATCGGCGCCTTGGCGAACGGTCACACCAAGGACGGCTTGCGCCCGGGCGACGAGGTCATCGTGCCGGCGCTGGCCTGGTCGACGACGATCTGGCCGCTGGTGCAGCACGGGCTCGTGCCGGTCATCGTCGATATCGATCCGCTGACCTTGAACATCGATCCGAACGAGGCGGCGCGGGCGGTGAGCGACAAGACCCGCGCGATTCTGCCGGTGCATGTCTATGGCAATCCGTGCGACATGGATGCGCTGCAAGCCCTATGCGACCGCCACGATTTGATCCTCATCGAAGATGTCTGCGAGGCCATGGGCGGAAGTTATAAAGGCCGGGCGCTTGGCCAGTTCGGACGGGTGTCGACCTTCAGCTTCTATTTCTCCCATCACATCACCACCTTCGAAGGCGGCATGTGCCTGACCGGCGACGATGCGCTCGGCGATACGATGCGGATCCTGCGCTCCCATGGCTGGATTCGGGAGGCCAAGGACCAAGCGCGTTACACCGAACGCCATCCCGGCATCGATCCGCGCTTTCTCTTCGTCAATACCGGTTACAATTTGCGTTTGACGGAAGTCCAGGCGGCGGTCGGCCTCGAGCAGGTGCCGAAGCTGGACGGATTTCTGGCGCAGCGGCGGGAGGCCGCCGCCCTCTGGGAAGGCGTCTTCGCCGCCCATTGCGAGACCCTGCAAACCCAGCGCGAGACGCCGGGCGGCGGCCATGCCTGGTTCGGCTTCCCGGTGACGGTCAAGCCCGGCGCGCCCTATTCCTGCGCGGCGGTCAGAAAGCATTTGGATGATTCCGGGGTCGAGACCCGGCCGATCATATGCGGCAATATCGCGCTACAGCCGGGCCTGCATGATTACGATTTTCGCACGGTGGGCGATCTGGCCGCCGCCACCAACGTCATGCAAAACAGCTTTTCGATCGGCAATCATCATGCGGTCGGCGGCGAAGATGTGGACTGGGTGCGCGATCTGCTCAATACCCTGCCGCACTGATCCGGGGCCGTGGACTCCGCGCCGACCGCTTATTCAAGAACGAATTTCTGGGCCGCTTGGTAATCTTCCGGCACGCCGATATCGAGGAATCGTCCGTCTTGGCGATGGCCATAAAGGCCCTTGCCGATCAGGGAGGGGAAAATTTCAGTTTCAAGGGAAAGCGGGCGATGAGGCGGAAATCCGTCGAGCAGGTTTCGGCGAAGCAAATATACGCCGGCATTGATCCAATCGCTCGACCGGCTGCCTTTTTCGTCGAACCTGGTGACCCGGCCGGCATCGTCCGTCGTGACGCCGCCATAGCGCTCGGCCTCGGGAAACGGCGCCAGGGCGAGACAGGCGCGGAGGTCTTTTTTGCCGGCGCTCCAATCGAGAAAGGCCGGCAAATCAAGATCGAACAAAGTATCGCCGTTCATCGCCAAGGCGAATTCGGAATGCCACTGGGCGGCGCTGAGGGCAAGCGCGCCGGCGGTGCCGAGCGATCGGTCCTCGCGCGAATAACCGATCGCGATCTCTTCGAACTCGCCGCCGATGGTTTGCCGGATCTCCTCTGCGCCATGGCCGGTGCAACAGATCGCCCGGCGAATGCCCGCTTTGTTCAACCGGGCGAGCAAATGATGCAGAAACGGCCGGCCGGCGACCGGCACGATCGCCTTCGGCGTATCGCCCGTCGCCGCGCGCAAGCGGGTGCCGAGCCCGCCGGCGAGAATGACGGCGGGCAGCTCGGATGGAGGCGGTAATCTCGTCATTTGGTATCTCGCGGTATCTCGCGGTTGGGGGCGGCGGGCCGGCAGGGCGGGGCAGGCGAAAAAATCGCCGGCCGGACTTGGTAAGCTTAGCGTTCGTCCGCGAAAAAGGGTATATGCAGGGACCATGAAGATACTGATTACCGGCGTCACCGGCATGGTTGGAAGCCACCTCGCCGACTATGTTCTCGCCAATCACCCCGATGTCGAAATCCACGCCTCGGTTCGCTGGCGCAGCCCGCGCGACAATATCGGCGATATCCTGGATCAGATTCATTTACACGCCGCCGATTTGCACGATCTCGGTTCGCTGATCCGGCTCATGCGGGATTTGCAGCCCGCCCGCATCTTCCATTTGGCGGCGCAATCCTATGTCGTCGACAGCTTCTCCCTGCCCGCCGATACGATCCATATCAACACCATCGGCACGACCAATTTGCTCGAGGCGGTGCGCCTGTCGGAAGTGGATCCCTTGATCCACATCTGTTCATCCTCCGAGGTGTACGGCCAGGTGCGCGAGGACGAAGTGCCGATCCGGGAGGACAATCCCTTCCGCCCGGCGAGCCCCTACGCGGTATCGAAGGTCGGCGAGGATATGATCGCGCTGCAATATTTTCTGTCCTACGGTATCCGCACGATCCGCACGCGCATGTTCACCCATACCGGGCCGCGCCGCGGCGATGTGTTCGCGGAAAGCGCCTTCGCCCGGCAGATCGCCAGGATCGAGGCGGGGTTGACCGAGGACAATGTCGTGCGGGTGGGAAATCTCGACAGCATCCGGACCTTTGCCGATGTGCGCGATGCGGTGCGCGCCTATTGGCTGTTGCTGGAAAAATGCGAACCCGGCGAGGTCTACAATATCGGCGGCGACCGGACGGCAACCATCGGCGAGATGTTGGAAATCCTGAAATCGCGGGCGAATTGCGAGATCCGTCATGAAGTGTCGGAGGATTTGCTCCGGCCGTCGGACGTGACCCTGCAGATTCCCGATACCGGCAAATTCCGCGGCGCGACCGGCTGGCAATCCGAAGTGCCGCTCGAGCAAACCATGGAAGATTTGTTGAACTACCACCGGGCCAGGCTCGCCTGACACGGAACCGCTTCATGACAGCAACAGAAGATTTTTTTCACGACAAAACCGTACTGGTCACCGGCGGCACCGGGCTGATCGGCCAGCCCCTGGTGAGTTTGCTGGTCGCGGCGGGCGCTAAGGTGAAGGTGGTGTCGCTCGACCCGCCGTCCCGCGCGCCTGAGGGCGCCGAATTCGTTCGCGCCGATCTCCGCGATCTGGCGGCCTGCGAAAAGGTCTGCGCCGGTAGCGATCTCGTGTTTCATCTCGCCGGCGTCAAGGGCTCTCCCGCGGTCACCGCGACGCGCCCGGCGACGTTTTTCGTCCCCACCCTCATGTTCAGCATCAATATGATGGAGGCCGCGCGCCGCGCCGGCGTCGCGCGCTATCTCTTCGCCAGCAGTGTCGGCGTCTATGCGCCGGCGGCGTTGTTTCGCGAGGACGATGTCTGGCAGACCTTCCCGTCCGACAATGACAAATTCGCCGGCTGGGCCAAACGCATGGGCGAGCTGCAGGCCGAGGCCTATAGGATCGAATATGACTGGGACAAGATTTCCATCGTCCGCCCGGCCAATGTCTACGGGCCCTATGACAATTTCGACGATGAAAATGCGATGGTCATCCCGTCGCTCATCCGCCGCGCGCTATCCGGCGAAAATCCGATGGCGATCTGGGGCGACGGCTCGCCGATCCGGGATTTTATTTTTGCCGAGGATGTCGCCCGCGGCATGATGCTGATGATGGCCAAGGGCGTCTCCGAGCCGGTGAATTTGGGCAGCGGCCGGCCGGTTTCGATCCGCGAATTGGTGGAGGTCATTCTGGCTTGTCTCGACGATGCGCCCGACGTCGCCTGGGATGCCTCGAAACCGAGCGGCGATAAAGAGCGCCTGATGTGCATGGAACGGGCGGGCAGCTATGGCTTCGAGCCGCGGGTCTCGCTCGCCGACGGAATCGCCCGGACGATCGCCTGGTACCGCCAACACAAAGCCGTGCCGGACAAGGGCTATAACGCCTTTACAGATCCGGCGCTGACCCCGGACCGCGCGGGATCGTGAGCCGGATGCAACGCGCAGCGATCGTCACCGGCGCGAGCCGCGGCATCGGCGCGGCGGTTGCAACGGTCTTGGCGGGCCAAGGCTATGCGGTCTGCGTCAACTATCTGCGCGACACGGAAGCCGCCGACCGGGTGGTCGCGGATATCGCCGGCGCCGGCGGCACCGCGCGGGCGGTCCAGGCGGATATCGCCGAACCGGACCAAATCGCCCGCCTGTTCCGGAGCGTGGACGAAATGGACGCGCCGCTCGGCGCGCTGGTGAACAATGCCGGGTTTAGCGGCGGGCGAAAGAAATTCACCGATCTCGGGGTCGAGGATTTCAATGCGGCGCTCGGGGTGCATTTGATCGGCCCGGCCCTCTGCACCCAGGAAGCGGTCAAACGCATGGCGACGAGCCAAGGTGGAAACGGCGGCGCGATCGTCAATGTGACATCGCAGGCGGCGGTGACCGGCGGCCGGCGGCTTCTGCCCTATGCGGCGGCGAAGGCGGGCCTCGCCGTCATGACCCTGGCCCTGGCGCATGAGCTCGCGGCCGAGGGTATTCGGGTCAACGGCGTCAGCCCGGGCGTGATCGAAACCGATTTGGCGTCCGCCGATCACGCGGACCGCGACGCAATCGAAAAAACCATCGCCCTCGGGCGCCTCGGCCAACCGCGGGAAGTCGCCGATACGGTGGCCTGGCTATTGTCCGACAAGGCGTCCTATGTGACCGGCATTACCGTCCCGGTCACCGGCGGGCGTTGATTGAGGAGCGCGCGCAACCCGTGAGCGAACGCAAAACACTCATCATCTGCGGCGCGACCGGATTTATCGGGCGCAATCTGGTCGAGGCCTATGCCGGCGATCCGGCATTTCGCGTCATCGCCGTGTGGCATCTGGAGCCGCCCTTCGACATGGACGGCGTCGAATGGCGGCAAGCGGATTTGACGGATGCCGCGGATGTCGCGGATTGTCTCGCCGGCGTCGATATCGTCCTTCAGGCGGCGGCGACGACCTCCGGGTCCAAAGACATCGTTTCCCGGCCGCATATTCATGTCACCGACAATGCGGTGATGAATTCGCTGCTGCTGCGCGCTGTGCACGATCTGGGTGTGGCGCACTTCGTGTTTTTCAGTTGCACGGTCATGTATCAAAGTTCCGAGACACCGCTCGGCGAATCCGATTTCGACGAATCGGTGCCGCTCCATCCCAATTATTTCGGCGTCGGCTGGACCAAGGTTTATGTCGAAAAGATGTGTGAGTTTTATTCCCGCCAGGGAGAGACGAAATTCACCATTATCCGCCATTCCAATATTTACGGGCCGCACGACAAGTTCGACCTGGAAAAATCGCATGTCTTCGGCGCGACCATGACCAAGGTCTGCACCGCGTCGGACGGCAAGGTGAGCGTGTGGGGGACCGGCGAGGAATCGCGCGACCTGCTCTATGTCGGCGATTTGGTGGATTTCGTGCGCCGCGCGGTCGCCGGTCAGGCCGTACAATACGGGCTATACAATTGCGGCGCCGGGCAGGCGGTGACGATCCGCCGCCTCGTCGAAATGATCGTGGCCGCGGAAAATCCCGGCCTTGCCATCGAACATGACCTCTCCAAGCCGACCATCAAGACGTCTCTGTCGCTGGACTGTACCAAGGCAAGCGACGAGCTGGGCTGGCGGCCGCAAATATCGCTCGCCGAGGGGATTGGTGAAACCCTTCGCTGGTGGCATGCTCACATTGGAACCTAACGGCGCGCTATGTTGTTATCCCTGGCGCGGCGGAATCTTTTCTCAGTGAATTCAGGTAGCGAATGAGCTTCGACGCAGTTCTCACGACAACGATCCATGTCCCGACTTTTTTCGAAGGCGTTTGTGCGAACGCTCGCGACCATGGGCATGAAAATATCAGATTTTATGTCATCGGCGATCATAAGACGCCCGCCGGGGCCGGCGAGTTCTGTGCCTCGATGGAGAAGAAGTTCGGGCTTGAGTTTCAATATTACGACGTGCCCCAACAGGTCGCGGTCGTCGAGAAAATCCCCGGCGCCGAGCGAATCCTTCCCTACAATTGGGGCGGGCGCAAAATGCTCGCCAACATTCTCGCCTATCGCGACGGCGCCGAACGCCTGATCATGCTGGACGACGATAATTTCATGACCGGCTCGGACTTTTTCGGCGGGTACGGCGCGGTGGGGCGCGAGAGCGAGTTGAATTTGGTGTCTTCGGAAAGCGGCTGGTTCAATATCTACCGTGGCGTGGTCGAGGAGAAAGCGCTGCCGATTTACCCGCGCGGCTATCCCTGGAGCAAGCGGTTCGGCGCGGACGAGGATTGGCGGATGAAGCCGGCGCGCGGCACCGTCGCCGCGCTCAACGGATTCGTTTTGGGAGACCCGGATATCGACGCCATCACCCGCTTGTTTTCGCCGATTCGGGTTCAGGCCATGGCAGCGGAATTCGCCCCCGGATTTGCCCTCGCGCCCGGGACCTGGTCGTCCTGGAACAATCAGAACACGGCGCTCTCGCGCGCCGCCGCGCCGGCCTATTTCACGCCGCCGGCGGCCGGGCGGAATTCCGATATATGGGCGGCCTTCGTCATCTGCAAACTCTCCGCCCATTTTGATGAACTGGTGGCATTCGGCGAGCCGCTGGTCGAGCAGGTGCGAAATCCACATAATCTGTGGCGCGACCTTGAGGACGAACTGCCCAACAACAAGGCCAACGAGTATTTTCTCGATATTCTACGCACGGCGGAACTGAGCGGCGAAGATTACCTGGCGGCTCTCGCTTCCCTGATCGAGCACGCTCTCGCCGGCACCGAGGCGGGCGGCAACATGCCCGACAATGCGCGACGCGAGATCGCCGGATTTTTTGAGGAATACCAAATCTGGCACGGCATTATGGCCGCGCTCTCATGATCATCAGCCGGACCCCGTTTCGTATTTCCTTCTTCGGCGGCGGCACGGATTATCCGCAATGGTACCGCGAGCATGGCGGCTCGGTCATCAACACGACGATCAATAAATATTCCTTCATCACGGCCCGCCTGCTGCCGCCCTTCTTCGACTACCGCTACCGCATTCGTTATTACGAAACCGAGGAAATTTCCGCCGTCGAGGAAATCCGCCATCCCTCCGCGCGGGAATGCCTCAAGCTCTGTGACTTTGGCGACGGCCTGGAGATCGTGCACCATGCCGACCTGCCGGCGCGCTCGGGCCTCGGCTCGAGCTCGACCTTCACGGTCGGACTGCTGAACGCGCTGGCCGGTCTCGACAACCAGATGATGAGCAAGAAGGAGCTTGCGCTGCGCGCCATTCATGTCGAGCAGGATCTGATCGGCGAGGCGGTTGGGTCGCAGGATCAGACCGCCGCTGCGTTCGGCGGCTTCAACCGAATCGATTTTCGCGCCGAGCATGACATCACCGTGACGCCGATCTTGATGTCGCCCGAGCGCCGGCAGGAGCTGGAAGACCATCTGATGCTGATATTCACCGGTTTCGCCCGCAACGCGCCCGAAATTGCCGCAAATCAGATAAACGAGATGAAGAACAAGCAAACCGAGCACGCCGCGATCCAGACCTTGACCGAGGAGGCGTTCCGGCTGTTTGCCGCCGACGGCTGGAGCGTCGCGGAATTTGGCCGGCTGTTGCATGAGCAGTGGATGATCAAACGGGGAATCACCTCGCAAATCGCCAATGAATTCATCGACGAAATTTATCAGGCGGGGCGAAGCGCGGGTGCGATGGGCGGCAAACTGCTCGGCGCCGGCGGAGGCGGGTTCATGGCCTTCGTCGCCAAGCCCGAGGATCAGGCGAACATACGGCAGAAACTGGAAAAGCTGCTATATGTGCCATTCCGCTTCGAAAGCTCGGGCAGCCAGATCGTTTACTATGCGAACCATGCGTGACGGGGATTGCCCGCGCGTGGCGCGAGCGGCGGATATGTTTTCTGTTCGAATCCCGGTTTGCCCGAACGCCGGGCCGTGCAATCTGAATCGATGAATATCCTGATCCTCTCGGAAGATATTCCCTTCGAGACCGTTAAGCGCAAAGGGATATCGGCGGTAAATATTCAACTGTTCCTCATCGCGCGCGAATTATCCGAGTTGGGCAACAAGGTTGCTTTCTTGTCGCTGGAGCGAAATGAGAAAGCGAGCTCCGGCGATCGGTGCGCCGATCCGGATGTGATCGATGCCGGCAAGAGTGGCAAATTCGAAATTTTGCCGCCCCTCTATGTTGCCTCTCGCGACTCATCCGCCGAGCGGTCGAAATTCTTGGCGCGCCTCAAGCGCATAGTGATGGGCATTTTCGGAACGATTCCGGCGAAGGAATTTTATCCCTCAATTCAAATGGGAGGCGGCGTTACCCGGCGGGCGGACGAATTTGGCGCCGATGTCCTTCTCGCCTTTGTGAGCCCCCTTGCGGCCGGCGCCATGGCCACGGCGTCGAACTATCCGAAAATCATATTCCAGGGAAATCTCGATCACATAACCGATCGCCTGCGCCTCGATTTCGATTATCTGTTCGCCAAATCGCCCGCTTCTTCCGGTTGGCTGGGCATCCGTCCTCATCTGTCGCGCTACATTCGCGAAAAATATGTACAAAGATATGAGGCCTCCCACGGCCGGATATCCTTATGCGCCGATGCCGTGGCCAATACCGCGGCGTGCAACAATCGTTTCTATGAGGATATCGGCCACCCGCGAACGGTCTATGTCGGGACGACCTGGTCGGATCGTCCTCCGGTTTCGGTCGATCGGGAGACGGAAGTTGAGCGCGACGGTAGCGCTGAGCACCCCTATAAGATCATCGGCCATGTCGGCTTGCTGAATATGACGGCCTCCACCTTCGGTCTGGCCTATCTTCTGCAAGAGGTGATGCCGGCATTGCGCCGGGAAATGCAGGATCATAGATTCGAGGTCCATGTCATCGGCGACGGCGCGCCGGTCGAGCCGTTGCGGCCCTATTTAACGCAGGAAAACTTGCATGTTCGCGGATATGTCGAAGACCTCGATTCCGAGCTGCACGATTGCGATGTTTTTCTGTTCCTCAATAATGCCGGGCCGCTCAAGGCGATATTCAGCCGTCAAATCATGTCCTGGGCTATGGGACTGTGCCTGATCGCCCATGCGGGCAGCCGGGAAGCGCTGCCGGAGCTTGCCCATGGCGACAATGCCCTTATCGGGACGACACCGGATGAATTGGCGGAATTGGTAGCGCAGGCATGCCTCGACGGGGATTTGAATCGCAAGTTGCGGCAGGGCGGAAGGGCCACCTATGAAAATAATTTTTCGCCGACCGCGCTGTCCAAAAAATTGGTATCCATAATGGAAGAAGTTATTTCTTAGCTCGACCGTACCATGGCTATCTGTCGCATAACCTGAAGAGAATCCGTTCCATGTCATATCCCAATGTTTGGTTGCACGTTCTGAACAATGTGGCGGATCTGATCCGAAAGCCGGCCGGGGAGGCCGGCAACGAGAATTATTCCGTCGCCGCGACGGGCGCGCATGATGTTCTGTTTACCCGCAAATATCTTCGAAAGTACGGTATTCAGACAATTTCAGACGAAGAAATGGCTACGCATATGTGTGCCGACACGGCCGAGTATCATCGGTCGAGCAGCAGACTCGCGGCACAAGTCCTCAAGGCCTATGGATATGACAGTTACGCCGATATCGATATTTACGACCGGGCCAAAATTGTTTGCGACTTGTCGGTACCCATATCGGATGAACATCATCAGAAATATGATCTCGTGATGGATATTACTTCCACTTACGTGACGAACATTATTCAATCGTACAGCAATACGTCCAGAATGACCAAAGTCGGGGGGACGAAGATTGTCGTCACGACAATCGGCGATCACACAAATCGGTTCGAGTTAAATCCGTCGCCGAATTTCCTAGTGGATTTCCATTTGGGCAATGGATTTAGTTTTGCGCGTGGGTTCATGATCAATCCAAAAGGAACGATCCTGCCGTATCAACGCTTTGCGACTAAAGGAACGCCGGCATTTGTGCTGCTTCCGTTCGTCGATTGGTTTTTGACACTTCTGAAAACTTTAAACGCCGTGCGCATTATGCGTTCGACTATCAGAAAGGGCGAACGCATTGATTATCCTGCGCGGCAGGGAGACAGAGAATTACCGCAGCCGGCCGAGGCAGCGAATTCAACTGACGTTGAAAAAGATTATATTGCTAGCCAGACCAATTCGGTTCCCGGATTGAGGGCAAAAACCAAGAATCATTTGAAGGCTGTTCTCGGAGATTCAATGTTCGCAAATTTTATCAGAGCGAACAGGAAATTCAGATATTTACGACGCGCCTTCCTGCACGATAATTTATGTCACGAATGGTACGCATATTTTGTATTTCATAAAATTTCCGAGGTGGATAACGCTTTCATTCACATAACTTCACACTATGAAGATCTCGATCAAACTAAAGATAACGCCGGCAATAATTGATCCGACATTGCAAGAGTTTCTCTTCCAAATCATCGATAAATGAACAAAATGACTTCAATTGGTAATAAGTAAATGTCAAGCGACGCCAGGACTTACTATTTTGAGCGTTTTACACCGCAGATTCTGGTGATCTCGGCGTTTGGGCCATTGTTAATCCCGAGTATGGGAGTTCGAATAGACCAGCTGTTATTGTACGGTTTTTTGCCAATAGCGATTGGATTATTTTGTGTTGGCCGGAGATCTTTATTGTCGAAAACCACAATCTTATCGATTCTTTTCATTTTCGTTTTCATCACGGTCTGGACGCTCATTGTGACATTGGGAGGCGTGCCGGATCATGTCGGGGCATCTTATCGGACAATCGGAGATGAATTGGCATCATTTGAAAATTACCTTCAAACGATAGCTCTCATTATCGTATTGGGAGTTGCGGTAGATATTAAGAACGGACCGAAGAGTACATATCTTCTCGATAAAGTTGGATATATTTTAATCATATTTATGTGTTTAAATGCACTTGTCGCCATCAGTACTATCTTCTTTGGCCCTTCGGCTTTCGCCAAATACTTCGTGCCCGGTTATACGGGAAGTGGCGACACACCATTTGAATTGATCGCTAACAAAGGCAGGTTCACCGGAATTTTTGACGTTCCTTCGGCGGCGGGATCCGCCTATACAATTGCTCTAATTATTTGGGCATATCTGACTCGCAAATCAAAAATAGATTCAATTAAAAATTATATATTGGGAGGATTCTTAATCATAGGGGGAACACTCACGATATCGAAAATATTTATTTTTGGCGGTATACCGCTGTTTATTATTTACTGGCTATTACCGGGCCGCATTAGTTCGCGCATGACATTGAAGCTTTTGGCTGTTCTGATCGCGGCCGTAGTAGCAGTAATTATTCTGGCCGAATTATGGATCGGACTTTCAACTATAGACGATCTGTTTGTAGCAAACGAAAACTACAGACCGTCTGATTTATTATTTCATTTTATTCAAGCTCGCTACGGAACCGGAGAAAATGCATTAATTGGTGGACTCTTCTCCTATATTTGGGATGTGTCGCCCGTTCAAGGATTGGGATTTGCTTATTTAGGAGTCGCCGATAGTGCTTATCTGTTATATTTCATGGAAGGAGGCATGATCTCGCTCGTGCTTTATGGCGGTTTTATCGGTTTCGTAATTTTCCTCGGAGTGGAAGAGTGGTACCGCGGTAACGAAATCGGGCGATTGTTAGCGATCCTTGGTGGATTTGTGCTTCTGGCCGGAGTCGGAGCTCCGATCATAACGATGCCGCGGGTCGGTGTAATATTTTGGACAATAATAATTTTAGGATTGGCAGTGCGTGCGGAATCACATGCGCCGCGAAAACGAGACACTCCCCCTGCTATACAAATTGGAAACGCCAATAAGGCGCGTATATAAACATAATTACAGAATCAGAGATGTGTTTCTCTCGAACGACACCGTGAAAGAGGGACTAAAACTCATATAACCACTGATAGAATCAGAGCGATAATCACGAAATTATTTGGAACCGGGTGTCGTTACGCAACGAGAAAAATCGGCATAGCTCTTTTGGATAATCCTAAGCGCGAGATGAACGACGTTTGATATTTACGATCAAAATGACGATCGCGTAGATGGCAAACGAAATTCCCAACCAGATGAGAGTTTGTTCCGGCATGAAAACCGTCAATATCCCACCGGCCGCGATGACCGACAATATGGCCGGCACCACGAAAGCGTGCGGCAAAAGCGTCGACAGGTAATGATGAAAATGATTGTTGTCCGGTGTAAGCGGTGACACTCGCGTGGCGACGCGCATCAGGATAAGCCGCAAACAATCAAGAACCGGAAACAACAGCCAAACGACAATCGTATCGGCTTTGAGATTAGGCGTATGATTATAATTGTAAATAATCATCAGACCGAAAATGATAGATAGCGCATAGGCGCCGGAATCCCCAAGAAACAGTTTTTTGGCGAGGTTGAACCAAAACGTGACCGCCAATGCTGCGGCAAGGGTAATCAGATACCAATCCAACTCGCCAAGGTTGGTGAGGAGTAAAAGTATCGTCCAGATCAAGCCTTGTCCGATGGCCAGCCCGTCCATGCCGTCCGTCATATTGAAGGCGTAAACAAAGCCGACCGTGGCGACCATGGTAAAGGGCCAGGCCCACGATCCCAGGCTCAAGGAATAATGTTCCCAGGAGGAATGCAGAATTCCGATAATAAGCTGCGAGTCGCCGGAAAATACGCCGAGGCAGAGGGCGAAGGACAGGAACAGCCGTAGCGTCGGGCTTAAATCATGGCGGTCATCGGCGAAACCGATGAGGAAGGCGACCGCAATGGCAATGCTCAGCCTGACAAAGAAGCCCGAATCCCCATCGCTCATGGAGAGAAACAGCCCCATTCCCACCATGGGAACCGCTATCGCCAAACCACCGATCAAAGGCGTCGGTGCCTTGTGGCGTTTGCGCACGCCGTCCGGGACATCCATGATCCTGAGTTTCATGGCCAATGGCTTGGCCAGCAGGCAAATGGCGAGCGTTGCCAGAGCAGCGAGAATCGGCGCCACATACATCGTCGCTACCTTGATACGATATTGCGGGTGGGTTTCGGGCTCACGGCAAATGCGCCAAATTTCAAAATCATCGGACTTAAATCACACTATATTCTTAGGGGCTTATGGGAACCCACACAAACTGTCCCTGATTAGTCTACAACATTATCGCAAAATCTTCCTACGGCGCCCATATTTCTATGGCAAAGGAAGCGTGTTTCCTGGTACGGATTGCCGAGGCTTATAAACTCTTGATTGAAATGTATATCACAATACGCTCACAAGATGGCGATCCCCGGACCCTTCCGCCGCTGGGATCCAGTATCTTGGTTTCCTTACTGCGGGAACATGATAAACTTGCACTTATGGGCTGTCCCATGGTTCCGTCGAAAAGCGCCGCATTCCAAAGGCTAACGGTTACTAGGTAAAATGACCATAAGAATCATACTGTGTGATCTTACCTACACCCAGCAAACCATATCATCCGATGTAATGCCGGCCGCAATCGGCAGTATCGCGGCTTATCTACAGGATAGTTTGGATGAGACGGTAGAAATAAAACTATTCAAGTACCCACAGGATCTTTCGAATTATCTGCAAACAGCTAAAGCCGATGAATGGTCTATTAATATAGCGGGTTTCTCACACTATGTTTGGAATCGAAATTTATCATTGTCCTTCGCGAACATTATAAAGAAGAATTTTGAAGATTCCGTAATTATTTTTGGCGGTCCTAATTTCCCCACGGATTTATCCGAACAGGAAGGATTCTTGAGGAAGAATCCGATTATTGACTTTCATATCGTCAAGGAAGGAGAAAAGCCGTTCCGTCATCTCGTAGAAAATCTCATTAAATACGATTTTGATACGGAAAAGATTAGTGTCGACCAATCCAATTTAGTGTTTATCGATGGTGACGGATTATTCCAAGCAAGCGAAAAAGTCGAAAGAACATTGAATTTGGAGGAACTGCCCTCTCCCTATCTGTCCGGGTTGATGGACGAGTTCTTTGACGGCAAGCTATTGCCTATCATTCAAACGAATCGGGGTTGCCCTTTCAAATGCACCTTCTGTACGGAAGGCATGAATCATTGGAACAAAGTCTATGCCAGCAGCCAAAACAAGATAGATAGCGAAATATACTATATATCTAAAAAAATGGTTTCCTTGGGCAGTTCCTCTCGGAGCGATTTGCATATCGCAGATTCAAATTTCGGAATGTACAAACAGGATGTGGATACTGCAAACACCTTGAGACAATCCCAGGACTTATATGATTATCCGCGCTACATAAATGTCGCGACAGGAAAAAACAAGAAGGAGCGCGTCTTAGAAGTCGCAAGAATTGTAAATGGCGCGATGAAATTAGCTGGATCCGTGCAAAGCCTGGATGAAACGGTACTAAAGAATATTAAGCGATCGAATATTGGCGTTGACGAAATAATTGAATTGGGCAACAGCGCGGATCAGATTGGCGCGAACAGTTATAGCGAAGTTATTTTGGGGCTTCCGGGCGATACGTTAACGTCGCATTTCTCCACGATCGAGACACTCGTGGATGCTGGGTTTAATACAATTTGTATGTATCAATTTATGATATTGCCGGGCACGGAATCGGGGTCTTTCGCGGCTCAGGAAGATTTTCAAATGGAAACGCGGTGGCGTTTGTTACCCCGTTGTTATGGCTATTTCGATGTTTTGGGTGATCAGGTAAATGTTGGCGAGGCGGAAGAAATCTGCGTCTCAACGAATAGTTTGAGCTTCGATGATTATTTAAACTGCCGAAAAATGAATTTAATTGTAAACGTATTCTATAATGATGGCGTTTTTCGGGAGCTTTTGAAATTTCTTAAATTAGAGGGAGTTTCAATTTGGGATTGGCTTCTCAGAATTTATCAAGGGATGGAAAAGCACAAACTATGGAATGCGACTCTAGAGAAATTCTTAGATGAGACAAAACAAGAATTATGGATGGATAAAGAGTCGCTGTTGGATAGCGTACAGGATCGGGAGAATATCACCAAATATATTGAAGGGCAATTAGGTGGAAATCTCATGTTCAAATATAAGGGATTAAGTATGACCAATTGCCTGAGCGACGTGGCCGATATCGCTCAGGAGGCGGCCATCGATGTCCTCAAGGAAACATCCCGTTGTACGCCCGATAAAGAGGCCTTTGTCGATGATATTGTGAATTATAATTTGTGCCGGATGACCGATATCTTCGTCTTCGATCCGCAACCCACCAGTCATCGTTTTGATTTCGACATTAACAGGTTTTCCGAAGATGAATATCCGAAAGAAATTTCCGATTATCGCTATGCCGAGCCTCGGGAGATCCATTTCGAATTCGATGGTGAGCAGGTTAATGAGCTGCAGAATTACCAGAAATTATTTGGAATATCCGAACATGGAATAAGCAGAATATTGTCCCGCGTCTATATTCGAAAAATGTTTAGACGGGCGCAGTCGGATGAAACGGGATCAGAGCAGGAAAGATTTCTTTTGATCAAGGGGCAGGCAACATTGAGTGGTCTAAACGAGTTTGATTGAGCCACGGTTGGGACAACAAGCTGCGGACCGAGTTCCGTACCGGTCAAATGGGACCGTGACAACCCAGTGGCCATTGATCCCATCGCCCAGGGACGCAAATACGGGAAAATTCCGGCCTTGACCGGCCCGTCACCACTTGATCGCCTCTAATCGCGTGTCTGGGACTCCGGCAATAGATTTTGGCTTCTCATCCAAGCGATCGTCTGCTCGACGCCATCCGCCAAATTTGCCGGAAGTGGGCCCGCCACCGCCTCGATGGGCTCGAAGGGATATCGCCCGCCGTTCATCATATTGTTGAGGCGAAAACTCGTCAGATAGGGCTCCTTCCAGCCGAGTAGTTTCGCGACGTCACCGCAGAGTGCCGCCGTTTTGAGAACCGGCATGGGAACCGACCATAGGGGCTTGCCGCCCACGGCTGTGCGAATCGTTTCGGCCCATTGCCGCGTGGTATGTTCGGGATAGTCGACGAGATAAAAGACTTTGCCGTGGACCTTTTCCGGCGGCGCCTGAAAAAGCTTATCCATCATATAGGCGCCATTGCCGACGAAGCAGGTCGGCTTAACGATATTTACTCCGCCCGGATGAAAATAGAGACCGCGAGCGACAAGCTGAAAAAAGTGAAGATAGCCTAATTCGAACCAAGGGCCCCAGGTGGAGGACGGGCGAAAGATGGACCAGGTGAAGGCGTCCCCGGCGGTGCTCCGGACGATCCGTACGCCTTCGGCCTTGCTCTCGCCATATATATTGTCCGGACAATATACATCATTCCGCGCGGGTATGTAGCCGTTGCTGCAAACCAGGGGAGATGAACCGAACAGAACGCGTTTCACGCTTGGCGTTTCTCTTGCGGCATGAACCGGCCAGGCCCCGAGAGATTGGCCTCGGGACGCAACTCGAATAGGAGCGCTCCCGTCAATTGCTAATGGCGTACCAGGCCCGGCCGATCCATTCCCTCAATGCGAGAGCGGTGCCATGCATCGCATTTGCGCGCGGCAATAAATCCAGCCCTTCAAATTCGGTCTCGCCTTGAATGATCGTCGGCGCGGGAATGGCATGAAATCCGGCTTGTCGAAATGA
>CAZUVO010000006.1:0-14418 GCA_964623955.1 uncultured Rhizobiaceae bacterium
TTCCGAGCGGCGTGCGCACCATGCCGGTCGAGGCGAGCGAAACCGTGGCGCCGATCGTCATCTGGCGAAAAGAGATGGCGGAGAATTCCGGCGGCGCCGGGGCGGAGCGCGGCGGCCTCGGCCAACATATGGAAATCGGCGGCGCCGAGGGCGCACCCTTCAGCGTGCTGGCCCAGTTCGAGCGCGTCGACAATCCGGCGCGCGGGCGCGAAGGCGGCGGCAACGGCGCCAATGGCGGCGTCGAGCTCGCCTCGGGCAAGAAGCTCCGCGCCAAGGGTCAGCAAAGCATCCCGCCGGGCGACCGGCTGCAACTGACGCTCCCCGGCGGCGCCGGCTACGGCGACCCCTTCGCCCGCGACGCGGGCCGCGTGCTGGAAGACGTGCGCGACGGGTTGATCAGTGAAGAGGCGGCCAAGCGCGATTACGGCGTCGCACTCTCAACCGACGGCGAGGTCGATACGAAGGCAAGCCAGGCGCTCCGCGCCAAGCAGGGCGCGGCGCATTAGCTAGCCCAAATCCTCCCCCCAGGGCAGGATTTGATGGCCGGTGGTGAAGGTGGCGCCGAAAATCTTGGTGATCTTGACCTCATGCAGGGGGTCGTCTTCCGAGGGCTCGAAGGAGACTTCGCCGGTTCCGGTGAGGTGGGTTTGCGGCTCGGGGCGGGTGGCCATGCGGATGACGGAGGCGCGCGCGCCGTCCGGGTGGGTCTGGTCCGGGGTGGCCTTCAAGAAGAGGCGCGGGAACATGTCGACGGTCTCGACATCCTCGCCGGTCGGAATCATGGCGATGGAGATGATGGTCTTGCCGAGGCGGCTCGTGGCGCCGGTCAGGCGGTCATCCGATTCGGTGATCGCCATCTCCGAGAGCTTCATATTATAGCCCCAGATTTCCCGCGTGCCGGACATCGCCTGGTCGGTGCTGTTGTAGGAGAACGGCCAGAAGCCGCCGGTGATGCCCTTGTAGCGCACCAGGGCGATGATCGCGGCGTCGTAATAGAGCCGCGCCGGCACCTGGCAGTCGAAGCGCATCACCGCAACCTGGATACGGTCGGAGGCGAGCTCGAAGGGGGCCGGGATGAAGCGCCGGAGGCTCGCTTCCTCGGCTTGGCAGTGAACCGCGAGGGTGCGGAAATCATGCTCCCAGGGCGGCAACGGATAGGGCAGAAAGTCTCGCGGTGAAAGGGGCATAGGACTTCGCTTTCTTCGCGGTTATCCTGGCGGCGGACGGGAAAATATCACGACGGGAGCAGATGCGTCATGAAAGAACATGAAGAAGGCTATGCCATGCCGCTCACGGCGCCGAGCTATACGGCGCCGCCATTCGAATCCACAGAGCGCAGCCAGATCCTGCTGGTGCTCTACCAAGGCGATGTCGACGCCGTGGCGTGGGAGGTGCCCGAGCCGCTCGAGCCCTTCGGCGACGGCACCATGCTCGCCTGGGTCGGCGATATGTGCCAGCCGAGCCACACGCTCGACCTCTACCGCGAATGCCTGACGGCGATCAAAGTGCGCTACGGCGATGTGGTCGGCTGGTATGTCAATTTCATCTGGGTGGCGCATGACATGGCGCTTACCTTCGAGCGCGAAATCTATGGCTGGCCGGCGCAAATGTGCGACGACGCCCGGCTCAACTTCCATGGCAGCCAGATCACCGGCGCCTGCATGCGCGCCGGCGAGCAGCTCATGCGCGTCAGCTTCAATTCGACCGACGTCGCCCATATGGGCCGCGCCGAGCCGACGGAAAAGAAATTCGGCGAATTGCTCGACGGCAAATTCCTCCAGCTGCGGAAATTTCCCGCGCCGGACAAGGACGGCAAACCGATCAGGCAATTGCTCGATATC
This sequence comes from uncultured Rhizobiaceae bacterium, assembly GCA_964623955.1. Taxonomy (GTDB): domain Bacteria; phylum Pseudomonadota; class Alphaproteobacteria; order UBA828; family UBA828; genus PTKB01. Next base: position 1,842 of record CAZUVO010000006.1, read on the forward strand.
CCGACGCGCGACTATACGGTGCATGAAATCCATGCCGGCAATGCGACGGTCGAAATGGGCCAATCCGGCCTCTACCCCACCCTCGCCGGCCTCGCGCCGAAGGAGATCGTGGGCGCCTGGTATGTCCGCGCCTCGTGGTGGCTCGATTATCCGGTGGTGCTGTGGGAGAACAGCTGAGAGGGCCCCTCAGCGCGAAGATTTCGCCAGCACCCTGACCAGCGCGCGGCGGACGATTTGGTCGTGTTCGTACATCAGCCGTTCGGCCTCGCGTGGCTGGCGGCTGAGGATGGCGTCGAAGATTTGCTGATGTTCCTCGACGCGGTCGCCGATCTGGTCGGTTTTGAAATCGATGATGTGGCGCGTCAGCGTCAGCGGCACGCGGCTACAGAGCGCGATGACGTCGGTCACCAGGCGCGACGCGGCGGCGCGGTGAACGCCGGTATGGAAGCGCTCGTTCGCGGCGGAATAGGAGGTGCGTACCTCCTCCGATGACGCGCCCTGGGTGGCGAAGGCGACGGCGCCGTCGAGATCGGCCAGCGCCGCGCTCAAATCCGCCTCATCCTCCGCCGAGAGGCCGCGTTCCGCCGCGAGACGGGCGGCCAAACCTTCGGCCAGAGCGCGCATTTCGAAGGCATCGACAATCTCGGAGGCGGCGAAAGCGCGCACCGAATAGCCCTTGTTCGGGGTGTATTCGAGCAGGCCCTCGCCCATCAGGGTCTGCAGGGCACCGCGCACCGGCGTGCGGGAGACGCCGAAATCCCGGCTCAGATGCACCTCGTTGAGGCGCGCGCCGGGGCCGTATTTTCCATCCAGAATGCCGCCGCGCAGCTTGTCGGCAATGCCGCCGTCGGAAAATGAAAGGTTTTCCGGCGGCTCGGCTAGCTTTAGGGGCGCGTTTGCCACAAACTCTTCCTTCGGGCGATCGAATGTCTGGCAAAGTGTATACAATTCAGCAGTTGGAATCCACTATTGTATCGGATATAAACTGGCCAAGTTTGGCCTTAATGCGACAAAGAGGACGCCATGACCGAATCAATCATGTCCATCGAAGAGTTCGAAAACACCCGTGTGGCCCGCTTCAAGGAGTTGAAAAGCAGCAAATTGCCGCTTTTGGATGCGGTCATCCCGGGCTGCGAGCGCGAGATCTACAACATCATCGGGCGCGGCGTGAGCGAGGATCGTTCGCATCATGTGCCGATCACCGACAATCAGGGCTTTAATCTTTGCATCGTCGAGTGCGAGCCCGGCAAGGGTACGCTGCATCACGATCACAAGACCATCGAGGCCTTCATGCCGCTCGGCGGCAAATGGAAGATTTTCTGGGGCGACGACGAAGACACCAACCATGTCATCGTCGAAAAATTCGATGTCGTCTCCGTGCCGATCGGCGCGATGCGCGGCTTCCGCAATATCAGCGACGAAAAAGCCATGATCATGGTCACCGTCGGCGGCACGGACCCGGGCAAATGCGGCTGGCACAAGGATGTCGTCGACGAGGCCGAGCGGCGCGGCTACCGGCTCGCGGACGACGGCAATATGGAGAAAATCGGCGCCGCCGCGGAATAATCCGTCGCAAGACCCGCATAGCGCCATGCATAAGCTGGAATATCCGCAAACGGCGATCGACTTCATCATGCGCCGGCGCGGCAAGCTCCACATCTATGAGGAGCTCGACCCCGCCCGCACCGCGCTGATCGTGGTTGATATGCAGAGCGCCTTCGTCGCGGAGGGGGCCGCCATCGAGACGCCGGTGGCGCGCGAGATCGTGCCCAATATCAACCGCCTCGCCGCCGCCTGCCGCAAGGCCGGCGCCACCGTGGCCTGGGTGATCTCGACCTATGGGCCGAAGCCGGAAGATTATTGGCCGACCTTCTTCGATCATGTGATGAGCCCGGAATCCGCCGCGCGCTTTCGCGGCGCCCTGATCGAAGGCGAGGACAGCCACGCCATCTATCCGCCGCTCGATTACGCCGAGGGCGAGGCGGTCATCTCGAAGAACCGCTTCGGCGCCTTTGTCGGCAGCGGCGGCAAGTTGGAAGAGACGCTGCGCGACGCTAATATCGACACCCTGATCATCGTCGGCACGGTGACCAATATGTGCTGCGAGACCACAGCGCGCGAAGCGGCGATGCTGAGCTTCAAGACGATCATGGTCTCCGACGCCAATGCCGGGCGCTCCGACGAAGAACATAATGCGAGTCTCTCGGCCTTTCTCATCGGCATGGGCGACGTCCACACCACCGAAGATATCATCGCGATGCTCGAAAGCCCCGCCGGCTGAACGAGCCCCTGGGAGGAAAAAAGAAAATGAGCGCGGACAAGAAAAGCGATTGGCTCGGCGCCAAATATAAACGCAAGGAAGATCACCGCCTGACGACCGGCGGCGGCGCCTATTTCTGCGACACCCATGTGCCCGGCGAACTGCACCTCGTCTTCGTGCGCTCAGACCGCGCCCATGCCCGCATTCTCGGCGTCGACGCCGAGGCGGCGAGGGCGGTGCCCGGCGTCGTCGCCGTGGTCACCGGCGACGACATCAAGGATTTCAAATCGCTCTCGCAACAGGTGCTGCGCGCCCTGGTGCCGGCGCATTTCCCCGACTGGTACATGCTCGAGATCGACACGGTGAAGCATTACGGCGCGCCGATCGCCGCCGTGGTGGCGCGTGACAAATATGTCGCCGAAGACGCGGCGGAGCTGGTCACCGCGACGTATGAGGACCTGCCCTATGTCGGCGACGCCGAAGCCGCGACCCAGCCCGACGCCCCCATCATCCATGAAGGCTGGGACGACAACATCATCTTCCACGGCAATTACACCGGCGGCGCCACGCCCGAAGAGCAGGTCAAGAACGAGGAAGAGGTCGATGCGATCCTGAAGGGCTCGGCCCATATGGTCAGTCAACGCTTCGAAGTGCATCGCTGCGGCGCGACGCCGATGGAGCCGCGCGGCTTCATGGCCAAATGGGACCCGGCAGACGGCCTGACCTGCTGGTCGACCTCGCAACGCCCGCATATCGAGCGCGTCGCGATGGCCGATATTCTCGACCTGCCGACCGCCCAGGTGCGCATCATCCATCCGCGCGACGCCGGCGGCGGCTTCGGCGTCAAGGCGCCGTTCTTCCGCGAGCCGGTACTGGTCGCCTATATGGCGATGAAGCTCGGCCGCCCGGTGCGCTGGCAGGAAAACCGCCAGGAGCATCTCCTCTGCGTCGGCCAGGAACGCGGCCAAACGCACTATGTCGATGTCGGGTTCGACGATACGGGGCGCATCACGGCGCTCCGCACCCGCGGCTTCGCCGATTGCGGCGACGGCGCCAACGGCGTCTATCACGGCTTCGTCATGCCGATGACCGGCGCCTTCATGTTCCCCAACACTTACGACCTGCCGCGCGGCGATATCCAGGTCAAGGTGGCGGCGACCAACAAGCCGGCGCTGACCCCGGCACGCTCCTTCGGCGCCTACCCGACGCGCTTCGCCATCGAGCGCACCATGGACAAGATCGCCGCCAAGCTCGGCGCCGATCCGGCGGAGGTGCGGCTCAAGAATTTCGTGCCGGAGACGCCGTTCACAACGCTGACCGGCCATTACCTCGACAGCGGCGACATCAAAGCCGTGTTCAAGGACCTGTTGAAGGCCGCCGATTATGACGGCTTCCGCAAGCGCCAGGCGGAGGCGCGCAAGGAGGGCCGCTATCTCGGCATCGGCTTCGGCACCGGCGCGGAATTCTCCGGCATCGCCTCGGTCGATTTCGTGCCGATGGAAAACCAGCCGGGCTACGGCGCGGCGACGGTCCGGGTCGACCCGCGCGGCCAGGCCATCGTCTATTTCGGCGACACCTCGCAAGGCCAGGGCCACGAGACCACCACCGCCCAGGTGGTGGCGAGCGAGTTCGGCATTCATCCGAGCCATGTGACGCTGACGCGCGGCGACACCGATCTCACGCCGTTCGGCTCGGGCACCGTGGCGGCGCGCTCCGGCCCCTACACCATGAGCGCGGTGGCCAATGCCTGCCGCGTGCTGAAACGCAAGATCGCCACCGTCATGGCGCATGATCTCGCGCTCTCCGCCAGCCCGGACGATTTCGAGTTCGAGGACGGCTTCGTCACCCACAAGCAGGACAGCAACATCAAGAAATCGTTCCGCGAAGCCACGGAGCGCATCGTCATGGCGCCGATCAACCTGCCGAAAGGCATGGAGGCGGGCCTCGATCACACCTCGTTCTTCGATACGGATTTCGGCCTGATGGCGTTCTGCGCCCATGCCGCCATCGTCGAGGTCGATCCCGAGACCGGCCAAGTGGTTCTCGAACGCTATTTAGCCTGCGAGGATGTCGGCACGATCATCAATCCGCTGATCGTCGATGGGCAGATTCACGGCGGCGCGGTGATGGGCATCTCGAACGCGCTGTTCGAGGAATTCGTCTATGACGAACATGGCCAGCAGCTCACCGGCGACCTGGAAAATTACAAGCTCGCCACGGCCGCCGACGTGCCGCGTGTCGAGATCGTCCATTCCGACAACGGCCCCTGCCCCTTCACGCCGCTCGGCACAAGGGGCGTCGGCGAAGGCACGCCGGGCTCGGTTCCGGGCGCGCTCGGCAATGCGGTCACGGACGCGCTCGCGCCGTTCGGCGTCGAGGTCAACGAACTGCCGATCCGGCCAAGCAAACTGTGGCGTCAAATCCAGCAGGCGAAAGCCAAACAAGCCGCCGATTAATCTCGCCTGCCACGTCGCCATGCGGCAGACTGGCGATTATGGCAAAATCTGACGAAGCGGGTCTGCTCCTCAAAAGCGGCAAACTGCCGGATGGCAGTGCCGCCGATATCCTCATTCAGGGCGGCAAGATCGCTCAAATTTCTCCATCGCTCGCCGCGCCGGACGGGGTGCGCGAGATCGATGCGGCGGGACGGCTGATCGCGCCGGGGCTGGTCGACGGCCATCTCCATCTCGACAAGACCCTGCTCGGCGCGCCGTGGGTTCCCCACCTCGATGGCGGCACGGTCATAGAGCGCATCGCCGCCGAGAAAGAAATTCGCGCCCGGATGGATGTGCCTTTGGCGGCGCGGGCGACGGCGCTGATCGACCTGATCACGGGCTTTGGCACCACCGCGCTGCGCAGCCATATCAATATCGACCCCGATACCGGTCTAACCGATTTGGAAATCATCTTGGCGCTGCGCGAGAAAATGAGCGAGCGCATTTCGATTGAACTCGTGGCGTTTCCGCAAAGCGGCGTGCGCGTGGCGCCGGGGACCGCTGAATTGCTGGAGGAGGCGCTAAAGCTCGGTGTCGAGACGATCGGCGGGCTCGACCCGGCGGCCATCGACGGCGATGTCGAAGGCCAACTCGATCTCATTTTCGATTTGGCGGAGCGCCACGGGGTGGGTATCGATATTCACCTGCATGACAGCGGCGAGCTCGGTATTTTCGAGCTTGAGCAAATCGCGGCGCGCTGCGCTGCCGCCGGTCTCGGCGGAAAGGTGGCGGTGAGCCACGCCTATGCCCTCGGCATGGTCGCGGAATCGGTCGCCGCCGCCACGGCTTCGAAGCTGGCAACAGCGGGTGTCGCCATCATGACGGCGGCGTCGGACTTCGGTGCCATGCCGCCGGTGAAACTGCTCTTGCAATGCGGTGTGCTGGTTTTCGCCGGCTCGGACAATATCCGCGACGCCTGGTCGCCCTTTGGCAATGGCGACATGGTGGAGCGCGCCATGCTGATCGCCTATATGAGCGGCATGAAGAGCGACGCGGACTTGTCGGCGGCGTTCAATTTGGCAACCGAAAGCGCCGCCCGGGCGATCGACTTGGAAGGTTACGGCCTCGCAGTGGGCAACGCCGCTGATCTCGTTATGTTTGGAACCGGGTCCATCCAGGAAGCGGTCGTCTCCCATGCGCCGCGCGACGTGGTCATCAAGAACGGGCGGATTGTTCTCGATCGGCTTTGAAATCCGATTTTCATGCTGGCGATTGCGGCATTGCCTTCTATGATTCCCCGATAGTCGGATTTCGAATCGGAATTTCGTACATGAATCTTAGCGATCAACAGAAACGCCGGGCACTCGGTTTCGCCTTCATCGCGCTGTTGATCGCGAGCATTCTCTACGGCACCAGCTATCAACAGTTCCGCCATTTCGATTTGGACGACCCGCGCGGCATCGCCGATATTCACGGCTATATCGAAATGGCGCAGGGTAATTTTGCCGTCGACCCGCCGCACCGCTATCGGCCCATCATTCCCTGGCTGGCGGGCGCTTTGTCGTCGGTGATCGACCCGCCGGAAGCGGCACGGACACGAGCCGATTTGCTGTCGTTCTATATCGTCAATTATTTGGTCATCATCGCCGCCGCGCTGTTCTTGTTCTATTTCTTGTTGAACGTCACGGAATCGATATTTCTCTCTTTCGTCGGGCTGATGTTTTTTCTCGCCAGCCGACACACCATTATCGCCACCGCGACCCCGGTCGTCGAATCTTATCAAATTTGCGCGGTCGCCGCCTTCGCCTGGATGGTGGCGACGCGGCGCGTGGTGCTGTTGGCCGTGACGCTTCCCATCATGGCGTGGTCAAAGGAGACGATGATCCCACTCCTGTTCCTGCCGCTTCTGGCGCGCGATTTTCGCCGATGGGAGTTTGGCCTCGGCCTTGTTGTCGCCCTCGCCGGCGTGTGGGGCATCCGCACGCTGGTTGATTCCGTCTATGCGGAACATGTCGCGCTCTATGAAGCCAATTATTCGGACAATTTGAAATCCGCATTGGGCCTCGATCAGCGCAGCGGCGTTTTTCAGATTTATGAGGTCGCGTGGAATGGGCTCCAAGTCCTGTGGCCCAACATCATTTCGCTCAGATGGTGGCACACGATTCAAAACGGCTTTGCCCTGGTGCTGCCGCTTTCCGTGGCCGGGCTGGTGGTTTATTTGCGGCGTAAGGAATCCGGGATAACGCTGCCGATTATTGCCTTGCTGCCCGTCGCCGTGGTGTACCAATTGGTCAACGAAGCCGGCGGACGCATGTTGTTCACCGGCTTCCCGGCAATCATTGCCTTCGCGCTGATTGCCGTGCGCGAGATCATGCAGCGGGTGTCGTTCCGCGCTCAGTCCTAGAGCAGAAATGGCCGGCAGCGGGGCCGGCGCCCTTTTTCATGCACAATCGACGGCGAGGCTGTACTATCCGCCCCCATGAGCGACGCCTCAATTTCGCCGGCCGTGGCATCCAACGGATACCCGAGGGAACAGGAAGCCAGCGGGGCGGACGGAAAGATTGTTTGGATCGTTATCACGGCCTATCGGGAAGCGCAGACGGTTGGCCAGGTGGTGCGCGACAGCCTGCTACAAAGCCCTTACGTGCTTGTGGTGGATGACGGATCGGACGACGAGACCGCCCAACGCGCACTGGAGGCCGGCGCTCATGTGGTGCGCCATGTCTTTAATCTGGGTCAGGGCGCGGCCTTGCAAACCGGCATAACCTTTGCCCTCTCGGAAGGTGCTGAGCTTATCGTCACAATGGACGCCGATGGTCAGCATGATCCGTCGGATATCGCCACGATGGTGGCGGAACTGGAAGCCGCCGGCGCCGATGTGGCGCTCGGCGACCGCTTCTCCGGCCGCGCCATCGGCATCTCCTGGCGCCGGCGCCTCATCCTCAAATGCGCCTGGTTTCTCATTCGATTGACGTCGGGTAGGGCGATTTCCGATTCCCAGATCGGTTTGCGCCTGTTCAGCGCGGAGGCCGCGAGAAAACTGACGATCACCCAGAATCGCATGGCCTATGCCTCCGAGCTCATCAATCAAATCACGCGACTCAATCTGAAAATAATCGAAATCCCGGTATCCGTGACCTATACGAGCTACTCGATCAGAAAAGGACAATCCGGGTTCAACAGCATCAACATATTGATCGATTTGATCGTCGGGAGGCTCGTCAAATGATCATCCAGTTCGTCCTCACGGCGGGCGTGTGTCTGTGTTTGCTCTACGCCTTCAATCAGATTAAACGGTGGCCGCTCAGCTTCGCCATCGCCCTGGTGGCGATCGCGGGGCTGATCTTCATTTGGTATCCCGAATGGACCAATACGATCGCGGTTTGGGTCGGTGTGAGCCGCGGCGCCGATCTCATGTTCTATATTTGGATCATCATCAGCGTGTTCGTCATCCTCAACCTGCATATCCGCAACCGCATGGTCGATCGCAAACTCGCGGCGATCGTCCGGGAATTGGCGCTGATCAAGCCGGACCGGCCGAAATAGAATTGGGGCTCTATCTCGCCTTGCCGACGATGGCGAACATTTCCTCAAGCTGAATTTGGAAATGCTCCAGGGACGTCGTCTTTAACAGGCGACGGACAAGGTGGCGCGGCCGCAAATAGAACTTCTTCACCGCACTGTTACGGAGCGCGATGATTTCGTCGCCCGACAAATGCTTGTTGCCGATATTTCCGGCTTTTCCGAGCGAATCGAAATTGACCAGATCGAATATCGACGCGCCCTGCTGCTTTAATTTCTCGCTCACGCTGGTGCCGGGCGTCGGCACGATGACGTTGAAGGAGGCGTAATCGATCGGCAATTTCAAGGCGTAGGAAATGGTGTTCTCCACGTCGTGCCGGGTCTCGTTCTCGAGGCCGAGGATGAAATCGGCGCAGATATTCATCTTGAGATCGTTGGCCGTTTCGATCGCGCGCTCCAGTTTGGAGAGCGTCGAGTTGCGGCGGAATGTCTTCAGGTTAACCTCGCTGACGCTGTCGACGCCGAGGATGACCGTGTGGCACCCGGCATCGTTCATCAGCTTGAGGAAATCGGGCGTGCAGATCTGGTGGCTGGAGAAAGTCGACCAGGAAAAATCATGCTTGTGCGCCATTTCCTCAAGGAGCGGCACGGTCTCCTTTTTGTAGAAGCCGAAAGTGCTGTCGTAGATCCACAGCTCGCGGATGCCGAGCGCTTCGATCTGGCGAAGCTCCTCGAGGATCGATTCGGTCGGCCGGATGCCCGGCGGCAGATTGGCGCTGCCGCAATAGGAACAGACGAACGGGCAGCCATAGGTGGTGACCACGGTGGCGAATTTTTTGTGCTTGGCCATCGGGAAGCGGTAGCCCGATTTGAGGAAGATATCGTGGCGGGGAATGCCGCTCGCGATATGGTGCAGCCGGTTCGAATGGTGGCCGAAGAAGGTCTGATCGGACGCGGTATAGACGCCGGGATAGGAGCCGCCGCCGTTTTGACGCGCCCCGGCCATATCCGACACTTCCAGCATGTAGGGATAGAACACCACGCCGTCGCACTCGGAGAGAATGAACTCGCGCGCATCCTTGTCGAGAAAGATATCGCCCTGCACATAGATCGGCATATCGGGGAGGCGCGATTTGACCTCGTGCAGATAGTGGTGATCCGACTTCCACACCGTGTTCGACATCGAGAAGAAGGCGATATCGCCGTCGAGCCGGTCGATCTTGCCGAGAAACTCCGCCTCGCTCATCTTGTCGCAGGTGCCGTCGATGAAGGTGACCTCGTCCTCCTCCGCCAGGCAGCCGGTGATGGCCATGAATTCCTTGGGCTGGAGATGGTAATTGCCCTTGGATTCGTAGCTCTGGAACGAAAAGCGCGCGATATGCCGGCCGTCGGGCGAGGGCGGAATGATGAGAAGAACACGCGTCATATCGGGGTCTCGAGCCGTTGGCCGGGCGGCGGTCCTGCACCGCCACGAGTACCATAGCGCCGGAGTCAGGGTCAACAAACAGGGTAATTCCTCAATTATTTCGAGGGTTTGCGCTTTTTCACCAGATGGTCGCCGAGGGCGAGGCAATCCATGTCCGAATTGAGCAGGGTTTCCAGCGCCGTAGCGGGGCTGCCGACGATCGGCGCGCCGTGCAGATTGAACGACGTGTTGAGCACGCCGCCGATGCCGGTGAGGCGCTTGAACTCGGTGAGCAGCCGGTGGAACGAAGGCGCCGTTTCGCGCGAGACCACCTGCGCCCGGCAGGTGTGATCGTAAGGGTGCAGGCCGGCGATGAGGTGCTCCTGGGCCAAGGGCGTGGTGCGGTAGGTCATGGTCATATAAGCGCCGGTCGCGCCGGCGATGGGCTGGAGGTAGCGTTCCGCGTCTTCCTCCAGCAGCGAAGCGGCGAAGGGCATCCAGAAATCGCGCATCTTGATCGCCTTGTTGAGCTTTCCCACATGCGCCGCACTGTCGGCGCGGCACAAGATCGAGCGCTGACCGAGCGCGCGCGCGCCCCATTCGGACCGCCCGGAGAAGCGTCCGACGATCTCACCCTCGGCGAGAAGCTCCGCCACCGCCGCCTCGATATCTTCGACGCGGCTATGGGTGATTTGATCGGAGAATTCGCCGAGGGCGCGCGCGATCTCGTCTTCCGTAAAGTCGGGGCCGAGATAGAGATCGGCGAGCTGCGCCGGCGCCGCCTCGCCCAGGGTTTCGGCGAGATAATAGGCGCCGCCGAGGGCGGTGCTCTCGTCGCCGCAGCTCGGCAGAAAGAAGGCGTGGTCGAGCTCGGGCAATTCGGCGATCAGCATATTAGCCCGCGCGTTCATGAAACAGCCGCCGCCGAAAGCGGCGCGGCGGAGGCCCGTCTTGGCGAGCCAGCGCTTGACCCAGGCGAGGGTGACATCCTCGAAATGGCGCTGTGCGCCGGCGGCGATATTGTCGAACCGCTCGCCGCGAAGATCCCGCCGGAGGCGCGCCAGCATCGCCTTGCCGAACGCCGCGTCATTGACGATCTCGCCGCGCGCATCGAGGCGCATATAGCTGCGAAAAATATTATAGGCGGCGTCGCTATGCTCAGGCCGCACATAGGGCGCCATGCCCATCACCTTATATTCATGCTCGCCCGGGCGCAGGCCGAGAAGCTGGGTCACCTGGGAATAGAGATCGCCGAGGGAATGGTAGCTCGAGCGCCGGGACAACAGCGCATGGCCGCGGTCCGGGTCCCAGCGGGCGACCGTGCCGGAGAGGCCGTCGCCGGAGCCGTCGAGGGTGAAGGCGAGCGCCGCCTCGCCGCGCTGGGGATATCCCGCGCCATAAAGCGCCGCATAGCGGTGCGCCGCGTGATGCTCCTGGCGATGCAGCCGCCCGGACGCGATGCCATGGGCGGCGCAATGGCCGCGCACCACGCGGTCGCGATGTCCGCGAAAGAGCGCGACATAGGGGCCGATCAGTTGCGCCGAGCCGAGCAGCCGGCGCGGTACCGCATGGCTCAGCAGATGGAGCAGCAGATGGCGGTAGGAATAGTCCCCGGCATAGGTCTTGGCGAAATCGATCGGCTGCACCAGATGGGGGATGAGGATCGCGTCCATCTCGTCGAGGGTGACGCCGAACTCGGCGGTGATCCAGTCGAGCGCGCGGCGCGGAAAGCCGGACTGGTTCTTGATATTGGTGAAGCGCTCCTCGGAGACAAGCGCCGTCACCACGCCGTCCTGCATGAAGCAGACGGTGGCCGTGTGTCCGTCGTGAATGGCGAGGAGGTTCATTAAGTTTGTTCTGCAGCGTGCCGGGGTCGCCGGCATGTTATGCGGCAGCTTCCGCGCGGCGCAAGGGCGGGATGGGCGCTTGCGCCGCCGCGCCCGCCCCGCGTGAACGCCGGCGGTCGCTGTTGCGGCCCGGGCGTTCCGCCTGTTATCGGTAGCGCCGATGTATCGTTCGAGACGCCATGACCCCTAATCCATCCGCCGGCGCAACCTGCCAATTATGCCGGAGCGGCCAATTGTCATTGCTGTTCCCGGGAAATATCGCTTCGGCCGATCTTGTCAAATTCTCGCAATATGCCGTCTATGGCGACATCTATCGCTGCGGCGCGTGCGGTTTCGTCGTCGAGGAAAAGAGCCACGAGACGGACGCGATCATCGAGCTTCTAAGCGCCGAAAATTATGGCGGCGACAGGATCGACCAGTTGAGCCTGGAGGAGAAATCCGCCGCCTACGCGCCGCTGGTGAACATCGTCGAGCGCCACCGCGCGGTCTCGGGCGCCAATCTTCTCGATGCCGGCGCCAACACCGGCATCTTCCTCAATCTGGCACGCGGACTGGGCGCGGTACCGTTCGGCCTCGAACCCTCTCTCGAGGCCATCAAGACCGCCAAATCGCGCTTTGGCCTGGAGATACAGAACGGCGTCATCGCCGAACTCGATCAGCCCGATGAAACCTTCGACATCATCACCCTCTGGGACGTCGTCGAGCATCTCTACGACCCGGTTACGGACCTCGCGGCGCTTCTGCCGAAGCTGAAGCGCGGCGGCTATATTTTCGTCTCCACCCATGACATCGAGAACGTCTTTTGCCGGGTCCTGGGCAGGCGCAATCCACTGTTGATGTATGCCCATTTCCATCATTTTTCGCCGCGCACCCTGGCCAAGACGCTGGAGATCGCGGGATTTGAGACCATCGGCGTCAGCTATTTCCACAAATCGTGGAGCCTGAGATATCTCCTCGCCCTGTTTGACGAGTTCTGGCCCAACTCGATTGCCGCCAAATGCGCCGGCGGCGTCGGCACCGCGATTTCGCCGTTCGGGGCGGTTGAAAAATTGCGCATACGTTTTCCCTTGAATCTGTTTTTTGTCGCCATCGCGCGGCGCCCCGCATG
>CAZUVO010000006.1:14428-39548 GCA_964623955.1 uncultured Rhizobiaceae bacterium
CAGCGCCGCGCCGCGCTCAGACGAAGGGCAGGTGCGCGGGATCGAGCGACAGGATGTCGAGAAGCGCCCTGTTCTTGTCATGCGCGACGCAATGGTGCCGGCAATGGCGCGAGGGATCGATCATGCGCATGCGCGCCGCGAGATCACCCGATTGCCAGAGGCTTTTGAAGCTCTGCGCGTCGATCGAGCCCAGCCTGCCGCCCTCGGTGTAGGCCTTGTCCTGACAGGCATAGACCCCGCCATCGGCGCCGATAACGGTCAGAAACTTCATGAACGGGCAGCTTTCATGGTCCTTCAGAAAGTGCTGGGGCGTTTCGTGATAGTGATCGACGATGTGAAAGCCGACATCCTCAAACTCCCGCGCCTGCTCGATCTGCCGCGCGACGAGCGATCCGATCGCTGCGTGGTAGGCACGGTTGGCTTGATCCTCATTGCCGATCACGACGGGGGAGAGTTTGACATGGCTGACGCCGGCTTCTTTCAGGGTGCGGCACACCGAATAAATGTGCGGCGCGTTCGCCTCGGTGACGATGAAGCTGGCGCCGAGCACACAGGGGCTGGCGCGCGATGCGAAGGCGCGCAAATTGGCGAGCAGTTGGGAAAAGTAACCTTCGGCGACACCGCGTGATTGGGCGTAGCTCGCATCGTCATAGGCATCGAGCGAAACCCGTATCCAGGTACCGTGGCGGGCGAAGGCATCGGCCATCGCGCCTTTCAAATTGGAGCCGTTGGTCAGCGCGCCGATGCGGATGCCGTTTGCCGCAAGCAGCGCCATGATCTCGGGCAGCGGCTTATAGAGCAGCGGCTCGCCGCCGCCGGAGAAGGTCACCGCCTCGACCTTCATGTCGATCAGGTCGTGGGCGATTTCGCGCATTTTCTCCGGCGCAAGCTGGTCCGCCTCGGTCATCTCCTCGCCGAGTTGGAGATCGTCGGCGCGGTAGGCGCAATACCAGCAATGGTGATTGCAGCGATTGGTCGGCTTGATGCGGACATGAACCGGCGGCGGAACCCGCCCCTCGCGGATGGCGGCGAGGCGGTCCGGATAGAGCAGGAATTTCTGGCTGTGATAGACCCGGGGCATCGCGTCGCCGGACCGGCAATAAATCAGCGAACGGCGCCTACGCCGCGTTGGCCGCAGCGGGCGGATAGGTGACCGGGTAGCGATAGGCGATGGCCGCCTCCTGGCGCGGCGTGAGCCGAGCGCTCCCGAGAAAATCGCGCCTAAACAGGGGGTTGCAATGCTGCGGGCGAAGCGGCATTTGAGAGTTGAAGGCGAAGAAGGTCGTCAGGCGGTCGCCGGAAACCGGCACGCAGCCATGGTGCCAAATAGTCGCCGGATCGGCGATCAGCACCGTCCCCGCCGGCCCCACTGCCTTGACATAGGAATCCGCCGGCACCAGCCCGTCGATCACCGCGTCGGGCAGCCGGTCGTTGACCAGCCGGATGCCCGTCTTCGGCGTCAGCGCCTTGGGCAGGAAGCGGAACGGCCCGCCATCCTCATCGACGTCATTGAGATAGACGATGATCTTCACGATCCGCGTATCCTCGGCATCGAGATGCCATTGCCGCGTCTCCAACTTCTGCCCGTCGGCGAAGTCGCGCCGCATCACCATGCCGCGATAGGCCACCGGCAGACCGAGATAATTCTCGGCGATCGCCAGAAAGCGCTCCTGCATGCCCCACAGAATTTCACCGGCCAGCCCGCGTACCTGATCGTCCGACGCCAGCCCCTGATAATTTTTCGGATAAGGCAGGCGCCGGCCGGGCGCTTCGATCACCGCGCGCGACGCGGCGAGATCGAACGGCGCGGAGAGCCCGTTCTCGTGCAACTCGGCGAGCGAGGTCTGAAACGCGCCGACCTCTTCGAGCGCCGCGACCACCTTGCGGTCGAACGACCGAAGCGGCGGCAAATCGCCGCGATGGGCCTCGCGCGCGCGCGCCTGCGCCTTCTGCCGCTGGCGCAATTGGCGCCGCGTGGTAAATCCCGTAACCGGCGTCCCTCTCATACGGTCGAACATCGCCCAGCCTCCGTTATGATTATGACAGCCACCATATGCGCTGGCGGCAGGCGCATAATTGATGTGAATCAAAACTCCCCCGGGCGGGAATTGAGATATACTCCGCGCCATGACGGCGCATGTTGATGCCTTCCGCTCCGCGCGGGCGCGCTTGCACTAGGCCGGTTGGCGATGCTTCACCGGGCCGCGGCACGCGTCCGCAATTCCCTGAAAACGCGATATGAGATCGGCAGCCGGCGCAAACGGCAATCGGGCCTGCGCCAGCGCCACCGCGCCAACCTGCCGCGCCTGAGTGATTTCGACCGCAACATCCTCGCCGCCCTGGAGCAGGACGGCGCGGCGATTACCTCGCTCGACGAACTCGCCCGGACCGGCGGCTGCGCCACGTTCGACATCGACGCCGCGCGGCGCATCCTGGCCGACCCGCAGGCGGCTGCAAACACCCGCAAGGATTATATGCGCGAGGCCTCGCCGGCGCAGCTCGCCGCAGCGCCCCAGCTCATCGCCTGGGGCCTGGAGGAACGCTTCCTCGCCATCGCCGAAAGCTATATCGGCCTCCCCGCCGCCTATCGCGGCGCCATCTTCCGCCGCGACTTCGCCGACGGCCAGAAACTCGAGACCCGGCAATGGCACCGCGACGCGGAGGACGTGCGCATCATGAAAATCGTCGTCTATGTCGAGGATGTCGACGAGACCGGCGGCGCCTATTGCTACCTGCCGAAGAAATTCGCACCGCAAAAAGGCATCGAACTTGTCGACGGCCGGGTGCCGGACGAAATCATGGACAACCTGGTAGCGAAGGAGAATTACGTCAAATGCTCCGGCCCCGCCGGCACGGTGGTCTTCACCGATACGGTAACGGTGTGGCATCGCGGCAGCGTCCCGGAAAGCGCCGACCGCCTCAGCGCCTTCTACGCCTACAACTCCCACCACCCGCTGCGCCCACACTATTGCCAACCGCTGTTCGCTGCGGAGGATTTGAACGGGGAGAGCTTAAGCGCACGGCAGAAGGCGGCGATCGAGTATGGCTATGAGGTGACGGCGCAAACCTAAAGCGAGCAACGACCCGCCTACTTCTCCCGCCCCGCACCCACCGCGAGGCGGGCCTTGGCCATGTCTTGGCGTTCGGCTTCTTCTTCCGCTTCGGATTTGCCGCCGCCGCGCGTCACGGCGGCGATGTTGAGGTCGACGATTTGGCTGATGTTGCGGCGGATCTGGTGGTGCAGGATGAAGTCGCAGACGAAGCCGGTGAGGAAGATGAAGATGCCCATCAGGAGCACCGAGAGCGACAGCGAGAGAAGCGGCCGCGGGAAAAGCGGCACGCCTTCGCCGATGCCGGTCCAATAGATGATGTGCTCGATCAGGAGATAGAGGAGCGCGGCGAAACTCGGGATAACCAGCATCAGTCCGATCACGCCGAAGAAATGCAAGGGGTTCAGGCCGTATTTATAGGTAAAGAGAATCGATAAGAGGTCGAACGCTCCCTGATAGCGAAAGGAGCGGTATTTCGATTTGCCGTATTTGCGCGCGCTGTTGCCGATCTTCGCTTCGGAGACGCGAAATCCGATAAGATGCGCCTGCAGCGGAATATAGCGGTGATATTGGCCGAACACGACGAGCGACTTGATCAATTCCTGGCGGTAGAGCTTGAAGCCGCAATTGAGATCGTGCAGGCGGAGACCCGTGGTGCGCGCGACGACCCAGTTGAATAGGCGCGAGCCGAGCTTGCGGACGGTCTGGTCCTGGCGCCGCTGACGCCAGCCGGTCACCATGTCGAAGCCTTCCTCGAGCTTCTTGAGTAGCGCTGGCATGTCCTCGGGATTGTCCTGAAGATCACCATCCATGGTGAAGACGAGCTCGCCCTGGGCATGTTCGAAGCCGGCCATCAGGGCCATCGACTTACCGCAATTGCGCCGGAGCGTGACGGAGCGGATATAGGGCCGCGCGTCTTCGAGCTCGCGGAGGACGCGGGCGGTGCCGTCGGTTGAGCCGTCATCGACGATCAACAGCTCGAACGATGCGGCTTCGCCCATCTCGGCAAAGGTGGCGGCCACCCGGTCGGCAAGCTCAGGCAGGCTCTCCTCCTCGCAATAGACCGGCGCGATCACCGTATATTTCAGCGTCTCGGCTGGGCTCATATCGTCCGGCAATGCGATTGTCGCGGAAATGCGCGCGTCGGGATGCGGGGGCGCGGGAAAGAATCCATGCGCCGGATTCTGGTCAAATGCGAGGGCTTTGGCAACAGGGCGATGTAAGCGGCAAATTGCGGCAAATTGTGGTGGAGATCGCGGCGCTTATTTGGTCACACTGATCTTGTAGAACAGCCCATGCCTGTTGAACCCCGAAACGTCTCTGTTCCACGGCCGCGGCAGGTTGAAGCCATAGGGCGAGATATCGATGCTGGCGAAATTCTCGAACATCTTCTTCAACTCCCGCTCCGAATACCACGCCATCCAGGGGACGCCGAAACATTCCAAAAACATGCTGCCGAACAGTTTGGATTTTCTCCTGTTCATCAATTTGTAAAACAGCCGGTCCTGGAAAAAGACCTTGTCGGTGACGGCCTGTAGGAGGCGCAGGAATTTCGCCACGCCGACCTTCAGCGAATTCCGCCGGTAAAGATAAATAATCGCCTGGCCGCCCTCGCCAAGCACCCGGTGGATCTCATTGATCGCTTGTTGCGGGTCGGGTGTATGGTGCAGAACGCCCATCGAATAGACGAAATCGAATTCATTGTCGGCGAAATCGAGCGCCAGGGCATTGCCGGTCGCATAGGTCGGGATGACCCGGATATCCATGCTCTGCATGGCTTCCTCCAGGTGACCCGCGGCGCGTTTGATGCTCTCGGATGAAAAATCGATGGCCGTATATTGGCTGTCCTCGGCCAAACGGGAGCACAAAACCAAACTGTCGATGCCTTGGCCGCAGCCCACCTCGAGATATTTCTTGCGGTCGGCGGGAAAGCTTTGCAGCTCGTTGGGCAACCAGAAATCGATTTGGAATCTCTGCCGGATGACCTCGGCCAGGCTGCCGTCGGCACCGCACGGATTGTTGCTCCAAAAATCGGTTTGTCGTTCGGCCATCGCTAAATCATACCTGACATTTCCGGATTCGATGACACGCTCTCTCTTCGATGCCGATCAGGCTCGCTTGGTTCAGGAACTCGGCTGCGACGAATCGCGCGGGTTTTTCAGCACGTAGATCTTATATTCGAGGCCGTCGAACACTTGATCATACATGCTGTTCAGCCGCTCGGCGACCAGGCTGTAGCGCTCCGGTTGGTTGACCTTCATATCATTGTAGACCTTGTTATAGCTGCGGCCGATGACAACGATATCGCCGACATAATCGTAGCGCGTACCAAGATAGAAATCATCGACCACCTCGCCCTCATAGCCGAAGGCGAAGCCGAATTCGGAACTGGCGACGATGACATCGCCGGGCTGGCGCAACTCGGCGATGCGTTCCACCGCCGGCAGCCAGCCATTCCGATATTCGTTGTTGACGAAAAATTTGCCGACCGGGCCACCGGCCTGGATCGCGATCAAACCGATCACCACCGCCGCGACCGGTAGGCGCAGGAGCGAGGTATGGCGCAGGAAATACCAGATCACCGCCGCCAGCACGATGGCGTAGAGCGGGACGATATGGACGAGGTAAAGCAGTTGCTCGCCAGGCGTGAACACGATCATGGCGAGCACCGTCACCAGCAGCAGCAGGGCGAGTGCCTGAATACGGGTTTCGCCGCGGACGGGACGGTAGAAGATATAAACCAGCACGGCGCCCCAATAGGCGATGAGCTGGAATATCTTGAGGCGGCCGAGCGCCGGCACGTCGGGCCCGATGCCGAAGGCGGCGCTCAAATAGCGGTAGAGGCCGAACGTCGTCAAACCGTCATATTGAAACGAGCGCCCGGCGAAGGCGCTGGAAAATTGGCCGCGGAATACCTCGACATTTTGCATGATGTAGGAGCCCCAGGCGAGCACGCCAACCACATAAGGCGCGAGACCGAGCAACAGGTGAACGGGCCTGAGGCGCCTTCGGTCGAAATAAACGATGAGCGCGACAACGGCGCACAAATAGAGCAAACCCGCCGGATGGGTGAGCCCGCTCAAAACAATCAAGGTTTGGCTGACCAGGACCGCCCAGCCGAGACGCGTCTCGCGCAGCAGCAGATAGCTCGATAGGGCGGCGAACCCGAAGCCGGCGCACATGATATCCATGCGCCCGTCGGCCGAAGCGACCGCCATCGTGTAGTCCGTCCCGACGAGAAGCGCCGCCAGGAGGGCAAGACCATGATGGCCGGAGACGCGCCGGGTGCCATAATAGATCGACAAAACGATCAGCAATCCGAAGAGCGCCGACAGCACGCGCATCTGAAACAGGCCGAAGCCGGTGATGGCAAACCAGCCTGCCTGAATCACGATCGAAACCGGCAAAATATAATAGGTGTAATACTCTGTTCCGGGCCAGGATTCGCGCTGGGTGAGCCAGATCGGCATGCCCAAATGCCCGTGATTGAGAAGATTGTAGGGAACGTTCGCGACGCCGCCCTCGTCGAACCAAGGCCGTTTCTGCAAGATCAGCAGAATCACCAACAGAGCGTAAACGAGAACGACCAGTGCCAACTGCGCCCGGGGGGACGCCAGGAAAGAGCGGCTCAGCACCCGTTGCATGCGTTGATGGCCGGCCGTCATCGGTTGGAATCTCTGTTCATGGGCAGATTCGATTCTCTCGCCGGATCGCTAGGCGCGCAAGGGACTATTCGGCGCTATGGACGGTTTCGCGCGGCCCTAGGCCAAGAGGCGGCGCCGGGAGCCGGTCACCGGTCAAACCGGTGTGGAGGCCGTGGAGCGGCGCTTGAGGGAATCCTTGAGGCGGTGCTCGAAGACGGTGGCCGCGCTTGAGCCACTGCCGGTGATGTTACGAAACGAGCGGATGATGCGTGAGGGATAAAGCAGATAGCCCAGCCCATAGCCGGCGAACATGACGAAGACGCGGTAAATCGCGAGCTCGAGGGCGCCCATGGAGGGGTGCACGGTAAGCGGGTTGCGCTTGAAGAGATCGGAATTGAGCGAAGTCAGGCCGAAGAAATAATCGTCGCTGAGGGTGACCTTCCTGTCCTCCAACAGCTCGCGGAAGATGCGGCTGCCGGGATAGGGCGAGAACAGATTGGTCGATACTTCGTCGACCCCTTTGACCACCAGCTTGAAGCCGTAGAGCATTGTCTTGAAGGCATCGAGGCGCGATTCGCCGGGGAAGCCGATGATCAGATTGGCGCGCACGATAATACCGGTCTTGCGCGCCGTCAGGATCGATTTGGTCAGGGTCTTGAGATCGATCCGCTTGGTGATGAGCTTGAGGGTCTTGTCCGAGCCGCTCTCCGGCGCGTAGACGAGATAGTTGCAACCGGTTTTCTTCAACATCGCCAGCGTCTCGCCGTCGAGCGCCTCGCTCCGTGTGCCCGACGGCAGCGACCAGTTGAGCTGGATGCCCTCTTCGAGGAGCCGCTTGCAGAATTCCAGCGTCCAGGGCTTCTTGGTGATCGCGGTGAGGTCGTAGAATTGTAGGCTGGTGATGTCGTAGCGTCGGCGATATTCCTTGATCTCGGCGATCATGTCCTCGACATCGCGCAGGATATAGCGCGTCGTCCACATGCTCGGGCTCGAGCAGAAGGTGCATTGATAGGGGCAGCCGCGCGACGCGACGATCGGCATGTCGCGCTCGGACTGGACGCCGAAGGATTTACCGGCGGCCCAGAATTTTTCGAGATAGCCCTCGGGCCAGGACGGCCAGGGGATCGACTCCAAATCGCGGATGCGCGGCAGGTCGCCATTGGCGGTATAGGCGCCGTCATCGCCGATGTAGCTGATGCCGGCGATCTCGCGAATGTTGCCGCCGGCGGCATGCTGCTCGACGATCTCGTAAAATGTGTGTTCGCCCTCGCCGCGCACGCAGATATCGAGCGCGGGGCAGTCGTTGAGGACAAATTCGGTCAGCGCGGTGATGTGCTCGCCGCCGGCGACGATCAAGGCTGCAGGGAAACGCTCGCGGATCTTAGCGATCAAATCGCGCTGCACCGGCCACTCGCCGGAAAACATGGCGGAGACGCCGATGATCTTCGTCTCCGCCGGGATGCGCTTAACAATCTCCCCGAAGGTGAGGCCCTGGCAATTGTGATTGTCATAATCCTTGAGCGGCCAGACATCGTTCAGCGCCTCGCCGATGCCGTCGACGATCACCGGGCGGTAGCCGAATTTTTCGAGATAGCCGGCGATATGGGCGAGGCCAACCGCCGGCGTCGCCTCATTGTTCATGGCCCGCATCGAGGAGACGAGCGGCCCGCGCACCAGCGCGATGGCGGTCTTGCCGCCGCCGCTTGCCAGCACGCCGTCGGCGGGCGCCGTGTTCGTTTCGGCCTGCCGCATGCCTTCCATTTCAGCCCCGCCCCGCGGCGCTCAATAGCGGTAGACGGAGGAGGAGGCCGTCATGCCGTCGACCAGGATCGAGGTGCCCATGCGCGCCTTGGCGGCAAACTCCTTGAACGAGCGCAGCCGCGCCACCTCCTGCAACAGCCGTTTGGGGCGGAAATAGAAATCGCGCGTCGCCCTGTCCTTCAGTGCGATCAGGGTGCCGCGGTCCAGCTCGCCCTCGACGACATGGGGGATGGTGTAACTGGGCTCGGGATTGAGCGCGAAATCGCGCCAATAGTCGCGCGGGATGATCTCGCGCCTCAGCCCCTCGCGGTAGATCTCGGTGCCGGGATAAGGCACGAGGACGCCGAAGGAGACGTAATCCGGGTTGAGCGTCTTGGCGAGATCGACGGTCATCTGCGCGTCTTCGCGGGTCTCGTCGAGGAAGCCGAACATGAAATAGGTCATCACCACCATATCGACCGATTTGGCGATGCGCAGGCCCTCATGGACCTGCTCGAGCTTCATGAACTTGCCGGAGTTTTTGAGGATGTTGGGCGAGCCGGTCTCGACGCCGAAATGGACCCGGTTGCAGCCGGCCTGTTTGAGCTTGGCGTAAAGCTCGGGCGTCACGCGATTGACCCGGTCGCGGATCGCCCATTTGAGATCGATGCCCGCCTCGATGATGCCGTCGCAAATATCGAGCGCCCGGCTATGGCCCCAGGTGAAGGTGTCGTCATAGACCTGGACGTCCTGGATGCCCAGTTCGGCGATCTGGCGGAACTCCTCGACCACCTGTTGCGCCGTGCGGGCATAGACCTTCTGCACATCCATTTTGCAGAAGACGCATTTATAGGGACAGCCGCGCGAGGTGATCATCGTCGTCTCGTACTCCGACGGGGTCAGGATGGAGCTGTATTTCTTGTAGGGCAGCAGCGTGCGGTCGGGCACCGGGATGGCGGTGAGATCATTGACCATGGCGATCGGCTCGTCGGGCCCAGTAATCTCCTCGCCGTCGCGCCGCCAGAGGCCGGCCATCTTGGGCACCGGCCGGCCCGCCTGAAGGGCGCGCACCAACTCGAGCAGCACATCCTCGCCGTCGCCGGCGACGGTGTAATCGGCGGTCGAGCTCAGCATGGTCTCTTCCGGATAGATCGCCGCATGGGGGCCGCCGACAATCTGCAGCGCATCCGGCATCTTCTCGCGCGCGAGGCGCAGCGTCTCATGCACCGGATACCAGAAGTCGGTCCAGGCGGTGATGCCGATAATGTCCGGGTCCATCTTCTCCAGCGCCGCCACGGTGCCGGCCGGCGACAGGCGCTCGACCTGGGCGTCGAGGCAATGGACATCGTCGAAACCCTTGCTGCGTAAGTACGTCGCGAGAATGAGGATCGATTGCGGCGGCTTGAAGCCGATATCCTGGTTCTTGTTGAAGGAATAGAGCGTGCGCACGCTATCCTGACTGGAAGGATAGACCAGGACGATTTTCGGATTTGGCCGCATCGTCACCGCCGCTTTCGTGCCACGCCGCGCAAGATTGCGCACATTCTCAAATAGGCCTTATATTTCAACTCTTTATAGCCTTTTCCCGAAGCCAAGTCAAAAATCGCCATCACGCGCCCGCCGCCCGCAGGGTGATGACCGCCGCCTCGCCCTGGCAGTAGAAGCGGATCGGGATATTAGAGACGCCGACGCCGGAATTGGTGTATCCCGCCATCTCACCGTGCCGCCACGGGCCGCGATAGAGATTCTTGTGCCGGGTGAGGCCGGTGGTCATGGGCCGCCCGCCCGGCAGGCAGACCTGGCCGCCATGGGTATGGCCGGAGAGATAAAGCGCATAGCCATTGTCATGGGCGACGCCGGCGAGCTCCGGCGAATGCACCAGCGCCAGCTTGCAGCCTTCGCCGCTTTCCGCCAGAGCGCGGTGGGCGCCCTCGGACCAGAAGGCGGTGGGGTCGTCGGTGCCGGTCAGCGTCAGCCCAAGGCCGCCGCGCGCGAGCGTGATGGATTCGTTGATCAGGCAGCGGATTCCCGCCGCTTCGAGCGGCTCGACCAGGGCCTCGCTGTCATGATTGCCGAGCACGCTCAGAATTCCGTCGCGCGCGGAAATACCTGAGCAAAGATTAAGGATATCACCCAGAGTCTCGGCCATCGGCGTCGCTTCATGATCGGAATAATCGCCGTTCAGCACACAGAGATCGAAGCCGCGCCCGCCGAGGAGCGCGTGGATCGCCTCCGGCAAGCCGTCCAGGGTGTCGAAATGAAAGTCGCTCAGATGCAAAATCTCATAGCCGTCGAACGCGGCGGGCAGCCCGGCCAATTCGAACTCGACATGGCGCATCTCCAGGCGCCGTGCATTGTCGAGCCCGCGGCGATAGAGACCGGCGGCGCGAATCGCCTTTTCCCCGGCGCGCGACAGGGTGCGGAACCAAAAGGTATTCCAGCTCGAGCTCGGCTTGCCGCGAAGTTGCGCCTCGCGCCTGCCGCGGCCGACGCGCCACGCCGCCCGGTGCGCCGGGTCGACGGCGCCGGCGGCGCCGG
This sequence comes from uncultured Rhizobiaceae bacterium, assembly GCA_964623955.1. Classification (GTDB taxonomy): domain Bacteria; phylum Pseudomonadota; class Alphaproteobacteria; order UBA828; family UBA828; genus PTKB01. Next base: position 25,401 of record CAZUVO010000006.1, read on the forward strand.
TGGCTGAATTCTCCGCATCGCGGGCGCGCTCGATGGTGCCGATCTGGTTCATGGGCCGATTTTCATACCGTTCACAACAGGGATCGGATATAGAACGAGGTGGTCAAAACTAGAATAAAGCACTAATTTGATCAAGAATTTGTCCCGCGCCGGGATTTCGCCGGGCCAATCACGCCGACGGTCATACAAAACGCATGAATATCGCCAAATTCGGCCAGTCCTTTCGAAGTTACGCCGATCCGACGAAAGTCGGTTATCTCATTTTTTATGTCACCAATCGATGTAATTTTCGCTGCAAGTTCTGCTTCTATTACGCCGAGATCGAGCAGGGGCGGAAGCCCGACGAGCTCACCCTCCATGAAATCGAGAAACTGTCGAAATCGATCGGCCCGGTGCTGCAGCTCTCGCTGACCGGCGGCGAGCCCTTCCTGCGCAAGGATATGGCCGAGCTCACCCAGCATTTTATCGACAATTGCTCGGTGCGCTATCTTTCGATCCCGACCAACGGCTCCTTGACCGACCGCATGGTGGCCTATCTCGAAAAAGTGCTGCCGCGCAATCCGGATACCTTCCTGCGCCTGACCTTCTCGATCGACGGCATCGGTTCGGATCATGACGAGGCGCGCTCCCTGCCCGGCTCCTACGCCAAGATCGTCAAGAGCTATGAGGCGATCAGCCCGTTGCGCAAGCGCTTCCCCAATCTCGTGCTCGATGCCAACTCCGTCTACACCGCGAAGAGCGAGAGCAAGATCCTCGAGACCATGCGGCACCTGCATGAGAATTTTCAATACGACAATCTCTCCATCACCTTCGCGCGCGGCGACATCAAGGACCCGGCGCTGAAGACCGAGGCGGAGGCGAAATACCAGGAGGTCAACGCCTATCTCGAATCGATTCGCCGCACCAAGGAGAGCCGCTTCCTCTATCCGCTCTTTCGCGGCGTGCGCGACGTCTCGCGCCGCAACCTCATCCGCACCGTGTTCCACGACGAATTCGTCACGCCCTGCGTCGCCGGGCGCAAGCTGGTGGTGATCTCCGAGACCGGCAATGTGCACCCTTGCGAATTGCTCGACCGCACCCTGGGCAATGTGCGCGACACCGACTATAACTTGCCGGCAATCCTCAAAAGCGATGCGGGCGCGGAGACGCGGAAATGGATACGCGACACGAAATGCAAATGCAGCTTCGAATGCGCGTTGGCGGCGAATGTGGTGTGGAACGCCTCGATGTATCCAAAACTGGCAAACTCGGCCCTGCGCAATATCGGCCGGGACTAGCCCACCGTCCGCCGGTGGCGGCAACATGACAAACGAGGTGATCTCGGTCGTCATTCCCTCCTACAACTCGACCCGAACGATTGAGCGCTGCATCCAAAGCGTGCTTGAGACCGGCGACGAAGCGGTGGAAATCATCGTCGTCGACGATGCCTCCACCGACCGCTCACCGGAGCTGGTCGAAGCCCTGGCGGCGGCCGATCCGGAGCGCATCAAGCTGCTCCGCCAGGAAAAAAACGGTGGCCCGGCCAAGGCGCGGAATGCCGGCGCGCGCGCGGCCAGGGGCGAGTTTCTGTTCTTTCTCGATAGCGACACGGACATGCTGCCGGATTGTTTGCGCAATTTCCGCAAGCGCATCGCCGAGGCGGACGCGGTGGTCGGCATTTACGATGCGCGGCCGCTCAACAAGGGCTGGGTGCCGCTCTACAAGGCGCTCTTGAATAACTATTTCTTCGCCCGCAAGGGCGTCATCGATTACGAGGTGTTCGACTCCGCCCGCGCCGGCATCCGCGCCGAAGTGTTCGAGACGGTCGGCGGCTTCGACGAGACCCTAGGCTGGGGCATGGATTACGAGAACGAGGAGCTCGGCTATCGCCTGTGCGAGAAACACAAGCTCGTGCTCGACCCCACTATCGCCGTCAAGCATGAGTTCCCCGGCCTCAGGAAACTGACCCGCACTTATTTCCTCCGCGTTGCCCTCTGGATGGAAATTCTGTTGGTGCGCAGAAAATTCGAATCCGGCGGCGTCACCTCCGCCGAAACCGGCCTCTCCAGCGCCGCCCTCTTGGGCGCCGCCATCCTCGCCCCCTTCCCCTTCCTGCCGATCACCAGCACGGGCAACTGGATCACCGCCATCGCCGCCCTTCTGCTTTTCGCCTGCTACCTCTACGGCTATTCCGGCTTGTTCGGTTTCGTCCTCAAACGCGCCGCGTGGTTCCTCCTCCCCGCCATCGCTTTGAATATCTACTTCACCCTCGTTATCGCCCTCGGCGCCAGCTTAGGCGTCTTGCGAACGATCACCGGCAAGTCGCAAGCCGGCGCCATGACGGGCCAGCCCGCCGGCTAGGAAATATCCACCTGGGGATATTGCTTCCGCCATGCCTGGAAGGCCATGAGGCTGTAGAGGAGGCGGTAATTGTTTTGCTTGCCCGATAGGTGGGCGTCGCGGAGGCGCTGGACGGTGGCGGGGTCGATCAGGCCCGGCGGGAGAGCGTCCGGGGCGAGCAAATCGGTCATGCGGTCGCGGAGGGCGCCTTTTAGCCAGCGGGCGAGGGGGAAAGTAAAACCCTGTTTCTTTTGGCTGTAGATTTCGGCCGGGAGGCCGTCTTTCTGGGCAGCCCTTCGAAGAAGCCACTTTAGGGTGCCGCCGCGCGCCTTGAGATCGTCCGGCAGGCTGTTGGCGAATGCCACCAGGGCCGGGGAGAGGAAGGGGGCGCGCACCTCCATGCTCGCCTGCATCGCCGCGCGGTCGGTGTGCATGCAGATGAATTCCGGCAGAAATATCTTTTGATAATAATAGAGCAGCATCTGCTGCTGGCTGCGCCCGGCAATGGGGCGCATCGCCTCGGCGGTGGGCTCAAGGATGGTGCCCGGCGCGCCCGCACGGGAAAAAAAATCGCGCGGCAGGGCGGGGCATGTCTTGGCCAGGGTGCCTAGGTCGTCGGTCGCCAGCCACAACGGATAGCGTAATTCGTCGGACGCCGGGAAGCCCTGAAGAAAGGCCTTGAGCTTGAACGAGAAGCTCAAATAGCTGTCCGACTGGGGTGCGAGCGCGGCCGCGCCCTTGAAGAGATGCATGAGCGGCGCCGGCATGGCTTTCAGCCAGGGCACCGGGCCGAGGCCCTGGAATGGTGCGTAGCCGGCAAAGAGCTCGTCGCCGCCATCGCCGGCAAGCGCGACGGTGACATGCGGCCGGCAGGCGCGGGCAAGGAATAGCGTATTGACGAAGCCGGGATCGCCATGCGGCTCGTCACTATTGGCGAACACATCGTCGATCGCCTGGGAGATGCCTTCCGCGTCCAGGGTGAAGACATCATGCGCGCCGCCGCCGAGAGTTTCGATCATCAGCCGCGCCTTGTCGCTTTCGTCGAAATCACCCTCGCTCATGGCGACGCTGAAGGCGCGCACCTCGCGGTCGGATTTGCGGCAGGCATTGAGGATCAGCGAGCTGTCGATGCCGCCGCTGAGGAACACGCCGTAAGGCACGTCCGAGCGCATGGCGATGTCGCAGGAGCGGTCGAACAGGCGGATGAACTCACCGACCGCCTCGCGCGCATCCATCCGCGCCGCACCGCCATCGCGGTCGCCGGGGAGCGAATCCCAATAGCGTTTTTGTTCCGCCTTGCCGTGTTCGATGGTGAGCAGACAACCGGGCAGGAGTTTGGCTATGCCGGCGATGGGAGTTTCGTCCCAGGCGTAATAGCCGGCCATGAGAAAACGGGCGAAAGCCTCCTTGTCGAGCTTCCACGGCATATCGTCGAGGGCGAGCAAGCTGCGCAGCTCCGAGGCGTAAGTAACGCCGTCCGGCGTCGCGGCGTAATAGAGCGGCTTTTGCCCGAGCGCATCGCGGATCAGGGTGTGGCGGTTTCGCTCACGGTCGTGAATCGCGATGGCGAACATGCCGTCGAGGCGGGAGAGCGCCGCCTCGCCCCAGCGAATCCAGGCGGCGAGCAGCACTTCCGTATCGCTCTCGGTGCGAAACCGCACGCCTTCCGCTTCGAGCTCGCGCTTGAGCTCGAGATAATTATAGATCTCGCCATTATAAATGAGGGCGTAGCGCCCGGTTTCGTCCTCGAAAGGCTGGTTCGCCGCCTCCGAGAGGTCGATGATGGCGAGGCGGCGCTGTCCCATATAGATCTGCGCGTCATGCCATTCGCCGCCGGCGTCGGACCCGCGATGGCGTAGCGCCAGCGTCGCGGCGCGGCAGGATTCGATATCCCGCGCGGAGAGCGCCTTCTGGTAGCTAACGCGGCCGAATATTCCGCACATTCGCTTGCTTATGTTGTTCGAGGGGGCCGGCCAACTTGTTGAATCGCCCGCAAATATACTTGAAGGACGGGGGACAATCGACAAACATGGCGCGAGATTCGGCTTGAGAGTCAGGGGCGTACCAAACCTTGCGAATATTGATCCTCGGCGGGGACGGCTATCTCGGCTGGCCCACCGCCATGGCGTTTGCCCATAAGGGCCATGATGTCACCGTGTTCGATAATTATTTCCGCCGCGACGCAGCGCGCGACCTGAACGCGGATGCGTTGCTGCCCAATCCGGACCTTAATGAGCGCGCCGAGATCTGGAACGCGGTCTCCAACGCGCCGATGCGGGTCGAGATCGGCGATTGCATGGATTTCGAACGGCTCTCCAAGCTCGTCGAAGAACTGCAGCCGGAATGCATCATCCATTATGCCGAGCAGCCGTCTGCGCCCTACTCCATGCTGGGCTATGAGGAGGCGTCCAAGACGCTCCATAACAATCTCGGCTCGACCTTCAATCTGATTTGGGCGGTGAAGGAGCATGTGCCGGACTGCCATATCGTCAAGCTCGGCACCATGGGCGAATATGGCACGCCCAATATCGATATCGAGGAAGGCTGGCTCGATGTCGAGCATAACGGGCGCAAGCACAAGTTCCTCTATCCGCGCACGCCGGGCAGCCTCTATCACACCACCAAGGTGATGGACACGGACATGCTCTGGTTCTACGCCCGCATCTACGGCATCCGCGTGACCGATCTGATGCAGGGCCCGGTTTACGGCCTCTCCACGCCGGAGACGGATATGGACGAGCGGCTGCTGCCGAACTTTCACTATGACGATGTGTTCGGCACCGTGCTCAACCGCTTCATGGTCCAGGCGGTGGCGGGCATTCCGCTCACGGTCTATGGCTCGGGCGGGCAGCAGAAGGGCTTTCTCAACCTTCTCGACACGCTGCAATGCGTCGAGCTCGCCATGACCACGCCGGCGGCGGCGGGCGAGCTCCGCATTCTCAACCAGTTCACCGAAGTGTTTTCGGTCAATGATCTGGCGGAGATGGTGCACCGGGTGGGCAACGAGATGGGCCTCGGCGTCGAGATCAAGGCGATCGAAAATCCGCGGAAAGAGTCCGAGGATCATTATTTCAACGTCAAGCATACCGGCTTGCTCGATCTCGGCCTCAAGCCGCATCTGATGAGCGACGAGGTGCTGGCGGAGATGATTCGGCGCGTCGCCCAATATAAAGACAAGATCGACCCGGGGCGGATCATGCCGCGCATGAGTTGGAGGGACGCCTGACGTCCCTCCCCTAAATGGCTGATAGCAGCGCAATGGAAAATTCCAAGCAGCGCCTTGTCGCCAGCGTGCTGGTGGATGGCCGCATCGGCGGCCCGCAGCGCCGCGTGGTGCAGGTCGGCACGGCGCTCAAGGAGATGGGCTGGGACACGTTGCTGGTCTTTCCGCCGATGGGACGCGAGCTTCCCGACTATGCCGAAGCGCACGGCTTTCGCTATGCGACCCTCTCCCTCTCGCGGCTCAGGCGGCGCAATAAAGTTTGGGGCATACTGCGCTACGCCTTACGCTTTCCCATCGAGGTGTGGGGGCTGATGCGGCTCTTCCGCCGACACCGCGTCGATCTGGTGCATGCCAATTCGCTGTTCGCCTTTCAGGCGGTGGTGGCGGCGCGGCTCACGGGCCGGCCGGTGGTGTGGCATTTCAACGATATGGCGCTGCCCAGGAGCCTCTGCGTGCTGGTGACCAAATGCTTCGCCGGGCTGGCGACGGTGCGTGCCTATTCGAGCCGGAATGTCCGCCTCTTTCACCGCGACCAGGACGAGGCGGCCACGGCGCTCCTCCATCCGCCGGTCGATCTCGACAGGTTCAAACCGGCGGCGGTAGAGCGCGGGGTCACGGGCGAGGTGCGGCTGATCGCGGTCGGCAATGTCAATCCGCTGAAGGGCTATCACGATCTGATCGAGGCGCTCGGTGCGCTCGGCGATCTCGCGACACCCTGGCGCCTCGACATCGCCGGCGCAAAGCTGGAGACGGCGCGGGACTATCTCGGCGAGCTCGAAGTGGCGATCGCGCGGCACGGGCTGGAACAGCGCGTCGCCTTTCTCGGCGCGGTGGAGGATGTGCCGGCGCTGCTGCCCGGGCATGACATATTCGTCATGTGTTCGCGCTCGGAAAGCGGGCCGATGGTGTTGCTCGAGGCCATGGCCTGCGGATTGCCGCCGGTGGCGAGCAATGTCGGCTTTGTGCACGAAGTGGTGATGGACGGCGAGACCGGGCTGATCGTACCCCCTGGCGACAGCGGCGCCCTGGCGGCGGCGATTCGAAAAATGATCGAGGATGTCGCCTTCCGCCAACAGGCGGCGGCGCGGGTGCGCGACGCCATCGGCCATGATTATACGGTCCGTGGTGCGGCTGAAGCGCATGATGCCGTCTACCGCGGCATGGCGCGGCGCTATTGACCTGGGAATCGAGGCAACGTATTGCAAGAGTTAGCAAAAGCACCGGAGGCGCCGCGCGCCCAGGCATGAGACAACTCATCCAGAATTACCGCACCGGCGGCATCGAGCTCGCCGAGGTGCCGGCGCCGCCGGTCAAGCCCGGCCATGTGCTGATTGCGACCCGGCGCTCGGTGATCTCGTCGGGGACGGAACGCTCCATCACCGAGTTCGCCGGCGCGAGCCTGGTGTCGAAGGCGCGCCAGCGGCCCGGCAATGTGAAAAAGGTGATCGAGCGGGTGCGCGCCCAAGGCGTGCGGCAGACCGTGCAGGCGGTCAAGGACCGGCTCGAACGCTGGTACCCGCTCGGCTATTGCAATATCGGCACGGTGATCGCCGCCGGCCCTGACGCGGGCGCGTTCCGCCCCGGCATGCGCGTCGCCTGCAACGGCAATCATTCGGAAATCGTCTCGGTTCCCAAACATCTCTGCGCCGAGGTGCCGGCGGAGGTCGGCGACGACAATGCCGCCTTCACCGTGCTCGGCGCCATCGCCTTGCAGGGCGTGCGTCTTGCCGTGCCAACGCTCGGCGAGCGCTTCGTGGTGATCGGCCTCGGCCTGGTCGGCTTGCTGACGGTGCAGATCCTCCGTGCCCATGGCTGCCAGGTGCTCGCGATCGAGCCGGGCGAAAGCCGCGCCGCATTGGGTCTCGAACTGGGCGCCGAGGTGCTGAGCGAGAGCGACGGCGAGACGATCCTCAAACGCGCCGGCGAGTTTTCGCGCGGCGCCGGCATCGACGGCGTGCTGATTACCGCGGCAACCGAGAGCGACGAGCCGATGCATCTCGCCGCCGGCATGTGCCGCAAGCGCGGGCGCATCGTGCTGGTCGGCGTCACCGGCCTTAACCTCAGCCGCGCCGATTTCTACGCCAAGGAGCTCAGCTTCCAGGTCTCCTGCTCCTACGGCCCGGGGCGCTACGACCCGGATTACGAGGAGGGCGGCCAGGATTACCCGGCCGGCTTCGTACGCTGGACCGAGCAGCGCAATTTTACCGCCGTGCTCGAGCTCATGGCCGAGGGCAAGCTCGCGACGGACGCCCTGATCTCCCACCGTTTTCCGTTCGATGACGCCGCCAAGGCCTATGAGCTGCTGGTCGGCGGCCAGCCCTCGCTTGGCATCATGCTCGACTATGAAGAGGCGGACGCGGCGGCGCTGCAGACCAAGACCGTCAGCCTCGCCGCGCCGGCGCGCTATGACAGCACCAAGCCGGTGGTCGCGTTGATCGGCGCGGGACACTATGCCACCCATGCCCTTTTGCCGGCGCTGCAACAGGCTGGCGCCGGGCTGCATACTGTGATGTCCGGCGGGCGGCCGGAGGTGGCGAAACTCGCCAAAAAATACGGTTTTGAAAGGCTCACCACGGAAGCGGAGGAAATCTTCGCCACGGACGCGATCAACAGCGTCGTCATCGCCACCCGCCATGACAGCCATGCCGATCTCGCGGCCCGCGCCCTTCGCGCCGGTAAGAATGTCTTCGTCGAAAAGCCGCTGGCGATCACCGATGCGCAGTTGCAAATGGTCCAAGAAGCATATGACAAAAGCGATGCGCGGCTGATGGTCGGCTATAACCGCCGCTTCGCGCCGCTCATCGGCAAGATGCGCGCGCTGCTGCACGAGAGCGACGCGGCGAAATCCCTCGTCTATACAATCAATGCCGGCCATGTGCCGGACAACCATTGGGTGCTCAAGCCGGAGGTGGGCGGCGGGCGGATCATCGGCGAGGTCTGCCATTTCCTCGATCTCGCCTGCCATCTGATCGGCGCGGAACTGGTCTCCGTCAAGGCCGTGCCGATGCGCGGCATTGCCGGAGATGACGGCGTCTCGGCGGCGCTGCAATTCGCCGACGGCTCGGCCGCGGCGATCCATTACGTGACGCAAGGCCATGGCGGCGTCGCCAAGGAACGGCTCGAGGTTCACACAGGCGGGCGCTCCCTGCTGCTCGACGATTTCCGCACGCTGACCGGCCATGGCTGGCCCGGCTTTTCCGCCGTGGGCGGCAAGAGCCAGGACAAGGGCAACGCTCAGTGTATGCATGCTTTCTTGCGTTGCGTCGCCGACGGCGCGCCGGCGCCGATCCCCTTCGCCGAGATCGCCGCCGGCACGGAAGCGCTGTTCCGCATCGACGCGCTCGCCCGCTGGACCGGCGAGGATGTGGCGCTGCCCGAGGAACCGGCGGCCTCGTGAAACAGGTGGTGCAAAACTACCGCACCGGCGAGGTGTCGGTGGTCGAGGTGCCGGTGCCGGCCTGCCGCCCGGGCACGATCCTGGTGAAAAATCTTTCCTCCATCGTCAGCATGGGCACGGAGCGCTCGATCGTCGAGCTCGGCAAGAAGAGCCTCCTCGGCAAGGCCCGGGCCAGGCCCGATCTCGTCAAGCGGGTGATCGAAAAGGCGCGCACGGAAGGCGTCGCGAGCACCTTCCGCGAGGCCAAGGGCCGGCTCGAGACGCCGACCAAGCTCGGCTACAGCTCCGCCGGAATGGTGGTGGAATGCGCCGAGGACGTGACCCGCTTCGCGCCCGGCGATAGGGTCGCCTGCATCGGCGCGGCGGGCGCGAACCATGCGGAATACATCACGGTGGCGGAAAATCTCGCCGCACCGATCCCGGACGGCGTCGCCCCCGAGCAGGCGGCGTTCGGCCAGATCGCCATCGTCGCGCTGCATGGCGTGCGCATGGCTGAGCTCGGCTTCGGCGCGCGCGTCGGCGTGGTCGGCCTCGGCCTTCTCGGGCTGCTCACGGTTCAGTTCCTGCGCGCCTATGGCTGCGTCGCCATCGGCATGGATCCGGACAAAAGCAAATGCGAGCTTGCCCGCAAGCATGGCGCGGAGATCGCGGTAGAGAGCGCCGACGCGCTGAGCCAGGCGGTGCTCGGTGTCAGCGACGGCGCCGGCGCCGATGCGGTGATCATCGCCGCGGCGAGCGAAAGCGGCGAACCCCTGGCGGCGGCGGCGGAGGCTTGTCGGGCGGGCGGGCGCATCGTTATCGTCGGCGTGACCGACATCCATCCCGACCGCCAGCAATTATGGGACAAGGAGATTGAGCTCGTCGTCTCCAAGGCGGGCGGCCCGGGCTTTCTCGTGCCGCAATATGAGGAAGACGGCGTCGATTACCCGCTCGACCTAGTGCGCTGGACGCAAAACCGCAATCTCGGCGAATATCTCCGCCTGCTCGCCGCCGGCGCGATGGACGTTTCTCCTTTCATCACCCACCGCATGCCCATCGCCGAGGCCGCGACGCTCTATGAAAAGCTCGGCCAGGGCGCGCTCGCCGGCACGGTCGCGGTCGCCTTCGAATATCCGGAAGAAGAAAGGCGCGAACGCAGTGTCGCCGTCGCCTCGCCTTCGTCGCGGGACGGCGCGGCGGCGCTCGGCGTGATCGGGGCGGGCCTCTTTGGCCGCTCTTCCCTCTTGCCGGCGCTCGGCAATATTTCCGAATTCCGCTGCAAGAGCCTCGCGACGCAGGGCGGCGTCAGTTCCGAGAACGCCGCGCGCAAATACGGCTTCGAGAACGCAACCACGGACACCGCGGCGCTCCTGGGCGACGATGAGATCGATGCGGTGATCGTGCTCACGCCCCATGCCGATCATGCCGAGCTGGTGCTCGCCGCCATCGAGCAGAGCAAAAGCGTGCTGGTGGAGAAACCGCTCTGCGTCACGCCGGAGGAGCTCGCGCGCATCGAAACCGCCCTCGCCGGCGCGAAGGGCCTCGCCATCATGGTCGGCCATAACCGGCGTCACTCCAGCCATACGGCGCGCTTGCGTGCCGCGCTCGCCAGCCGCAACGAGCCCCTCGTCATGGCCTATCGCATCAATGCCGGCTTCGTGCCGTCGGACCATTGGGTACATGCGCCGGAACAGGGGCGCAGCCGCGTCGTCGGCGAGATGAGCCATTTCGTCGATCTCATGCAATATCTTTGCGGCGCCGATCCGGTGCGCATCTTTGCCGAGCGCGTCTCGGGCAATGATGCCAGCACGGTCAACAATGACAATATCGTCGCCACCATCAAATTCGCCGACGGCTCTGTCGGTGAGCTGACCTATGCCGCCGCCGGCAGTCGATCCCTCGCGCGCGAATCGCTGGAGCTGTTCTGGCAAGGCAACGCCACCGTCACCACCGATTTCCGCCGCACCCAGCTGCACGGCAAACGCGGCACGAAAAAGTTCAACACCCAGAGCCGCGACCTCGGTTACGCCGAGGAGCTCAAGCATTTCGCCCGCGCCGCGCGCGGCCGCGAGGCGCCGATCGCGTCGCCAAGCGACATGCTCGCCACCATGCGCGCCGTCTTCGCCATCGAGAGATCGCTCGCCACCGGCCAGCCGGTACTGGTCGCCGAAATTGCCGCGCCGGAGGCGCCGGCACGCGACGCATGAACATCCTTCTCGTCACCGACGCCTATCCGCCGGAAATCCGCTCCTCCTCCCATCTCATGCTCGAACTGGCCGAGGAGATGCGCGCGCGCGGCCACCGCATGACCGTGCTGACCTCCTGGCCGCGCTACAATCTAAGTTCGCCGGACGCCGCCGACGGCCTCGGCGAGAAGGAAAGCGCGGACGGTATCACGGTGATCCGCGTCCACACATTGCCGCACCACAAGGTGAACTTTGTCGTCCGCGGCATCGCCCAGCTCGTCATGCCGCGCCAATTCCTGCGCGCGCTCAAGCGTCACTCCAGCGAGACGTTCGACGCCGTCATCGTCTACAGCCCGCCCCTGCCGCTCGCCATGGTGGGGCGCGTCATGCGCAAGCGCGGCGCCACTTTCGTCCTCAACATCCAGGACCTGTTCCCGCAAAACGCCATCGATCTCGGCGTGCTCAGCAATCCGCTGCTCATCGCCATGTTCCGCGCCATGGAGCGCCGCGCCTACAAAAGCGCCGACAAGATATTGGTCCACTCCGAAAGTAATTTGTCTTTTTTGAAGCGCGCGAACCCGCGCGTCGCCGAAAAGCTCGGCGTGCTGCACAATTGGGTCGACGCCAAGGAGTACCGCCTGCCCGCAAGCACCCGCTTCCGCGAGCGCTACGGATTGGAAAACAAATTCATCATCGGCTTCGCCGGCGTCCTCGGCCCGTCGCAGCAATTGGATCTCATCGTCCGCGCCACCGCCAGGCTGACCGCCCTCGAAGACCTCGCCTTCCTCTTCGTCGGCGATGGCGGCGAGCTGGAAAATCTCAAATCGCTCGCCGCCGAGACTGGCGCCACGAACACCCATTTCCACCCCTTCATCCCGCGCGAGGATTACCCCGAGCTCCTGAAGAATTTCGATGCCGGCCTGGTCTGCCTAAGCCCGCGCAACCACACCCCCGTCGTCCCCGGCAAGCTCCTCACCTATATGGCTGCGGCGCTCCCTGTCCTCGCGGTCTTAAATCGCGAATCCGACGGCAACCAAATCGTGCGGGACGCCGATTGCGGCCTCGCCGTCCCCTCCGACGACGAAGAGGCGGTCGCCTCGGCCATCAAGGAGCTATACGAATCCCGCGACAAGCTGGCGGCCTGGGGCGCAAACGGCCAAGCCTATGCCGACACCCATTTCGACAAGGCGGCGGTTATCGCGGAGTTGGAGGGGTATTTGGGGTAGGGTAGCGAACAACGGACCTTGTCCATTGCCGATTACCAATCCCATGCGCCTCTACACAATATCGACACCCAAAGCGTTCCGAGTCTCGCAGCAACAGGGCCGGCTTGCGGGCAGCGGCAAACACGCGCCGCACGCGTTCCGACCGGCCTATCATTGGATGGCCGGGCAGATGGCGGCGCGGATCGGGCCGCCGACCGGGAGGAGCCGGTATCCGGTTTGGGGATGGGTCGAGAAGCCGGACCTGCGGGAGAGTGGTCACCTCCCGGCCGGCGACAAGGGGTACCGGCTGACGGTCGAGATTCCGGAGGAGCGGATGCTGCTTTCGGATTTCGACATGTGGCATTTTGTGCTGAACGGCGATTACCTGCCGGTGAGCGAGGCGGACGAAGTGCGGTTCGAAGCAAGCCAGCGGAAGCTCGGGGGGCGGGCGCGGCGCGCGGAGATCGAAGCGTCATGGCCGCGAATATTCGAACTCGATGGCGAGCGGGACCGGGACTGGTGGGGGGAGTCACCCCGTCTTCAGGCAACGTTCTGGCATGTTGAGCGGTCGGAGGTCTTGGTCGCGCCCCCCTTCACCGCCCGCTGAAACCGATTCGCGAGCACCCATTTCCGCTTAACCAGCCAACCGGCGAGGATAGGGTAGCCTGAGCGTCGCAAATCGCAGCTTGCGTCCAGCAAACAAAGCCATCGACAAGCTCGGCGCAATCGGATCATGATCTCGCCGCGTTGAACGAAATTGGGAGACGGTTATGGCGGGCGGCGGGTTGCATGATGAAACGGTGATTATCGATGGGCTGGTGATTTCCAATTGGAGCCGGGACATTTTTCTCGATATGCGCAAGGGCGGGCTGACCGCGGCGAATTGTACCTGCTCGGTGTGGGAGGGCATTCGCGGCTCGCTCGACAATATTGCCGAATGGAAGCGCATGTTCGCGGCCAATGACGATCTGATTCTACAAGTGCGCACCACCGACGATATCCGCCGCGCCAAGCAAGAGGGCAAGACCGGCATCATCCTCGGCTGGCAGAACACCAGCGGCATCGAGGACCGCATCGAATATCTCGCGCTCTTTAAGGAGCTCGGCGTCCATATCATGCAGCTCACCTACAACACGCAGAATTTCGTCGGCTCAGGCTGTTACGAAAGCATCGACAAGGGCCTCTCGGATTTCGGCCGCGACGCGATCGACGAGATGAACCGCCTCGGCATTCTCGTCGATCTCTCCCATGTCGGCGCGATGACGAGCGAGGACGCGATCCGCCATTCCAACAAGCCGGTCGCCTATACCCATTGCGCGCCATCCGGCCTCAAGGAGCATCAACGCAACAAATCGGACGAACAGTTGAAGTTCATCGCCGATAAGGGCGGCTTTATCGGCGTCACCATGTTCCCGGCCTTTCTCCGCCGCGGCACGGACGCCACGGTCGAGGATTATGTCGAGGCGATGGATTATGTCATCGATCTGGTCGGCGAGGATTGCGTCGGCTTCGGCACCGATTTCACCCAAGATCAGGATCAGGCGTTCTTCGACTGGCTGATCCACGACAAGGGCGACGGCCGCGAGTTGACCGTATTCGGCGAGATCATCAATCCGCTCGGCATGCGCACCATCGGCGAATATCCCAACCTCACCGCCGCCATGCAGAAACGCGGCTGGTCCGACGCCAAAGTACAAAAAATAATGGGCGAGAACTGGCTGCGCGTCCTCAAGGACGTGTGGGGAGCTTAACCCCCGCCTAGTTTTAATTAACGCAAATGCGTCGTCGCGGGCGGAACCGCCCGCTCGGGACTTGCGCTTGTTGATTCACGCAAATGCT
>CAZUVO010000006.1:39573-43045 GCA_964623955.1 uncultured Rhizobiaceae bacterium
CGCGAACTCGCCATATTGGCGGAAGAAGAGCTGGCCGCCGACGCCCTTCAGGGCGGAAAGAATAATCTTTTTGAGGAACCATTTGTTCCTGAGACCGAGCCCGAGGAAATAGCTGAACATTTTCGGGCTGGTCAGCATGCGCCTGAGGGTGATCGCCGTCTTTTGCCGATTGGCGTAATTATAGACGGTCTGGATATAGGCCGGGTCGAACTCGTCGGTCTTGATGGTGTTGGCGCGCGGCGGGGCGTCTAGCGTATTGCCGGAGAGGAGATCGCCCTCGACCACCGTGTCGTAAAGCTCGGTGCCGGGCAGCGGGTTGGCCATGGAGAAGGTCGGGTAGACGCCGTAGCGGCGGTATTTGTCGATGGCGTAATCGACATTGGCCTTGATCTCCGCCGCCGTCTCGCCGGGCAGGCCGAGCACGAAAAAGGCGGAGAGCGGCAGGCCGACTTTTTGACACGCCGCCATGACGGGCTCGACCGTGCTGAGATCGAGTTTTTTCTTTACCACCTCGTCGATCACCCGCTGGACCGAGGATTCGATGGCAATGCAGAGATGCTGGCAGCCGGACCGCTTGGTGCGCTGGATGCGCTCGAGCGTCCATGAATCGGCGCGCACGCCGTTCGGCGTATCCCACGGGATGGTGTTCTTCATCGCGATCAGCGCGTCGAGCAGTTCCTCATAACGCGGGATGTCGTGGGTGAAATTGTCGTCCTCGAAATGGATGTAATCGATGCGGTAATTCTTGGCGAGATGCTCGATATGGGCCTGAACATATTGCGGCGAATGGTGGCGGAACTTGTAGCCCATGGTCGCCTGGATCGAGCAGAACACGCATTGATGCGGGCAGCCCCGGCTGGTGAGGATGGTGACGGCGCGCTTGCCATATTCGCGCACGCGCGGCGCATAACCGTGGCTCTGCAGGTAAAAATAGCGCTCCATATCGACCAGGTCGTAGGCCGGGATGGGGAGATCGTCGAGATTGGGAATGAAGGTGATCGGCGCCTTTTTGTTGGGGCGCAACAGATCCGCATCTTCCGCGCCGCCGAGCACGCCCTGTAGTTCGACCTTCTCGCCCTTCGCCAAACATTCCAGAAGAATGTGCAGGCGCTGCTCGCCCTCGCCCATCACCACATAGTCGAGTGACTCAGCCTCGATCATCTTGAGCGGGAAGGAGGACGCGTGCGGCCCGCCGAGAACGGTCACCGCTTCGGGGCGGATCCGCTTGGCGATACGCGAGGCTTCCAGCGCGCCCTCGATCTGCCACGAGAACATGTTCGAGATGGCGATGACATCCGGGGCGTATTCCTCGATGGTGCGGGCGACCACGTCCCAATCGTCGCCGAAGGTTTTCGCGCCGTCCGGATAGGTGGTGATCTTGCCGCCGAGGCGGGCGTCATAGACGCGCATCTCGCCGGGCCATTCCACTTTGCGCAAATAGGCCGCCATATAAAGCGAGCCGAGCGGGATCGAAATGGTCGGCGCGACATCGACGCCGTCCAGGCTGCTGATGATCTGCGGCGGTATGAGAAAAAGAAGTTTCATGCGTCCGATTTGCCTGCCGTCGCGCCGGAATAATAACCCAACGCCCGGCTAATGTACCATATAGAGCAGCGACCCGGCCAATCGAGCGCCCCGCTCCGGGGTCGCCTCTATTGACCCCATTCTCCTGAAATGCCTATAAGATTCAATGCTTTTCGATAATTTGGGCGAGGGCGGTTAGATGGCGGGGAACCCGCTCGGCCGCTATAAGGACAATCCGGTTCTGGTGACCGGCGGCGCCGGCGCGATCGGCAGCAATCTGGTGCGGGCGCTGGCCGAGGCGGGCGCGGCGCCGGTGATCGTGCTCGACGATCTCTCCTCCTCCTACGAATGGAACCTGCCGGACTATCCCAATCTCCTCTTCGTCAAGGGCGATATCCGCGACGATCAGGCGCTGAAACGGGTCTTCCGCATGCGCCCGCGCGTGGTCTTTCACCTCGCCGCCTTCTTCGCCAATCAGAATTCAGTGGATTATCCCGAGACCGATATCCTGGTGAGCGGCCTCGGCACCATCAAGGTGCTCGAGCATGCCGTCCTTACCGAGGTCGAGCGTTTCGTCTATGCCGGCTCGGGCTGCGCCATTTACGGCGCCGAGGCGCCGCTGCCGCTGAAAGAGGAATTCGTCTCGCTGCATCTCTCGACGCCCTATCAGATCTCGAAGATGACCGGCGAGCTCTACTGCAATTTCTATTGGCACCATTACGGCCTCGACGTGGTGAAGACGCGGTTTTTCAATTCCTACGGGCCGGGCGAGGTGCCGGGGCAGTACCGCAATGTGATCCCCAATTTCATCTATTGGGCAATGCAGGGCCGCGCGCTGCCGATCACCGGCTCGGGACAAATGACGCGGGACTTCACCTTTGTCGGCGATATCGTCAACGCGCTCCTCGCCGCGGGGCACAGCCAAGCGGCGGTGGGCAAGGAAATGAACATCGCCTCGGGGGCCGAGACGGAAATCGTCTGGCTGGCGGAGAAGATCAACGAGGCGACCGGCAACAAGGCCGGCCTCAAACATACCGACCGGCGCAAATGGGATACCAAATCGCGCCTGATGGCGAGCATCGACGTGGCGCGCGAGGTGCTCGGCTACGAGCCCGCGACGAGCTTCGAGGACGGCCTGGCGCAGACGGTCAAATGGTTCCATGACAATTGGGACGCAATCGAACGAAGCGCGGAGTTCCCACCCGGCATGTCGTCGGCGGTGAAGAATTTCACTGCATCCGACGGCGAGAAACGCTGACCTCTATCGCGATACCAGGCCGGGTGTGCAAACCATTGTCGAGGCAATAACAATTATTCTTGGCATCAATCTCTAGGCGGTTGCGGGGCAGCAATGAAATTGCTTGTCGACATTCTGGTGTTGCCGCCGTTCAATCTGATCGTTCTTGCGGCGATCGGACTCTTCCTGCTGCGCCGTCACAGGCGAGCTGGGATTGCCGTCATATCGATTTCGCTGGTGTTGCTCTATGCCTTCAGTACGCCGCTCGTGAGCAGCCTGCTCACACGTTCGGTGCGGGCTTACGAAGCCTTGGATATTTCCGCCGTGGCACAGCCGGAGGCTCAGGCAATTGTAATTTTGGGCGCCGGCAAATATCTCGACGCCCCCGAATATTTCGGCGACACGATCCGTGGACCCGCCCTGGAACGCGTACGCTATGGCGCGTTCCTGCATCGCCGGACCGGAATTCCGATTCTTGTCAGCGGCGGCGATCCCCGGAATACCGGCCGCTCGGAGGCGGAATTGATGCAAGCGGTCCTGGAAGAGGAATTTGGTGTTTCCGTGGCGTGGTCAGAAGGCGAATCCAACAATACGCTCGAGAGTGCGATCGCCAGCTGGTCGCTGCTCAAGGGCGAGGGCATAGATACCGTATTCCTTGTCACCCATTCCGACCACATGGCGCGCGCCAGTTGGTCATTTCGACAAGCCGGA
>CAZUVO010000007.1:0-29339 GCA_964623955.1 uncultured Rhizobiaceae bacterium
CCGCGCGCCCGAGTTAATACGAGGTAGCCAAGGGAGCGGATGCGACCGCCCGGCGATTGAGGGCCAATCAAAATGAGTTTAACCGACGCCCAACTCGCCGAATTCCACCGCGAGGGCTGGCTCCTCCTCGAAAACCTGTTCACCCCCGAGGAGATCGCCGTCCTCACCGACGACGTGCCGCGCATCTTCGCGCTGCGGCGCGACGAGGTGGTGCGCGAGAAGGATGGCGACACGCCGCGCTCGGCCTTCGCGGCGCAGCGCTATTCCGAGCCCTTCGCGCGGCTCGCGCGCCATCCGCGTTTGATCGAGCCGGTGCGCCAGATCCTCGACGGCCCGGTCTATATTCATCAGTTCAAGGTCAACGCCAAGGCAGCGTTCGACGGCGATGTCTGGCAATGGCATCAGGATTACGGCACCTGGTCGCGCGACGACGAGATGCCCGAGGCGCTGGCGCTGAACATCGCGCTCTTTCTCGACGACGTCACCGCCTATAACGGCCCGCTGATCTTCATCCCCGGCAGCCATAAGGACGGCGTGCTCGGCGCCGGGCATGACACCGCCACCACATCTTACCCGTTATGGACGCTCGATCAGGAAACGGTCACGGAACTGTCAAAGGAGAAGGGCGTCGTCGCGCCTTTGGGAAGCGCCGGCTCGGTGCTGATGTTCCACGGCAATCTGGTGCATGGCTCGCCGGGCAATATGAGCCCCTTCAGCCGCAACATCGTCTATATCAGCGCGTGTCATGTCGACAACCACATCCGCGCCTTCCGCCGCCCCGACTGGCTCGCCGAACGCGACTTCACCCCGATAGAGTGTTTGCCGGACGATTGTTTAACAGGGTAACCGCCCGTGCCCTGTGGCCAACTGACAAGTCCTTCTTCCCCGGCGGGGAAGAGGGATTTGGGAGTAGGGGGGAGCTTGGCGCAACGCGCTTTTTTGACCGGTGTCGGACATTCGATGCGACGCCCCGAGTTTTAATTCCGGTACATCCGAAATTAGCGATTAGGAAACCCTCTCCCACCCAACTCATCTTGATACCGGTTGATTGTGAAATGTCATGCCGCGAGATAGACATTGGTTTATCTGCGTATTAGATTGATGCGTTACTTAACGATCTGAATATTTACAGAAAAATCATGTAATAACTGGTTAAAATATCTATTTTGTCTGATCCCTAACGAAGTAAAGCGCGGGAATGCAGCACAAAAGTAATAATGCAAGCGTGCAATTCAGGCTACCGGCAAAGCGCTGGCTTAACTCGACGCTTCTAATAGTGCTCTCTTTGGCGATCTGGGTATCGATCAGCCAATTCGCTTCCGCTCAAGATGAAACGGTTGAGACGGTCGCGGCGCAAGATCAGAGCGTTGTCGCTGTGGTTCCACGTTCATGGCCGCCGCAATACGAGGTTGACGAGAACGAAAAGCCGTTCGGGTTCGCGATTGATATCATGAATGAGATCGCGACCCGCGCGAACCTGTCCGTCACATACGTCATCGCGGAAAACTTTGCCGATGCCGTGGAAATATTGCGGCGCGGCGATGCCGATCTCATCCCCAATAGCGGCATTCTCGAAGAGCGGCTGCAGGAATTCTCGTTCACGGGACCGGTCGAGACTTTTTCAGTTTCCTTATTCGTCCGCGAGGAAACCGAAGATATCGGCGATGCGGACGATCTGATCGGGCACAATCTTGCGGTCGTCAAGACGAATATCGGTCAGTTCATGTTCGGCGAACGGCAGGATATCGAAGTGCAGGTTTATGACGATGTTCGCAGCGCGATTTTCGAATTGCTCGCGGGCCGGGCCGACGCCCTCGTCTATCCTGAGCCGATCATTTGGGCGATCACCCGCCCCATGGGTATCGATCATCATTTACGAGTTGTCGGGCCGAGCCTGCGCGAGGTCAAACGCGGCATCCGCGTCCGGAAGGATAGAGCCGACCTGCTCGCCATTCTTTCGCCTGCGGTGGACGATTTCGTCGGCACGTCGCGATACCAGGAGATCTACCATAAATGGTATGGCGCGCCCGAGCCGTTCTGGACCGTTTCGCGAATACTGTGGACGGTGGCGGGGCCGTTGGCCGCCATACTTATCGTCATGGTGCTCTGGCGGTATTGGTCCGTCGTCAAACTGAACCGGGACTTGCGGGTCTCGATCGAACTGCGCGAAAGAACCGAACAAG
This sequence comes from uncultured Rhizobiaceae bacterium, assembly GCA_964623955.1. Taxonomy (GTDB): domain Bacteria; phylum Pseudomonadota; class Alphaproteobacteria; order UBA828; family UBA828; genus PTKB01. The sequence continues at coordinate 2,184 of CAZUVO010000007.1, forward strand.
CCCTACGGAAAAGCGAAGCCAAACTGGAAGAGGCGCAGCGCACGGCGCAGATCGGCAATTGGGAATTCAACACGCAGACGAATGAGCTGATATGGTCTGACGAAGCCTATCGCATCTTCGGGACCTCTCCGGAGGAATTTCAGCCCACCGTGGAAGCGTTTTACGCGTTCGTTCATCCGGACGATCAAGCGCTCGTGCGCGCCATCGTCGGTGAGGTCGAGCAGACCAAAGATCAATCGAGCATCGAGCACCGCATCATCCTGCGCGGTGGCGAAATTCGCTGGGTACAGCAGGAAAACGCATCGGTGGAAGGCACTGAAAGCGTCACGGGAAGGCGCCACGGCACGATTCAGGACATAACCGAGCGTAAGAATGCCGAGATCGCGCTGCGCGAGAGCGAGCAATATCTCATTAATATCGCCGATAATATCGCCGATAGCGTCGTTACCATCGACGAGGCGGGAATAATCTTGTCCTTCAACAAAGCCGCCGAGGACGCCTTCGGGTACGGCGCCGAGGAAGTGATCGGCGGCAGCGTCGAGCGGCTTATGCCGGAGGACTACGCGGTCCGACACGCTCAATATGTCGCCAACTATCTTGAAAGCGGCCAAAGCGCCATTTTGGGCAAAGGGCCGCGCGAGCTGGAAGGCCGGCATAAGGATGGGTCGACCTTCCCCATTGAACTGGCAATCAGCGAAATGAATGTGGTTGGCCGCCGCACTTTCATCGGGACGATTCGCGACATCACGGATCGAAACCTGGCGCGCGACAAGTTACGTGCGAGTGAAATGCGCCTCGCGGAAGCGCAACGCATCGCGAATATTGGAAGCTGGGAACAAATTTCGCCCCGCGGAAAATTTGATGACGGGGTGCTGATATGGAGCGATCAAACATTTCGAATTTTCGGTATTGATCCCGCCGAACAATCGCCGTCTCTCGAGCTGTTCTATGAGCGCGTTCATCCCGAGGATCGGGAGCGTCACAAGCAAGCCATCAACCGGACATTGGCCGGCAAATCGAAACTGTTCGAAAGCGACCATCGCATTGTCCTGCCGAGTGGCGAAGTTCGCTATGTTCAGGAGAGAGGTGAAATTGTGTACGACGATTCGGGTGCAGCCGAGCGATCCGTCGGCACCGTGCAGGATGTGACCGAGCAGGTTCTCATACAGGAGCAACTCCATCAGGCTCAGAAAATGGAAGCGGTGGGTCAACTGACGGGCGGCATTGCACATGATTTCAACAATCTGCTGACCGTGATCGTCGGAAGCCTCCACCTCGTCCGCGACGACGTGAAGGGCAAAGCGGCGAGTGTCGATGTGATCGACCGCGGCGTAAAAGCCGCGGAACGGGGTTCGGCGCTGACCGACCGGCTCATGGCGTTCTCGCGCAAGCAAACCTTGCTGCCGGCCGATGTCGACGTGAACGAGCTGGTCATCGGCATGTCCGATATGCTGAATTTGACGCTCGGGGATGCGGTCTCGATCAGCTACGAGCTTTCCGACAATCTGTGGCCGTGCCATGTGGATCCGGGGCAATTGGAAAATGCGGTGCTGAATTTGGCGATCAATGCGCGCGACGCCATGCCCCATGGCGGCCGCTTTCGCGTCTCGACCGCGAACCTGGCGCTGGAAGAAGGAGATGCAGGCACGCCGGCCGATCTCGACACCGGCGAATACATCGTCCTCGGCGTATCCGATACCGGCCACGGCGTGCCGCGCGAGCATCTCGAACATGTCTTCGAGCCGTTCTTTACGACCAAGGCAATCGGCGAGGGTTCCGGGCTGGGGCTCAGCATGGTTTACGGGTTTGCCAAACAGTCCGGGGGCGCGGCCACCATCGACAGCAGGGTGGGCCAGGGAACGACCGTCAATATTTATCTTCAGCGCACCCGGTAGCGGATCGTCAATCCGTTCGAGAATGACGGCCCGAACTGCGACAGGAAATGGGCGATTCCAGGCGCAATGGGCAAAGTGACTTCATGTCCGTTCCTGGCCGGATTCGGACCTGATCGGCGGGTCTCGATTTTGTCCGCCTAGGGGTGGAAAGCGGGACACTCGTCTCGCGCTTTCGCAAAATTTATCCCGTTCGACGATCTACATCCCACGAGAGTGTTTCACGTGAAACAATTCTCTGGTTAGTAGCGCCTTACCGTTTGCTACTTTATTGCTACTTTAGCAAAGAGCGGTGCCCCTACATCGATTTCCAATCGCCGCTATTCTCCACCGCGTCGGCGACCTGAAGCACGGTCAAGTCGTCGAAATGTTTGCCGATGACCTGCAGGCCGATGGGCAGGCTGTCGCTCATGCCGCAGGGCACGCTGATTGCCGGGTGGCCGGTAAGATTGATCGGAGCGGTGTTGTGAATCATGTTGAGCGCCACGCTGACGCGCTCCTCTACAGGCGCGTCCTGGTCCGGCAGCTTGGTCGCCCGCATGGGCACCGCCGGGGTGATCAGCACGTCGTACTTCTCCAGCAGCGCGTCGTAAGATTGGCGGATCTGGCCGCGGATATTGTGCGCCTTGGCCTGGTAGCGGCCGTAATAGTCGCTCTGCATATATTCGCCGGCGAGCAGCACCAGCTTGGCCACCACCGAGAGGTCGTTGATCCGCGATTTCGCCGATTTCGCCACATTGTCCAGCAGCTGGGTGTTGTAGAAGCCGGCCCAGTTGGTGCCGACGCCATTGCCTTTCATCATGAAGGAGGCGGCGCCTTCGAGGATGATCAGGCTCCACAGATGGAAGGCATCCTCATGCAGCGGGTTGGAGACCTTGGTGACGCTGGCGCCCTTCTTCTTGAGGCGCGCAACCGCGTCGCGCACCTTCTTGTCGACGATCTTCTCGCTGCCCGGCAGGCCGGTATCGCCCCACGGATCGGTGAAGCCAAAGCCTTCCTCGAGCACGCCGATCTTGATCCCCTTGCAGCCCTTGCCGAGGGCGGCGGTGTAATCCTTCACATAGTTTTTCGGAATGACGCCGCGCTGGCGCGGATCGAGCGGATCGGGCCCGGCCATGGCGCTCAGCAACCGGGCGCAATTTTCGACATTGTCCGCCATCGGGCCGACATGGTCCATCGTCATCTCGATCATCATGGCGCCGGTATAGGGCACCAGGCCATAGGTCGGCTTATGCCCGACGATGCCGTTCCAGGAGGCGGGAATGCGGATCGAGCCGCCTTGATCGCCGCCGGTGGTGATTTCGCAATCGCCCGCCGCGATGGCGGCACCGCTGCCGCCGGACGAGCCGCCCGCCGAATGGCCGGCTTTGTGCGGATTGAGCACGGGGCCCAGCGCGCAGGTGTGGCTCGAGCCGGAGAACGACATGTCCTCGCAATTGGTCTTGCCGAGAATGGTGCCGCCGGCATCGAGAATGCGGGTGACGATGGTGGCGTCGACATCCGGCACCCAGCCCTCGAACAGGCGGGAGCCGTTCATCATCGGCAGGCCGGCGACGCAGACCGCGTCCTTGATGCCGACCTTGAGGCCCTTGAGGACGCCCTTGCCGGAGCCTTTGATTTCCGAGCGCCAATACCAGGCGTTATAGGGATTGTCCTCCGGCTTGGGCCGGTGGCCGGTGGTGCGGGGATATTTGACCTCGGGCTTGTCCTCGGCCATCCGGTCGATGCGCCGCGCGGAATTGATCGTCCCCTGCATGAAGCCGCGATAGAGCTCGGCTTCCTCCTGATTCATATCGATGCCGAAAGACTCGGCCATTTCCAATACTCTGGCGACGCTCGGTAAATTCGGTCCAACCGGCATGATGCATTCTCCTCCTAAAAAATTCCGTTATTCCGCGGCCGCAGCGGTGGTCCGCAACCCGTTTTTTTGAACGATTGCCTCAATTTCATCGAGCACCTTGGCGGTGCGCTCGAACATATCGTCGATCTCCGCCTCGCTGATGATGAAGGGCGGCGCGAAGATCACCGCGGCGCCGATCGGCCTGAGAATGAGCCCATTCTTCTGTGCCGCGCGCACCACCTGTTCGCCGATGAGATGATCTTCGTCGAAGGGTGTCTTCGAAGCCTTGTCGGCGACGATCTCAAGGGCGCCGATCAGCCCGACGCCGCGCGCCTCGCCGACCAGGGGATGATCGGCGAATTTCTCCAGTCCCGCCTGGAAGTGGGACGCCACTTTCTTGACATTGTCGAACATGCCGCCGGGCTCGGTGATCAGCTCCAACGTCTTGAGCGCGATCGCCGCGCCCACCGGATGGCCCGCCGTGGTGAAGCCATGAGGAAATTCGCCGAGTTCCTCGGCCGCGGCCATCAGCTGGGCGTCGATCTCCGGCGACATCAGCACCGCGCCCATCGGGAAATAGCCCGCCGTCAGGCATTTTGAGGTGCAGATGATGTCGGGGCGGAAATTATAGGTCTCGCAACCCCACATGCTGCCCGTCCGGCCGAAGCCGCACACCACCTCGTCGGAAATGATGGCGATGTCGTGGCGGCGCAGCACCGCCTCGATTTTTTCGAAATAGCCCAGGGGCGGGACCAGCGCGCCGCCCGCGCCCATGACCGGCTCGGCGATGAATCCGGCGATGGTCTCGGCGCCCTCGGCCTGAATCAGCGCTTCGAGATTATCGGCGAGGCGCTGGGAATAATCCTCCTCGCTCTCGCCTGGCTCGGCGTCACGCCAATAATGCGGGCAATCGGTGTAGAGGATTTCGTCCAAGGGCAGGCCGAAGCAATTGATATAGGGTTTGCCGTTCAGGCTGCACGACGCGACCGTCGTGCCGTGATAGGCCATTTTGCGAGAGATGATCTTGCGTTTCTCCGGTCGGCCCGCGCCCTGATTGAGCATCCACAGCATCTTGATCGCCGTGTCGTTGGCCTCGGAGCCGGAATTTACGAAATAGACCCGCTTCATCTCGACCGGCGCCAGCTCGATCATGCGTTCGGCAAGGTCGATCACCGGCGAGGCGGTACGGCCGAAAAAGGTGTGATAGGCCGGCAGCTCCTTCATCTGCGCATAGGCCGCCTCGGCGATACGCTGCTCGTTGAAGCCGACCACGATGTTCCACAGGCCGGAAATACCCTCGATATAACGCTTGCCGTGATTGTCGATGACATGGATGCCGTCGCCGCCTTCGAGCACCAGCGGGCCGTCCTCGGCGAGGCTTTCGAGATGGGTAAATGAATGCAGATGATAGGCGAGATCGCGCGCTTCGGCCGAATTGGACTGTCCGCTCATAATATGTCATCCCTCACTTTCGCTGTGGCTTGCCCGCTTGGCGGCATTTCGCTACAGAATGACCGAGCGAGCCCTATTACGACAATCGAAAAAGAACCATCCATGGCCAAGGTCATCATTCATGACACCGTCGATCCGGCGGCCGAGGCCCTGCTGGCCGCGCGCGATAATATGGAAATCGTCACCGTCGCGCGCGACGAGCGGGAGCGCTTGCGCCGCGAACTGGCCGAAGCGGAGGCGATTATCCTGCGATATCTGCCGCTCGACGCGAGCGATCTCCAAGCCGCCCGCTCCCTCAAGGTCGTCGCCCGCCACGGCGTCGGCTATGACAATATCGACATGGCGGTGGCCAATGAGCTGGGCATCCCGGTCGCCTGTATCGGCGATGCGAATTCGGTCACCGTGGCCGAAATCGCGCTCTATCTCATGCTCGCCGCCGTCAAACAGGGCGTCGCCTACGATGCCGCTGTGCGCCGCGGGGATTGGCTCGCGCGCGAAGCGGCCAGCACCCTCGAGCTTTATGAAAAGACCGTGCTGGTGGTCGGTTTCGGGCGCATCGGCAGCCTGGTCGCGCCGCGCTGCCACGCTTTCGGCATGAATGTGACGGTGTGCGACCCCTATATACCGCAGTCGCGGATCAGCGATGCCGGCTTCAAGCCGGTCAAGGACTTCGCCGCCGGGCTCGCCGCGGCCGATATCGTTACCCTGCATACGCCGCTCAATGACGAGACCCATCATATGATCGATGCGGCGGTGCTCGCGCGCATGAAAGAGGGCGCTCTGCTGATCAACACCTCGCGCGGGCCGGTGGCCGACGGCGCGGCCCTAGCAGAGGCACTCGCCTCGGGCCGCTTGTTCGCCGCCGGTATGGATGTGTTCGAGGACGAGCCGCCGGCGCTCACGGATCCGCTGCTCGCCCGCACCAACGCTGTCTTCACACCTCATCTCGGCGGCCTCAGCCGGGAATGTTTCCGCCGCTCGGCCATCGTCTGCGCACAGAACTCGCTGGACGCCATCGACGGCAAGCTCGACGCGTCTTACGTCGTCAACCCAAAAGTGTTGTGAGCTTTTCGCGCGAACGGTCCGATTGGACCGCGATCTCACTCGCGGTGGGGGCGGGGGTTGTCACCGCCATGCAGATCGGCAAGGTGCCGCCGGCGCTGCCGGCCATCGCCGACGAACTGGAGCTCACGCGCGTCTCGGCGGGCTTCGTCGCCTCGATCTTTTTCGTCGTCGGCGCGCTGACGGGCGTCATCTTCGGCGGCTTGGCGGACCGCTTCGGCGAGCGCCGGCTGATGTTCGCCGGCCTCGCCTGCCTCGCGGCCGGCAGCCTGATCGGCGGACTGGTCGCCGATGTCGGCATCCTGATGGCAACACGTGTTCTCGAAGGCGTCGGCTATGTCGCCGTCACCGTCACGGCGCCGAAAATCACCGCCGCCTCGGCGCGGCCCGCGGATTTACCGCTCGCCATCAGTATATGGTCGACCTTCATGCCGCTCGGCATGGCGGCGATCATGGTGGTTTCGCCGTTCCTGTTGGATGGCATCGGCTGGCAGGGGGTGTGGCTGGTCAATGCCGGCGTACTGATCGTCTTTATCGCCTGGCTCGCAGTTGGATTGCCGCCGGATAGCGCGCGGCGCGCGCCCGCCGAGAAGACAGACGCGCCGCCGGGATTCGACTGGACCGGCGCGAAAGCACTGATGAAGCGCCCCGGCCCGTGGCTGCTCGGTTTTATCTTCACGCTTTATTCGCTGCAATGGTTCGCGGTGATGACCTGGCTGCCGACCTTTCTGATCGAAACGCAAGGCCGCTCGCTCACTTCCGCCGCCCTGTTCGGCGCGCTGGTGGTGTTCGTCAATGTAATCGGCAATGTCGGCGGCGGCATTTTGATGATGCGCACGGGCGTCACGCGCTGGGTGCTGATCGGCTCGTCCTTCCTGGTGATCGCGGCGACGGTGCCGCTGGTGTTTTCCTCGGGCGTGGGCGAGGACGCCAAGATCCCGCTCGCTATCGCCTTTAGCGCACTCACCGGCGTCTTGCCGGCAACCTGCCTCGCCGGCGCTGCGGCACACGCGCCCAGCCCGGCCCAGAACGCCATGTCCAACGGCTTCGTCATCCAGGGCGCAACCATCGGCAGCCTGCTCGGCCCGCCAGTGATGGGCGCACTCACCGCCGGCTTCGGAAGCTGGGAGAATTTCTGGTGGGTCATGCTCATCGGCCCGGCTATCGGCATGGCCTTGGTTGCCGGATTGAGAGGCGCGGAGCGGCGTCTCACGCATGACTAAATGAGAGCCAGAGGCACCACCAACCGGAATGCCCTTCGCATTCCGGCAAGCGCGACCGCGCGCCCGAGTTAATACGAGGTAAGCCAAGGGGGCGGACGCCCCCGCCCGGCGTTTGAGGGCCAACCAAAATGTCTTCGGAAACCCAGCAAACCAATAAAATCATCATCGCGCTCGGACTCGCGGCCGGGGCGATCGCTGCCATGCAAGTCGGTAAGGTGCCGCCGGCGCTGCCGCTGATCGCGGCGGACCTGGAGCTGTCGCGCGTCGCTTCCGGCCTGGTCGCCTCGCTCTTCTTCGCTGCCGGCGCACTTCTCGGCGTCACAATGGGCGGCCTGGCGGATCGTTTCGGCGAGCTCAGCCTGATGTATATCGGCCTCGCCATACTCGCGCTCTCCAGCCTGATCGGCGGGCTCGTCGCCGATAGCGCCGCGCTGCTGGCGACGCGCATCACGGAGGGGCTCGGCTATACCTGCATTGTGGTCTCGGCGCCCAAGATCATCGCCGCCGCCGCGCGCAGTCGTGACATACCCCTCGCGCTTGGCATCTGGTCGACATTCATGCCGACCGGCATGGCCTTTGTCATCGTCCTCTCGCCGGCGATGATCGGCGCCCTCGGATGGCAAGGCGTGTGGTTTATCAATGCCGGCCTGATCGTCGCTTTCGCCGGCCTGCTGGCGGTCGTCTTGGGAACAGGCAAGACGACTCGGCGGATGGCGGCCGCGGCCGGCGTGCAGGAAGGCGGCAGTCATCCGGTGTTCGACTGGCCGGGCGTGCGCCGCCTGTTGGCGCGGCCGGGCCCTTGGCTCTTCGCCTTCTGCTTTACCCTCTACACCATCCAATGGTTTGCCATCATGGCCTGGCTACCGACCTTCCTGATCGAATCCCAGGGCAGGGGGCTCGCCGCCGCGTCCTATTTCGCCGCCCTTGTCGTCGCCGGCAATATATTGGGTAATCTTGCGGCCGGCTGGCTGATGCAACGCGGCGTGGCGCGCTGGACGCTGATCGCCATTGCTTTCGTGGTGATGGCCATCACCGGAGCACTGATCTTCTCGACCGGCGTGGTGAGCCCGGACGCAAAAATTCCGCTCGCTTTTATCTTCAGCGCTCTCGGCGGACTGTTGCCCGCTTCCTGCATCGCCGGCTCGGTCGCACACGCGCCGAGCTCGGCGCTCAACGCTATGGCCAACGGCTTCGCCATCCAGGGCTCGACCATCGGCAGCCTCGCCGGGCCTCCGGTCCTCGGTGCTCTCGCCGCAATTTACGGCAATTGGGAAAACTTCTGGTGGGCGCTGCTGGTGGGACCTGCCATAGGGCTGGGGTTTGTTGCTATGTTGAGAAGTGCGGAGCGGCGCATGGCAGCGGCGAAGTAAAGCGCTTCACAACCACCATCGCGTATTCGGCAAACTGATTACTCCGCCGCCGCTTTGCCCTTCGCGCCTTCGACCTTCGCTTTGCATTCCTCAGCCGTCATCACATGCGCCGTGGAGAAGGCGAGGGTGATGAGGGTGTTGCGGTGGAGTTCTTCCGCCGATAGGCCGCCATAGCCGACATCGGGATAATCGAAGGTGGCGGTGCAGTCGGAGAGGAAGGCGACGCGGTAGTCGTGGAACATGGCGTCGCGCGCGGTGGCGTGGCAGCAATTTTCCGTTGTTACGCCGGTGACGATCACTGTGTCTGTCCCCAGGCCACTCAGGATGATATCGAGGTCGGTTCCGAAGAAGGCGCTGTAGCGGTGCTTCTTGATGGTCACCTCACCGGGCTCGGGCGCGATCTCGTCATAGATTTCTATACCGTCCGTATCGTCCACCAGGCCGGTGCCTTCGGCGATTGGCGGATAGATATCGGCGAAGCGGCCCTTGTCGCAGCCGTCGGAACGGTGGGCATGGGTGGTGTAGATGACGGCGATGCCGTTTTGCCGGCAAAAGCCAATGAATTCCTTTAGCCGCGGCACCATGGCACGGCCGTCGGCGACCTCGAAGGACGCGCCGGGCTTGACGAAATCATTCTCCATATCGACGACGATCAAGGCGGCGCGCGCCGGATCGATGCGCTCAATCTGCTGCGGCATTTTCCGCTCCTCCCTTTGCTACCCCATTGCCGAAATGCTACGTCAAATCGGCGGGATGGAAAACGCCTAATCCGCTCCCCTGTTGCCCATCGACGCTGGCTGTGGCATTAGGGCGGCCCCTTGCGGCAGTTGGCTGGAGTCGAATATGCGGCGTTTGAGGATATGGTTGCCGGCCCTTTTGGCCGTTTCCCTGATGGTGGCGGGCGGCACGGCCCGAGCGCAGGATGAACATGCGCCGACGGAGGAATTCGGTGTCTGGCTCGAAGGATTGCGCGACGAAGCGCTGGCGGAAGGGATTTCCGCCGCGACGCTCGATGCGGCGCTGGCGGGCGTCGAGCCGATCCCGCGGGTGATCGAGCTCGACCGGTCGCAGCCGGAGACGACGCTGACTTTCCAGCAATATATGGAGCGCGTCGTGCCCAATTCGCGGGTCGAGAAGGGGCGCCAGCGCCTGCGCGAGAATGCCGCGCAACTCGAAGCGGTGCGCGATGCCTTCGGCGTACAGCCGCGCTTTATCGTGGCGCTGTGGGGGATCGAGACCAATTTCGGCCAATATACCGGCGGCTTCTCGGTGATCGCCTCTCTCGCGACGCTCGCCCATGACGGTAGGCGGAGCGCTTATTTCAGGGGCGAATTGCTTGATGCCCTGCGTATCCTTGAACAAGGTCATATCACGCCAGAGGCGATGATGGGGAGCTGGGCTGGCGCCATGGGGCAGAGCCAGTTCATGCCATCGAGCTTCGTGCGCTTCGCCATCGATTTCAACGGCGACGGCCGGCGCGACATTTGGACGACCAAGGCCGATGTTTTCGGCTCGGCGGCGAACTATCTCGCCAAATCCGGCTGGAACGGCGGCCAGACCTGGGGGCGCAAGGTGCGCCTGCCGGCCGGTTTCGACAAGGGCCTCGCCAGCCTCAAGATCGCCAAGACCTTGGCCGACTGGCAGGCCCTCGGCGTACGCCGCGTTAACGGCCAGGATCTTCCGCAAGTCGCCGGCATGAAAGGCTCGATCGTCTTTCCCGGCGGCGAGGACGGGCCGGCCTTCCTTGTCTATAACAATTTCAAGACCACGTTGAAGTGGAACCGCTCGACCTATTTTGCCATGGCCGTCGGCCATCTTGCCGATCGCATCGCCGGACGGTAACATATCAAGAGGTGGTATTGTCTAAAGTCGAGACTACTAGATGATGAGTGTCACGCGGACCATCGCCGTTACAGTCAGCTTGCTGGCGGGCGCCGCACTGCTCTCGGCATGCGCCGAAACCAATCTGATATTCTATTCCGCCAAGAAGCTCAGCAAGGAACTGACGGATGATTCCGCCAGCAAACCGCCAACTTCCGGCCAGCCCGTACCGGCCGGGTATAAGCTGGGCGAGCCTTATGTCATCGCCGGCGTGCGTTATTTTCCGCGCTTCGATCCTAATTATAACGAGACCGGCATCGCCTCCTGGTATGGCGAGCCATTTCACGGCCGCGACACCGCCAATGGCGAACGCTACGACATGAACGAACTGACCGCGGCGCACAAAACTATGCCGATGCCGAGCACCGTGCGCGTGACCAATCTCGATAATGGCCGCGAACTGACGCTCCGGGTCAATGACCGGGGGCCGTTTGTCGATGGACGCATCATCGATATCTCGCGCCGCGGTGCGCAACTCCTCGGCTTCTACCGCAAGGGAACGGCGAATGTTCGGGTCGAATTCGTCGAATTCGCGCCGCTCACGGTGGTCGCCAAAAGGGGAGACGACAGACTTCAGCGCATGGACGCGGCGGAAGTGGTGGCGATCGAAAGCGAACCCATCGCCGACAGGCCAGAAATCACCAGCCAATATCTCGACTCGCCGGTGGCGGAAAGTGAATTCGGCGATGGCGGCGGCGACACGCTCGCTTCCACGGCGGCCAGCGGCACGACGCTTGACGGCGTGTTCGTGCAAGTCGGCGCCTTCGCCGAGCGCGCCAACGCGGTACGCTTGGCAGGACGCCTGAGCGGGATATCGTCCAGTGTCATCGCTGCGGCAAATATCGGCGGGCGCACCCTCTATCGCGTGCGCCTGGGGCCGATCGCGACGATGGAACAGGCGGATCGGCTGCTGGCGCGAACCGTCGAAGCCGGATATGACGATGCCCGTCTTATCGTCGCGCAATAATGATGTTACGCCGTAGCGCATAGCGGCGAAGGCGGCTAAGCTCTCCCGGGCGCGGGCAGGGCGCATTCCGTGATCTAGCGAAACGACAGGTGACTATGTTCCGATTTGAACGGCCGGCGCGGCGGCGCTTCGTAAGACTGATTTTGCCGTTTTTTGCTACTGCCACGATATGTCTCGCCCTCCTTTCCGGGCCACTAAGCCCCGGCGCCGCCGCTTTCGAGACCAGCGCCAAGGAAATGATCCTCGTCGATGACACGACCGGCGCGGTGCTGCTGGACAAGAACTCCAATCGGCAAATGTTTCCCGCCTCGATGAGCAAGTTGATGACGCTGTACATCGTCTTCGAGAAGCTGACGGAGGGAAGCCTCTCGCTCGATACCCAATTCCGGGTGAGCGAGAAGGCTTGGCGTATGGGCGGCTCGAAAATGTTCGTCGAACTGAACAGCAGGGTCTCCGTGGACGATCTGCTGCGCGGCGTGATCGTGCAGTCGGGCAATGATGCCTGCATCGTTCTCGCCGAGGGCATCGCCGGGTCCGAATCGCAATTCGTCGAGCTGATGAACGCCAAGAAGGACCAGCTCGGGCTTTCCGGCAGTCATTATATGAATGTGACCGGCTGGCCGCATCCGGAGCATTTCACCACGGCGCGCGACCTCGCCCGTCTGGCACATGCCATCATTCACGGCTTTCCGCAGTTCTATACTTTGTTCCGCGAGAAGAGCTTCACCTATAACGGCATCAAGCAGGGCAACCGAAATCCGCTGCTCTATACCTATTCCGGTGCGGACGGTCTCAAGACCGGCCACACCCAGGCCTCCGGCTATGGCCTCACCGCGTCGGCGCTTCGCGGCGGGCGGCGCCTCATCGTCGTCGCAAACGGCATGTCCAACGTGAATGAGCGCGCCCGCGAGGTGGAGCGCATACTTGATCACGGCTATAGCGAATATTCCAACTACACCCTGTTCAAGTCCGGCGATATCGTCGAGCAGGTCGAAGTCTGGCTCGGTGACAAAGCGAATGTGCCGCTAATCATCAACCGCGATGTGACGGTCACCCTGTCGCGTACCCAGCGGCGCGATCTTAAGGTCAAAGTCAAGGCGCCAGGGCCGATTCCAGCGCCGGTGACCAAAGGCGCGGAAGTGGCCCGGCTGGTGGTCGAAACGGGTGGCGACAAACGACCGATCGAGGTGCCGCTCGTGGCGGGTACGGAAGTCGGGCGTCTTTCCGCCTTCGGCCGCATCGGCGCCGCTTTCAACCATCTGCTCTGGGGCGAGCAGTCACGCTGAGCCCCACGAGCGGACAACCCATTTGAGCGAAGGAAATGGCGCGCGGCCGGTTCATCAGCTTTGAAGGCGGGGAGGGGGCAGGCAAGTCCACCCAATCTCACCTGCTGCGCGACCGCCTCGCCGGCGCCGGCATCGAGGCGGTGGAGACGCGCGAGCCGGGCGGCTCACCCGGCGCCGAGGAAATCCGCGCGCTGCTGGTTTCCGGCGGCGCCGAGCGCTGGCATCCACTAAGCGAGGCGCTGCTGCACAATGCGGCGCGCCACGATCATGTCGCGCGCACCATCGCCCCGGCACTCGTCCGCGGCGCCTGGGTCATTTCCGACCGCTTTCTCGATTCTACCCTGGCCTATCAAGGCTATGGCCAGGGGGTCGATCTCGATGCGCTGCGCCGTCTCGGCGAATGGGCCGCCGGGGCGACAATGCCGGACCTCACCCTGATCCTGGATCTCCCCGTCGCCGACGGCTTCGCGCGCACCGAACAGCGCGCCGACGCCACCAGCCGTTACGAAAAAATGGACCGCGACATGCATGAACGCATCCGCGAGGGATTTCTCAGCATCGCCGGAGTGGACAAATCGCGCTGCCGGGTGATCGACGCCTCCGGCGATGCCGGCGCCGTTCACGATGCCGCCTGGAAAATAGTCCACACGCAGTTCGCCGACGAGATCGGCTCGCCGGATTAAGATGGCGAACGAGACGGAAAAGGGCGCGGCATCGCCGGAGCCCCTGAGCCCACGGGAAAACCCGGCGCTGCTTGGTCATGAGCCGGCGGTGCAAGCCCTCCTCGATGCCTGGCACTCCGGCCGACTGCATCATGCCTGGCTGCTTTCCGGCCCGCGCGGCATCGGCAAGGCGACGCTTGCCTTCCGCTTCGCCCGCTTTGCACTCGCCGGCGGGACGGCGACGGAAAGCGCGGACGTGCCGCTCTACATTGCGCCGGACGATCCGCTGTTCCGCCGCGTCGCATCCGGCGGCCATGCCGACATGATGGTCCTCGAGCGCGGCATCAACGAGAAAACCGGCAAGCCGCGCTCGGAAATCGTCATCGACGATGTCCGGCGGGTCAGCCGCCTGGTGTCGCTGACGCCGGGAGAGGGGCAGTGGCGCGTCGTGATCGTCGATGGCGCGGAAGACATGAACCGCAACGCCGCCAACGCCATTCTCAAGCATCTCGAGGAACCGCCGCCGCAGACCCTCTTTCTGCTGGTCAGTCACGCGCCGGCGCGCCTGCTACCGACGGTGCGCTCGCGCTGTCGCGCGCTGACGATGCGGCCGCTGCCGGACGGGATGCTGAGCGATCTCATTGCCGAGCGGATCGCACCAGGGCTCAGCGCTCAAGAGCGGGATTTGCTGCTCTCTCTCTCGGAGGGCAGTCCGGGCCGGGCGCTGGCACTGACGGAGCAGGGCGGTGTCGCGCTGTTCGAGACGCTGCTCGATATTCTCGATGGCCTGCCCAACCTCGATATCCGCGCTGTCCACGGCCTCGGCGACAAAGTCGCGCGGAAAGACGGCGCAGATGCTTTTCGCACCCTTTCGGCCCTTCTCGTCTGGTGGCTCAATCACCTGATTTGCGACGGCGCGAAATCGGCCCCACCACGAACGATATCCGAGCGCGAGGCGGCGCTCCGCCAGCGATTGCTGGCGAAGGGCGATCTTGAACATTGGGCCGGGGTATGGGAAAAACTCAGCCACTTATTTGCCCGCGCCGAAGCCGTCAATCTCGAACCGAAACAGGTGATATTGAACGCTTTTTCCGCATTACAGCAGGCGGCAGCGGATTGACCACATAGGCCGAGGAGCGAGCGCACAGTGGGAAAACCCGCCTACTATCTCACCACGCCGATCTATTACGTTAACGATTCGCCGCATATCGGCCATGCCTACACCTCACTCGCCTGCGACGTGCTGGCGCGATTCCAGCGGCTAGACGGCCACCGGGTGATGTTCCTTACCGGCACGGACGAACATGGCCAAAAGGTCGAGAAGTCCGCTGCCGCGGACGGCCGGCCACCGAAGGAATTCGTCGACGAGGTGTCGGAGCGTTTCCGCGACCTCACCAAATTGATGAATTACAGCAATGACGATTTCATCCGCACCACCGAGCCCAGGCATATCCGCTCGTGCCAGGAATTGTGGCGCCGCATCGCCGCCAACAAGTCGCCGAAGGGCCGGGATAATATCTATCTCGATACCTATGGCGGCTGGTATTCGGTGCGCGATGAGGCATTTTACGCGGAATCGGAGCTGGTCAAGGGCAAGGACGGCGGCAAACAGGCGCCAAGCGGCGCGCCGGTCGAGTGGGTCGAGGAGCCGAGCTATTTCTTCCGCCTCGGCGACTGGCGCGAGAAACTGCTCGAATATTACGGCCCGGCCGGCAGCACGGTGGTGTCGCCGGAAAGCCGGCGCAATGAGGTGATCAGTTTCGTCGAGGGTGAGCTGTTCGATCTCTCGATTTCGCGTACCAGCTTCTCCTGGGGCGTGCCGGTGCCCGACGACGACGCGCATATCATGTATGTCTGGCTCGACGCGCTGACCAATTACATCACCGCCACCGGTTTCCCTGACGAGGAATGCGAAACTTACAAGACCTTTTGGCCTGCGGATCTGCATATGGTCGGCAAGGACATTCTGCGTTTTCACACGGTCTATTGGCCGGCCTTTCTGATGGCCGCCGGGCTCGCGCCGCCGAAGCGGGTGTTCGCCCATGGCTGGTGGACCAATGAGGGTGAGAAAATTTCCAAATCCCTCGGCAATGTGATCGAGCCGGCGGCGATCGTCGAGCGCTACGGCCTCGATCAGGTGCGCTATTTCCTGCTGCGCGAGGTGCCGTTCGGCAATGACGGTGATTTCTCCCACCGCGCCATGGTCGGGCGGATCAATAGCGAGTTGGCCAATGATTTCGGCAATCTTGCGCAGCGGGTGCTGTCGATGATCGCCAAGAATTGTTGCGGCCAGGTGCCCCAGCCGGGAGAGCTGATTGACGCCGACAAGGCGCTGCTCGACGGCGCGCATGAACTGCTTGGATCGGCCAGGACGGAGATCGCCGAGAACCATGCGTTTCATGAGGCGCTGAATGAAATTTGGGTGTTCGTCCGCGCCGCCAATGGCTATGTCGCCGGCCAGGAGCCCTGGGCGCTGAAAAAGACCGATCCGGAGCGCATGGCAACGGTGCTTTATGTGGCGGCGGAGGCGATCCGCCATCTCGCCCTGCTCGTGCAGCCCTTCATGCCGGATTCATGCGGCAAGATGCTCGATCAGCTTGGCGTCGCGCCGGAGGCGCGCTATTTCTCTGCACTCGGGCCGGACGGTGCCCTGGTACCGGGCAGCGAAATGCCACCGCCCAGCCCCGTCTTCCCGCGCTTTGTCGACGACGCGGCGGAAGACGGCTGAGCTGCGCCGGCCCCCGACATGATGCTGGTCGATAGCCACTGCCATCTCGATTTCGAGGATTTCGACGCGGACCGCGAGGCGGTGCTGGCGCGCGCGCGCGACGCCGGGGTCGGCGCGGTGCAGACAATTTGCACTCGGCTGAGCCAATTCGAGCAGGTCCTTGCCCTCGCCGAGGCGCATGAGAACATGTGGTGCTCGGTAGGCATTCATCCGCACCATGTCGCCGAGGAAGAGGATTTTACCGCGGCGGATCTGTTGGCACGCGCCGAACGCCACGCGAAAGTCATCGGCATCGGCGAAACCGGGCTCGATTTCTATTACGACACCAGCCCGCGCGACCAGCAGGAAAGCGCCTTTCGCGAACATATCGCCGCGGCACGCGACAGCGGCCTGCCGCTCATCGTGCATACCCGAAACGCCGACCGGGAAACCTGCGACATTCTCCGCGAGGAGGCGGGGAAGGGAGCTTATCCCGGCGTCATCCACTGTTTCAGCGTCGGCCGCGAGGTGGCGGAGACGGCGTTGGAACTCGGCCTCTACATCTCGCTTTCCGGCATCGTGACCTTCAAGAATGCCGAGACCCTGCGCGACATCGCCGGCAATATCCCTCTCGATCGCCTACTGGTCGAGACCGATGCGCCCTATCTCGCGCCGGTCCCCCATCGCGGCAAACGCAACGAGCCCGCTTATGTCCGCGATACCGCCGAGTTCGTGGCCGAATTGAAAGCCGTTTCCTTCGCGGATATCGCTGCCAAAAGCAGCGAAAATTTCTTCAAGCTGTTTTCCCGCGCCGATTCGGAACTAATTGATAACAAATGAATATTACGATCTTGGGCTGCGGCACTTCGTCGGGCGTTCCGCTGCTTGGCTGCGATTGCGAAGTATGCTGCTCGGATTCGCCCAAGAATAAGCGCCGGCGCGTCTCGATCCTGGTCGAACAAGGCGATACCCGGCTTCTGGTCGACACTTCGCCGGATTTGCGCGCTCAATTGCTCGATGAGCAGATCACCCGCCTGGACGGCGTGATCTTGACCCACGCCCATGCCGATCATCTTCACGGTATCGACGATCTCCGCTCGGTCAATTTCAACATGGAAGGCGCGATCGACTTGTGGGGCAGCGTGAAAACTCTGGAACTGGCGCAAAACCGCTTCAATTATGCGTTTCAACCCGTCACCGGCAAAAAAATACCATGGAGCCGCCCGAGCCTGACCGGTCAGCAGATGACCCATGGCAAGGCGATTGAAATCGGAGGCATACCGATCCTGCCGTTTGACCAAGTTCACGGCCGCTCGATCACCAGCGGCCTTAGGATCGGCGATGTAGCATATTCGACCGACGTAAAAGAATTTCCGGAACATTCGTTCGACATTCTGGATGGCATCAATCTGTGGATCGTCGATTGCGTCGGCTATCGCGAACATCCGACCCATGCCCATCTCGATCTCACCCTGGAATGGATCGAAAAGGTGAAGCCGGAAAGGGCAGTGCTCACCCACATGTCGCACCAGTTCGACTATGAAAAACTCAGCGCACAACTGCCAAAGGGCGTCGAACCCGGATATGATGGCATGCGGCTGTCTTTGTGAAATGGTGCGAGAAAGAAGAGATCTAAGTGTTTGCATTATATTGCTCAATATCAGTCGGATACCTCGCGTTCTTTGTGTAATGAATATCGTATAAATTTACCATAATATATATTATGCGTATTTAAGGTTTCACATCATGAGCGAAAATATCGGCAAACTGCTGCACGTCATGACCCGCCTCCGGGATCCGCAATCGGGTTGCCCATGGGACATCGAGCAGAATTTCCAAACCATCGCGCCTTACACCATCGAAGAAGCCTATGAGGTCGCTCAGGCGATTGAGGATTCGGATATGGATGCGTTGCGCGATGAATTGGGCGATCTCCTGCTGCAGGTTGTCTATCACGCCGAGATGGCCGATGAAGCCGGCGCTTTCGACTTTGACGAAGTTGCCGGTGGAATCGCCGACAAAATGATCCGCCGCCATCCACATGTCTTTGCCGATACGAAAGTCGACGACGCGAATCAGCAATCTCTCGCCTGGGAGACGCAGAAGGCCGTAGAGCGGAACGCGCGGGCCAAACAAAACGACACGCGGCCAAGCGCACTCGACGGTGTCGCCCTCGCCCTCCCCGCCCTGATGCGCGCCGAAAAACTGCAAAAGCGCGCGGGGCGAGTCGGCTTTGATTGGCGCGACACGGCGCGGGTTGTCGAAAAAATCTCCGAGGAACTGTTGGAAATCGCCGAAGAGGAAAGCGATGGCAGCCCGACGGACGCGTTGCGCCTGGAATGCGGCGACTTGCTGTTCGCCTGCGTCAATCTGGTGCGTCATTTGAAGGTCGACGCTGAAAATGCACTACGCGAGGCGAACGGTAAATTCGAGAAACGCTTTCGCCGCCTCGAAGAAATCATCGAAAGCGAAAATCAGAAGCCCGAAAATATGAGCCTGGCGGAATTGGAAGAGGTTTGGCAACGGGTCAAAGGCGAAGAAACCTAACCCCCTGCCCGAGCACAGCCCAAGAAAAAACCCGCAACCACTCGGTTACGGGCTTTTTCGGAAATATACTTTCCGGCAGTTGCGGTGCTACATCCCCATGCCGGGCACGCCGCCCATTCCGCCCATGCCGCCCATGCCGCCGGGCATACCGCCACCCATGCCGCCGCCGGGCATATTGCCATGCATGGCGTCGGCGCCAGCGGGAATATCGGGAAGCGGAAGGTCTTCGGGAATTTCGACAATCATCGCCTCGGCGGTAATCATCAAGCCGGCAACGGACGCGGCATCTTCCAGCGCGGTGCGAACGACCTTGGCAGAATCAATAATACCAGCTTTCATCATGTCGCAAAATTTGTCGTTCTGGGCGTCATATCCCTGATTGGAGGCTTTGCCCTCCATCAGTTTGCCAACCACCAGCTCGGCGTTACCGCCGGCATTGGCGACGATCGCCTTGGCAGCAACAGGCAGGCTATTGCGAACAACCCGAATGCCGAAATCCTGCGCTTCGTCTTCGCCTTTCAGCTTGGCGAGCGCCTTTTCGGCGTTGAGCAATGCCACACCGCCGCCGGGAACGATCCCCTCTTCCACCGCGCAGCGCGTCGCGTGGAGAGCATCGTCCATCAGATCCTTGCGCTCTTTCACTTCGATTTCGCTGCCACCGCCGACTTTCAGCACCGCGACGCCGCCGACGAGCTTCGCCAGGCGCTCCTGGATGCGCTCCTGCTCATATTCGGAATCTTCCTCCGCAAGCATGTTGCGCAGCTGCCGGCCACGCGATTCGATATCCTTCTTCTTGCCCTTGCCGCCGACGATCATGGTTTCGATGCGGCTCACTTCGACGCGGGCCGCCTGACCTAATTCATCGAGCGTCAGATTTTCGAGCTTGTTGCCGCGATCCTCCTGAACCAGCACGCCGCCAGTGAGAATGGCGATATCTTCAAGGATCGAGCGCCGGCGGTCGCCGAACAGCGGCGCCTTGACGGCGACGACATTCAGCCCACCGCGCAACTTGTTGACGACGAGACTGCTGAGCGCCTCGCCCTCGACATCCTCGGCGATGATCAGGAGCGGCCGACCGGATTCGACCACTTTTTCCAGCACGCCAATCATGCCGGAAAGATTGGAGATTTTCGAATCATGCAGCAGGATATATGGGTCGCGCAGCTCGGCGATCATCTTCTCTGCATTGGTCATGAAATAGGGCGACAGAAAGCCCTTGTCGAAACGCATGCCATCGACGATTTCGAGCTCGCTATCGAGGGTCGTGGCTTCCTCGACGGTGATAACCCCGTCCTGACCGACCTCTTTCATCGCGGCGGAAATCATCTCGCCGACCATCTGGTCATTATTAGCGGCGATGCGCGCGACATGGCTGATCTCGTCATGAGTCGAAACCGACTTGGCCCGCTTGGCGATGTCTTTGATGGCGACCGAGACCGCCATGTTGATGCCGCGTTTCACATCCATCGGATTCATGCCGGCGGTGACGCCCTTATTGCCTTCGCGCAGCATGGCACGGGCGAGAATGGTCGCGGTCGTAGTACCGTCGCCGGCCACTTCGCCGGTGCGGGCCGCGACATTGCGGAGCATTTGTGCACCCATATTCTCGAAGCGATCCGCGAGCTCGATTTCCTTGGCGACCGTAACGCCGTCCTTGGTGCTGCGCGGCGTGCTTTCGCCACGCTCGAAAACCACATTGCGGCCCTTCGGGCCGAGGGTGACTTCGACCGCGTCCGCAAGCTTGTCCGCTCCGCTCAGCAGCTTGTCGCGAGCTTCGCCGGAAAACCGAATGTCTTTCTTAGCCATGGTGTCGCGCCTGCCTTACTGAATGATTCCCATGATGTCGGATTCCTTCATGATGAGCAGTTCCTCACCATCAAGTTTCACCTCGGTGCCGGAAAACTTGCCGAACAGAATGCGGTCACCTGCCGACACGTCCAATGCGTGGATGCTTCCGCCTTCGTCCCGCTCGCCGGGCCCGACAGCGACAACCTCTCCCTCGGAGGGCTTTTCCTGAGCGGAATCGGGAATGATGATGCCGCCTGCGGTTTTTTCATCCACATCGAGGCGGCGGACCAGGACACGATCTGATAACGGCTTGATATTCATAGTTTATCTCCCACCTAGGTTGCGAGGCGAGAGCCTCCAACTCTGATTGTTTCATTCTCCCGGCACGGTTATTAGCACTCCGCGCCGATGAGTGCTAGGCGCTATATAGGGACCCATACCCTGCCCTGTCAACCGGCACGTGGCCGGCCCGATGGAAATTCGAATTTTCGCTTATGAATTGGGTGCTTGAGAGGCGGCGCGGCGGCGGTTGAGGCGGTCGATATCGGCCGGCGACAAACCGACCCGAAAATGGGCGAAACTGTCATCGTCGACCCGGTTCAGGACCTCGCCATGGCGGTAGAGCCAGGCAATGGTGGCGCCGTCGGCGAGGCCAATCTTGAGCGTTACAATATTTCGTTCGCGCGACAATTCTCGGTCGATGAGCTCAAGCAGAGCCTCCATACCCTCGCCGCTCAACGCTGAGACCGCGACGGACGTGCCGCCCTGCCCGCCTCCTGCGCCGGCCTCACGGCGCTTTTCCGGCAACAGCAGATCGACCTTGTTGTGAACTTCGATCAGCCCGGCGCGAACTTGCGGCTCCAAGCCCATATCGATGAGCACCGCATGCACGTCTCTCCTTTGCTCGGCGGTTTGCGGATGCGAAATGTCACGCACATGAAGAATAAGATCGGCCTCGCCGACCTCTTCCAGGGTCGCGCGGAACGCTGCCACCAGATCGTGCGGCAGGTCGGAGACAAAACCCACCGTGTCGGAAATAATGACCTTGCGGCGCGACGGCAGCACCAAACCGCGCATGGTCGGATCGAGAGTGGCGAAGACCTGGTCCTTCACCGCGACATCCGCTCCGGTCAACCGGTTGAAGAGGGTCGATTTGCCGGCATTGGTGTAGCCGACCAGCGCGACGACCGGATAGGGCACCCGCTGGCGGGCGGAACGGTGCAGCGAGCGCGTCCGGGCGACATCTTTCAAGTCGCGCTTCAGGCGCGAGATACGCTCGCTGATTTGCCGCCGGTCGGCCTCAATCTGCGTCTCGCCGGGGCCGCCGAGAAAACCGAAGCCGCCGCGCTGGCGCTCGAGATGAGTCCACGATCTGACAAGTCGACTGCGCTGATAGGAGAGCGCCGCCAATTCGACCTGCAGATTGCCCTCTCGGGTGCGTGCCCGGGCGCCAAAAATTTCCAATATGAGGGCGGTTCGGTCGATCACCTTGCAGCCCCAGGCACGTTCCAGATTGCGCTGCTGTACCGGAGAGAGGGCACCGTCGATGATGACGATGACAGCCTCGTTCTCCTGCACGGTCTCGCCGATTTCTTCAACCTTGCCAGAACCGAACAGGGTCGCCGGCCGGACGCGCGGCAGGCTCACGACGGCAGCGTGAGCGACCTCCAGCCCGATTGCAGCCGCCAACCCGATGGCCTCCTCCAGCCGTGCCGCGCTGTCGCGCGCTGCGGCGACCCTATCGCAGGCGCCCACCGCCCCGTGGCCGGCGCCGTTCCTCCTCCGCTGAAGCGGCAAATCCGGATGAATAACGCAAGCGACGGTCCGCTGCCCGCCGGCTGCGGATTTCACATGGCTAGAGGGAATGGGCGGTTTCCCTATTCGTCATCGCCTTCCTCATCTCCGCCACTTTCGAACAGCTGAATCGGCTGTCCCGGCATGACGGTCGAAATCGCGTGTTTGTAAACCAGTTGCGAGTGATTGTCGCGGCGCAGTAGAACGCAAAAATTATCGAACCAGGTAATCACGCCTTGTAGCTTCACGCCGTTCACCAGAAATATGGTGACCGGCATTTTGACTTTGCGCACGTGGTTGAGAAACACATCCTGAAGATTTTGGGATTTGTCACTGGGCATGGTTTTTCCCCCGCTCTTTTCTGCCTTTATTTGGGCTCGAACGCGTCATTCGAACCATTTTCGACGTCCGCTATCGGCGAAGACGCCGTTTGTCCCTGCTTTATTGAATTACTATATGGGTGTTTCCGCCGCCGCGACAAACATTTGACTGCCCAGTACGGTAAAATTTTCCGGAGCAATTATTTTGTTTTTGCCCGATAAAGGCTCCAAATTCACTTCAGTATAGAGTTTAATAATTATCTTCAAGTATCAGAAAAACAGTTACTAAAATGGGAATCTGTGACGCAAATATATTGCCCCATAATATATTGCTTGTTGGCAGTGTCGGGCTGAGTGACGCAGAAGAGGTGTTTCGCACACTCGCCGCCTCATTTGGCGAGAACGCAGCGCGCTATCCCGACGGAGAAACCGGCGCGCGGGGAAATTGGATTCGCTGGCAGGAGCGCGTTCTCGACGGCCATGCACAATTCTACAGCGTTGAAACTCTGGTGCAGCTTCCCGGCGCCAATGAGAAAGTGGAGCGGCGCTTCTTCAAATTGCGCCCCGAGGTCAGTGCGGAAGAGGTCGCTTTCGGCTCGCTCGGCTATGCCGAACATGCCATCGCGTCATACCGACTGTTCGCGCGCCTCAAACAGGACGGCACCATCCCGCCGGCCACCCGTTTTCAGGTCGCACTGCCGACCCCCGTCGCCTTTCTAACCGGATTTATCGTGCTCCAGGACCGCGCCGCTGTCGAAGCCGGTTACCGGCGCGCCATGAAAAGCGAAATCGAGACCATGCTGAACGCCATCCCGCCGGACGAACTCGCCATCCAATGGGACGTTTGTTATGAGGTGGTCGGCCATGACGGCGGCTGCGAGCTCTATTACGACGATATCCTGACAAATTCGCTCGCGCGCATTGCCGAGCTCTCGGGCGACGTCCCGGAGCCGGTCGAGTTGGGATTTCATCTCTGCTATGGCGACCCGGGCCACCGCCACATTATCGAACCAAAGGACAGTGCCACTTCGGTCGCTTTCGCCAACGGCATCTGCGCCGGCGCGCCGCGCGCGGTGAACTGGATTCATGTGCCGGTGCCGCGCGAGCGCGATGACGATGATTTTTACGCGCCGCTCACGAAACTCAAGCTCGGCAGCGAGACTGAGCTTTATCTCGGCCTGGTACATTATCGCGACGGTGCCGAGGGCACGGAGAGGCGGCTCACCACCGCCAAGCGTTATGTTATGGATTTCGGCATCGCGGCGGAATGCGGTTTCGGCCGGCGCGACCCGGCGACGATCCCGGAACTACTGCGCATTCATTTAACCGGTCAGGGCGCGTAGCCGCCCTACCGCCGTTTATGCGTTCGATCCGGCGCCGCGGCAATATTCGAGATAGAGCCCGCGCAGACGGCGGGTAACCGGGCCGGGCGTGCCGTCGCCGATCTCTTTGCCGTCGATACCGACAATGCCACGCACGAATGATGTCGTGCTGGTGAGAAACGCTTCCGGCGCGGCGAGTGCCTCGTCGAGGGAAAATTTCCGCTCGGCAACCTCGATGCCATTGTCGCGCGCAAGCTCGATCACCGTCGCGCGGGTGATGCCGCCGAGAATATTAGGGCCCAACTCCCGGGTTACGATCCGGCCCTCGACATCGACGATCCACGCGTTGGTCGAGGACCCTTCGGTCACGAACCCCTCATCGTCCACCAGCCAGGCCTCATAGGCGCCCTTGTCGCGCGCTTCCTGCTTGGCGAGCACATTAGGCAGGAGGGAGACGGACTTAATATCCCGCCGCAGCCAGCGGATATCGGCAATGCTGACCACCTGCCCGCCCGGGTCGCTGTCCGCATCCGCCGGCCAGCCGACCGCCCGGGCCGTCATTACCAGAGCCGGTTCGACGTCTTCGGGAAACGGATGATCGCGCCGCGAGACACCGCGCGAGACTTGGATATAGAGGATTCCGTCCTTAATACGGTTCTGCCGCAGCGTTTCGCGACACACCATGGCGAAGGGTGCATCGGCCATGGGCAAGGCCATCTGTAATTCGCTCAGCGAGCGTTTCAGACGCACCAGATGGCCGTCCTCGTCGATGATCCGGCCACGGCACACGGCGGCCACTTCGTAGACGCCGTCGGAGAATTGATAGCCGCGATCCTCGACGTGAATTTCCGCTTCGCAGTGCGGCACGTAGCTGCCATTGACATAGGCGATTCTCGACATGGCGGGACCAGCTCCTCAGAAAAACTCAAGACTGACGGAAAACATTTTTTCGAGTTTTCTGACCGCCGTGGCGGCGGCAAATACGACAACCCGATCATGCACGGCGATGACGCTGTCGCCGCGCGGAATAATGACCTCGCCGTCGCGCAGGATCGCGCCGATGAGAATACCGCTCGGCAGTTTGATCTCGTTGAGCGGCTTACCGACCAGGGGCGAGGTTTCGAGCGCCTCGGCCTCGATGATTTCGGCCAAGCCGTCGCGGATCGATTGAATGCCCAATATCCGCCCGCGGCGAATTCGCTGCAGAATGGTTGAGACGGTCGATTCCCTTGGGCTGACCGCGACATCGACCCCAAGGGTTCCCATCAAGGGCGCATAGTTCGAGCTGTTGACCAGGGTCATGGCGCGCTGGCAGCCGGCGCGCTTGGCGAGGAGCGATGCCAGAATATTGACTTCGTCGTCATTCGACACGGCGATCACCGCCTCGGTCATGGCGATGTTCACTTCCGTCAGAATATCGCTGTCAAGTGCATCGCCATGAATGACGGTCGTCCGGTTCAAGGTTTGCGCGAGATATTGCGCGCGCTTGGCGTTCACTTCGACGATCTTGAGGTTCAGTTCGGGATGGGTCTCTTCCAAGGCAGTTGCCAGAAACAGGCCGATATTGCCGCCGCCGACAATCACCATGCGGCGCGCTTCCTTTTCCTCATGCCCGAACGCCGCCATGGAACGTTCGACATGTTCGCTGTCGGCAACGAAATATACCTCGTCACCGACCAGCATCTGATCGTCGCCACGCGGCACGATCAAATTATCGCCGCGCATGATTCCGAGGATGACGATATTGAGATTGGGAAATATCTCGGTCAATTGGCGGAGCGGCGTATTCACGATCGGGCAGCCGTCCTGGCAGCGTACCGCGATCACGCGCAAGCGGCCGTCGCCGAACGGCAGCATGTCGAGAGCGCCGGGCAATTGCAGACGGCGTTCGATGGCATGCGCGACTTCGATTTCCGGCGAAATGATCAGATCGATCGGCAGATGATCCGGGCTGTAAAGATCCGCCCAGGCCGGCTCCAGATAGCTCTGATCGCGAATGCGCGCTATCTTTTCGGGCACGCCAAATATGGAATGGGCGACTTGGCAGGCGACCATATTGACCTCGTCCGAATAGGTCACGGCGATGACCATGTCGGCATTCTTCGCGCCGGCCTCGTCGAGCACGTCCGGCAGCGATGCATTCCCCACCAGGCACCTGACTTCCGCTGTTTCCAGCAGCTTCTGCACGATCTCCGGATCGTTATCGATCACAGTGACGTCATTCGCCTCGCCGGCAAGCTGGCGGGCGATGCTCGCGCCGACCTGGCCGGCGCCACAAACGATGACCCTCATCCTCGGATGCCCCGCACGCTCATGCCCGGTCGGCCTCCCCGGCCGCGCGCGCCCTGTCCCGCGCGCGATCGGTTTCGGTCACGTTGAGGCCCTTTAGTTTACGGTGAAGTGCCGAGCGCTCCATGCCGACGAACTGCGCCGTACGCGAAATATTGCCGCCGAAGCGGCTCAACTGGGTCGCCAAATATTCGCGCTCGAACACTTCGCGGGCATCGCGCAGCGAGAGCGCCATGATTTCACCGGTCCATCGGTCGGACGACATCTCACTCGCCGCCGCGCCCAGTTCGGGCGGCAGCATGGCTGCGGTGACGACATCCTTGAAGGAGCCCGGCGACATGATCAGCAGCCACTCGATGACATTGCGCAACTGCCGCACATTGCCGGGCCAGTCGCAGGATTGCAAAACCGCCATCGCGTCCGCCGCTATTTCGCGCGGCGGCAAACCGGAGGATTCCGCGGCGCGCTGCATGAAATGGCGCGCCAAATCCGGAATGTCCTCGCGCCGGTCGCGCAACGCCGGCATGGCGATGGGCACCACATTTAGCCGGTAAAACAAATCCTCGCGAAACCGCTTGGCGCGGATTTCCTCGGCAAGGTCTCTGTTGCTTGCGGATATCACCCGCACATCTACTTCGACACGGGCGCTGCCGCCGACGCGCTCGAAGGATTGTTCCTGAATCACGCGCACCATCTTGCCCTGGGTTTCCAGCGGCATATCCGCCACTTCGTCGAAAAAGAGCGTGCCGCCATG